>JBKDTB010000104.1:0-8536 GCA_046340515.1 Cyanobacteriota bacterium | reverse complement strand
TCAAGGAGCTGATCGCCAAAATCGAGCACTTCATCGCCAACTACAACAAGGATTCAGCGCCTTTCAGCTGGACTGCGACCGCAGATTCGATCCTGGAGAAACTCCATCGCCTTTGCACGCAGATTTCTGGGACGTGACACTGGGGAGATTCTGAAAAACCGCAGAACTCTGCCCAGGCTGGCGAGCAAATTTCAGTCGGGACAAGGCCGGCGCGGAAACGAAAACAGGCTTGGGTGAGTTTTCCAAAGCATCTCTAATACGATCAACTGAATCAAAACGATGCCCAAACGGAAAACTTGGCAAAAAGGCAATCCAGATTGGTACACCGATCCATGATTGCTGGGTTCCAGATGCGGTGGCAAGATAGTGGAGGCAGCGAACAAAATGCATAGGGTTAAGCAACCCATGCAGCCGCCCCTCCAACAACCACCAGAGTCAAACAAGGACTCTTGATCAAAGAGGCGGAAGACGTCTGAATAATCTCTACTTCATCGTTGAATCGCTTGATCAGCAGCAGCTCAAGAGTTGAAATCATGATCGCTGCCCTGGGCTCCGTGCATGCGACCACTTTGGTGGCGCTTTGGCAAGGTCGATATTGGATGATAGCTGGAGGGTAGTTTGGAGGAGTGGCCGGAACTGGGCAAAACGCATCCTAAGCGGCTGACAAGTTCTGCTGCCGAGGCCGTGATCTTGGCGGTCAAAGGTTCGCCATGAAAAAAGGGCTGGATGTCCTGGAGCGTCCATTCCTGGATTCTTGTACTGACTAAGGACTGCAGCCTTAAAAGCAACTGAAATTCCAGCGAGAGGGAAACCATCTCGTATTTTGTCTTGACACAAGAGACGAAAGGAGCGAAGCCGTCAGCAAGCGTTCATCCAGGACAAACTCAGCCGATATTCACTGACCACCTGCAGGACTTTTGCCTTGTTTGGAAATACAACATTTCGGGGAGTTCGCGTGAATCCATATGTGGTGATTTTTTTGCCCAAGCGTCGCATCGGCTCAAGAGGCATTGCGAGATGTGCCTTTTTCAGGGTCCATCTTGCTTCTCAGGCCAGATCGGGCTACATTAGCATTGGAATGGATCATCTCTCAATGAAAAACAGCGCGACCATCAAAGAAAATGCCATTAAACTGGCTGGAGAGCTTTTTATTCCAGGTGCCAGCTTGCTCATGGAGGGAAAAATTCTCCCTGGTTCAGCCCATCTGATTACTGGATTAGTGCTCCGGAGCCTCGTTGGACCGATTGGTTACGGTGTTGTCATTGCCAATTCCTATGCTTCTTCTGTGACTGGGAAGAATCTTCTAAATCAGTTCTCCAAGCCCAAGCCTGTTGAAGCGGCTGCCGAGAAGACGACAGACGAGGTTGTGGAAACCATTCCCGTGGCCTGAATTAGAGGCTTCCCGGCAACACCTTTCACCCCCTCTTCAATGGAATGGAAGGGTTAGTTATTTAATATTACTGACAACTGGGTGCAACTCGTTCTGAACCTGTCCAGACAAGCACCATACCGATGACCTGCCAACCTGATCCACTTCGAGAATTCCCATTATTTTCGTCAGATGTTGAGACCCAAAAGCCATTCTTTTGGGTTTCTTGAGATATCCCAACCATTGGCGGGAGTGAAGGGCTTCCCATCTGAGATCTCATCGTCCGCAATGGCTCGTTCAGGATATTCCCCAGAGAGTTCTTAGTCCTACACAAGAAAAAAGCTCGATACTGATCATACATTTTAACTGTAACTTTTAATTCTATTGTCCCCGCCACTTCTACTGAAGCTATGGAAGGCCAGGATGATCCTGGACATCGGCCACGGCACTGGACGAGACTCATGCCCCTGTCTTGATGGCAATTTCAGGCCTGGAAGTTTTCCAGACACTCATCGCTACAGCAGCAGCTACTAGAGTTGTCGCTGTTGTTGCCTCTGCTACTGCTACTGCTGCGATCAATATAGCCACCGCCATCGCTGCCACCAATACCAATACCATTTCTAATTCTAAACTGAAACCAAATCGAAGCTGAAACTGCAACCAAGATCAAAGCCCTGCCCCCCTCCAAAAGCAGCCTATTTTATATGAAATTCTCAATGCCCTCCATCAAAAACAATGGCTGATCCACCATCATCCCTTCCGATCACGTCTGTCCTCAGCTGGCGGAGGGGGCAACCCAAATCATTCCCTTAGAGTCACGGCCATGAAGGCCGTTCAGGTGGTTCTCTACAAGCGGGATCTTCGGGTGCACGACCATCGGCCCCTGCGGGAGGCCCATGATCGCGGCCCGGTGCTGCCCCTGGCGGTCGTGGAGCCGGAGCTTTGGGCCCAGCCGGATGCCTCCGCCCGCCAGTGGGCCTTCTACGCCGAATCGCTGGCGGAGCTCCAGCAGCAGCTGATGCGGCTGGGGGCTCCCTTGCTCGTGCGGGTGGGGGAGATGGTGCCGGTGCTTGCAGAGCTGGCGGAGCGCGTGTCAATCGCAACCCTGTGGAGCCATGAGGAAACAGGCAACGGCTGGACCTATGCCCGCGACCGGGCACTGGCCGCCTGGTGCCGCGCCCGCGGCATTCCCTGGCACGAAGTGCCCCAGACCGGGGTGGTGCGGCGCCTGGGAAGCCGGGAGGGTTGGGCCCGGCGCTGGGAGGAGCGCCTGGGTGGAGAGCCCCTTGCGGCCCCCAAGCGGTTGGAGGGCGTCGCCGATCCCTCCCTGGCGGGCCTGCCCCCCGGGGGCCTGCCCACGGAAACGGATCTGGCCCTGCCCTCCGACCCCTGCCCCGGCCGGTCGCCAGGAGGACGCCAGGCGGGTGTCGCCCTGCTGGAGAGTTTTCTGACGGAGCGGAGCCGCGGCTACGTCAAGGGGATGTCCAGCCCGCTGACGGCGGGGGTCTGCTGCTCCCGGTTGTCGCCCCATCTGGCCTTCGGCACCTTGTCACTGCGAGAGGTGGTGTGGGCGAGTCGGCGTCGGAAAGGGCCGCGAGCCTTTGAGGAGCGGCTGCACTGGCATTGCCACTTCATCCAGAAGCTGGAAAGCGAGCCAGAGCTGGAACATCGGGACGCCCACCCCGCCTACGCGGGCTTGCGCCAGACGGATCCAGCCCTCCTGGCGGCTTGGGCGGAAGGGCGCACGGGGCTTCCCTTCGTGGATGCCTGCATGCGGGCCCTGACGGCGGAGGGCTGGATCAATTTCCGCATGCGGGCCCTGCTGATGGCCGTCGCCAGCTTCCACCTTTGGATCCACTGGCGCGACAGCGGCCTGGTGCTGGCCCGCCGCTTCGTGGATTACGAACCCGGCATCCACTGGAACCAGTGCCAGATGCAGGCGGGCACGACGGGGATCAACATCGTGCGCGTTTACAACCCGGTGAAGCAGGGGCTCGACCACGACCCGGCGGGCGCCTACGTGCGGCGCTGGGTGCCGGAGCTGGCGGCCGTGCCCCTGGCGCACCTCCACACCCCCTGGACGATGTCCACACAGGAACAACAGGCTGCGGGCTGTGTGCTGGGGGCAGATTATCCAGCTCCAATCGTGGACCATCTCCAAGCCGCGCGGGAAGCGAGGGAACGGGTGTGGGGCGTGCGCCGGGGCCCGGGCTTCCGCGAACGGGCCGATGCCATCCAGGAACGGCATGGCTCGCGTCGCTCAGGTTTGGCCACCCCCCGAACCGGCGTTCGTCGCGCCTCACGGCGCCGGGAGAGCCCTGGCCAGCTCAGCCTGGTCGAGGGTGCTTAGGGCCGATGGGCAGATCGCGGGCGGCACGTCGTGGTGGCACGGGTCGAACCTCACCCCTGACGCTCGCGCACGTATAACGGCGGTTTCCTGAGACCCCCGGATGCCTTTGCTGCCACAGCTTCTGTTGGAGGCCAGTCCGCACCAGCTTGAGGTGACGGAGACCCTCCTCCAGGTGGGATGTTTTCTGGTGATCTTCCTGGCGGCCCGCTCCATCTCCGAGCTCACGGTGCGCCTCCAGCTGCCCACGATCCTGGGGGAGCTGGTGGCGGGGGTGCTGGTGGGGGCCTCAGGGCTGCATCTGATCGTGCCGCCGGAGATGCAGGCCCATTTGAACGACACGGCCGTGGCCCTTTTGGGGTCGTTGGCGGGCATCGGCCCGGACACCGTGCGGGAGGTTTACCGGGAAACGTTCCCGAGTTTGGAGGCCGTCTCCCAGATCGGGTTGTTCTCCTTGTTGTTCCTCACGGGGCTGGAAAGCGACCTGGATGAGCTCATGGCAGTGGGGTGGCAGGCCAGCACGGTGGCCGTGACCGGGGTGGTGTTGCCGTTTCTCCTGGGCACGGCGGGCCTCGTGTCTCTGTTCCATGTGCCGCTGATCCCGGCGGTGTTTGCCGGGGCGGCGATGACGGCCACATCCATCGGCATCACGGCGAGCGTGTTCAGCGAACTGCGCTGGCTCAAGCGGCGGGAGGGCCAGATCGTGATCGGCGCCGCCGTGTTGGATGACATTCTCGGCATCGTGATCCTGGCTGTGGTGGTGGCGATCGTCGGGGGGGGATCGTTCAGCGCCGGGCCGCTGGTGCGGTTGTGCCTGGCGGCGGTTGCCTTCGTGGCGGTGGCCCTGGTGCTCAGCCGCATGGCGGCGCCACTGTTCGACTGGGTGGTGGATCGGCTGAAGGCGCCGGGGGATGTGACGGTGGCCAGCTTTCTGGTGCTGACGCTCTGCTGTTTTGCCGCCCAGGCGATCGGTCTGGAGGCGGCCCTGGGGGCCTTCGCCGCAGGCCTGATCCTCAGCGCCTCAAAACACACGGCCGACATCGACAAGGCCGTCAAACCACTGGTGGCGCTCTTTGCGACGGTGTTCTTCGTGTTGATCGGCACCGGCATGGATCTCTCGGTGCTCAACCCCTTCGATCCCGCCAACCGGGAGGGGCTGATCGTGGCGGTGTTTCTGCTGGTGGTGGCCATCCTCGGCAAGGTGGCGGCCGGCTGGAGCTATCTGAGCCGGGAGCCCAGCAACCGCCTGGTGGTGGGGCTGGGGATGATGCCAAGAGGCGAAGTGGGTCTCATCTTTCTTGGCCTGGGAAGCCAAGCCCGCATCCTCACTCCCTCCCTGGAGGCCGCGATTCTGCTGATGGTCATCGGCACGACCTTTCTGGCGCCGATCCTGCTGCGCCTGGTGATCGGCGGCGGGGAAACGGCGACGGCGACGGCGTCCGGGGGCTGAGGTCCGGGCCGCCTCAGAACCACCGGCGCCACCAGGGACGCACGCTCCCCGGCCCGGTTTCGCCCATGGAGTGGCGGCCATCACAAAAGGGATGGCGGCGGGAGCGACCGCAGCGGCAGAGCCACACGGTCTCTTCCTTGTCCAGCTGAAGTTCAAAGGCGATCCGCCCGGTGCCCAGGTGGGCGCCGTCGCACCACCAGCCGTGGCGCGAACGGCCACAGGTGCAGAGATGGTGCACCCCTGGCGGCAGGGTCAAGGGCTCCGGGCCCAGCACCTGATCAGCCCCCCCGGCTGCCTGCGGATGGTTCGCCGCCATGGGCTTCGGGTGCTGTGCGTTGGCCATCCTGGCGCAGCCTTCAGCGCGCGCCGGCCCGACCGCACCCCCTGTTTGTCCAATCACTGCGATCAGAAAGAGCCATTCATCGGTGATTGACTGCCCGGACACCACTTCATAAGCTTCTTGGCAGCCAAGCAAGTTCCCAGGATCCAATGACGGAGTCTCCCCCCAGACCCTTGCCTTGCCTGGAGGAAGAGCCAACCCAGCCGGATCCCCAGCCAACGAAGATTTTTCCCTGGCATCAGATCTTTCGTCGTCCACAGATTGTTCAGGCTCTGGAGGCTGTGCAGGATCTGATCGCCGTTTCCCTGTGTCTGGGGCTGTTCTGCGTGATGGCGCTGCAGTTGAAAGCCATTTTCTCTTCCTTGCTCTCCACGCCGGAATTCCATGCCATCACGGCCGACATCCTCTTCATCCTGATCCTGGTCGAGCTGTTTCGTCTGCTGATCATTTATCTGCAGGAGCAGCGGGTGTCGATCGGTGTTTCTGTTGAGATCGCCATTGTGTCCGTGTTGCGCGAGGTGATCGTCAACGGCGTATTGGAAACGGAGTGGCAACAGATTTTGGCGGTGTGCCTGTTTCTCGCCACGGCGGCCCTGCTGCTGGTCGTGCGGGTCTGGCTGCCTCCCACCTTTGAGGGGGTGGATCCGGAGGCTCAGGTGTCGGCCCGCATGCGTCTGCAGAAACCCCATGAGTGAAGGCGTTCACCGCTCGAAGGCCCTTGGCTTCCCCGATCGGCAGTACTGTCGATTTCGTCGTCGCCCTCGCTTGCGGGTGTGAAGCGCTCCTGTCATGACGGTGGATCGGAGCCGCGGTCCAAGGTGGCCACGGCTCCAGTGCGCGTGGCCCTGCTGGGTCTGCCCAACACGGGCAAATCCACCCTGTTCAATGCCCTGACGGGAGGCAACGCCCAAATCGCCAACTGGCCCGGGCTGACCATCGAGCTGCTGCGGGGTGCCCTCCCGGCCGATGCGCTGGGCCAGCCCTTCGAACTGGTGGACCTGCCCGGCATCCATGACCTCACGGGCAGCAGCGAAGACGAAGCCATCGTGCAGCGGTTTCTGCGCAACAGCCCTCCGGAGGTGGTGGTGCTGGTGCTCAACGCCAGCCAGATCAGCGGCCAGCTGAGGCTCGTGTTGCAGATCCGCGCCCTGGGGCTGCCGTTGCTGGTGGCGTTGAACATGAGCGATGAAGCGCAGCGGTTCGGCATCGCCATCGACCATGGGGGCCTGTCGGCGGCGTTGGGCGTGCCCGTGCTGCCTGTGAGCGCGAAACGGCGCCAGGGCCTGGAGGCCCTGATCGTGGAGCTGCACCACCTGGGGGCGCTTCAGGCGAAGGGCGCAGGGAGCGGGGAAGGGAGGATGGGGCCCCCAGATCTGGACCAGGAGGAGAGAGACGCGCTCCAACGGGATCTGGTGGCGCGGTTTGTGCGACTGCCGGCCGGGGTGACGAATCGACGCTCCCGCGCCGTGGATCGGGTGCTGCTCCATCCGTTGGTGGGGGTGGTGCTCTTTCTGGCGCTGGTGTTGCTGGTGTTCCAGTTGCTCTATGGCGTGACCACCCCGATTCAGGATGTGTTGGGTCTGCTGCTCGACGGGGTGCAGAGCCGGGTGCTGGAGCCGGTTCTGTCAGCGCTGGGGACGCCGGAGATGTTGCGCAGTTTTCTGATCGATGGGCTCTGGCTGGGGGTGGGCACGGTGGCGACGTTCATGCCGCTGATCTTTTTCTTTTATGTCTTGATCGGGGTGATTGAGGATTCGGGCTATTTGCCTCGGGCGGCTTTTTTGATGGATGGCTTCATGCGCTGGCTGGGGCTGGATGGCCGGTCGTTTGTGCTGCAGGTAATGGGATTTGGTTGCAATGTGCCCTCGATCATGGGCACACGGGTGATTCGAGATCGGGGCATGCGTTTGCTGGCCATGCTCTGCATTCCCTTTGCCCTCTGCCAGGCCCGGCTGACGGTGTTTGTGTTTCTGGTGGGGGTGTTCTTCTCCCAGCCATGGTGGGCGCCGGGGCTGGTGTTGTTCTGCTTCTATCTGCTGAGTTTCGCGGCGGCGGTGATCACGGGCCTGATCTTCAAACGGGTGTATCCCAGCCGGGAAGCCTTTGTGCTGGAGCTGCCGCCTTATCGCGCCCCCAGCGGAATGACCGTGTTGCGGCGGGGCTGGACCTCCATGCTGAATTTCTTCGTCACCACGCGAGTGTTCATTCTTGTGGGGGCGACCGCCATCTGGTTTCTCACCCATTTCCCCCCCGGCGCCGTGGCTACGGGCCAGCCGACGCTGGCGGAAGGGATCGGCCGCCTGTTGCACCCGGTGTTGGGTCCCATCGGCTTGAACCCCCAGCTGAGCGTGTCGCTGTTCTTCGGCTTCATCGCCAAGGAGATCCTGCTGGGGGCGCTGGCGGTGATTTACCGCACCACGGAAGCCAACCTGGCCGGCAGCGTGCGCGACGCGATCACGCCTCGTCAGGCGCTGAGTTTCATGACCGTTGTGCTGCTCTACACCCCTTGCCTGGGGACCATCGCCGCCCAATTGCAGGAATCCAAGAGTCGGGTCTTTGCTCTCACCTCCCTGGGGTGGTCCCTTGGTCTGGCCTGGACCCTGGCCCTGGTGGTCTATCAAGGAGGCCACTGGCTCACCGGGTTGTCCTGAGGGGGAAGCTGGTGGCGTCGGGAGGGAAGGTCCGTTGAGGTGGTGAAAGGGCTCCCGGAGCCTGATCAGCTGGCCTGGGCCTGGATCAGAGCCACCTTCATCTCCGCCGCCTGATCCTGGCGGACCATGAATTCGAGCATCCCGCAGGCCACGTGCAGGATTCCCCCCGGAAACCCCCGGCGCAGCACCTCCACTTCAGCCCCCGGCTGAATGCCCATGGAATGGAGGCGCTGACGCAGGGCTGGATGGCTGGGGAGGGAGAGGAGGCGAAGCCGTTGACCCTTCCGCGCGGCGCTGAGGGGCATGAAGTGGGCCTGGAGGTCGAGATTCAGCTTAGATCCTCATTTTTGTGTGCCGGGCGGCTGGGGAGCGCGAATCC
>JBKDTB010000103.1:0-3380 GCA_046340515.1 Cyanobacteriota bacterium | reverse complement strand
GGTTGGCTCAAGCATTCCACTTACAAAGAATCCAGTAAGATCAATTCCAGCTGGCACAAGAAAAGTGCACAGCGGCGGGACATGGCATCGGCGACGGTGCTACTTGCTGAGGTGGGTTCCTTTTACTGGACAGTTCCGGCCCCTGACATCGTTAACCCTGGACGGGAAGGACAGGGTTCGATTTCATTATAGACCTCATTGGGAGTTTTGCCTCCCAGTGAGCTGTGCGGCCTTACATGGCAGTTCCTCCACAGGAAGCGGGCCAGGCTGATTTCTGCCTCCCAGCCATCGCTGTAGGCGCGCAGATAGACCTCCTCGTACTTAACCGTCCGCCACAGCCTCTGCACCATGTTCCGCGACAATGAAGTTGGCCGGTCGGCGACAAGCTCGTTGGCCGGTGGGATGAGGAACTGGCCACCCTGGCGCCGATGCGCAGGGCCCGGGGATGCCAGCACCACTGACGAGTCACCAACGGAATTTGTTCATGGCCAAACGACGAGCCGGCCGCAGCCCGGAAGCGGCTGCGGCAGCGGCGGGCATCTCGGTGCGTAGTGCCCGCCGGATTGAAACGGATGAACTGCAGCCCAAGGCGGGGCAATCCCGTGGCCGCACGCGGCCGGATCCGCTGGAGGGGGTGTGGGAGGAGGAGCTGGTGCCTCTGCTTCGGCGAGCGCCAGAGCTGACACCAATCACCCTTTTGGAACATCTGCAAAGGGAAAAGCCTGATGTGGACTGGAGTCCTGCCCACCGAACGCTGCAGCGGCGGGTAAGGGAATGGAAGATGCTGCAGGGGCCTGGGCCGGAGGTGATGTTCCCCTTGACCTATGCGCCCGGAGAGATCGCCTTCTGTGATTTCACCCAGCTCAAGGGGGTTGAGGTGACAATTGGAGGGAAGTCATTTCCCCATCTGTTGTTTCACTACCGCTTAGCATGGAGTGGGTGGAGTTATGCGCAGCTGGTGCAGGGTGGTGAGAGTTTTGTAGCTCTTTCAGAAGGTTTGCAGAATGCCCTGGCTGCCTCCGGCGGGGTGCCAGGGGAACTGCGCACGGATCGGCTGTCGGCGGCCAGCCGCAACCGCCAGGGCCATTTCACTGTGGATGTCACCAGCCGGTATCTCGCACTCTGCAGCCATTATGGTTTGGTTTACAGCCGCAACAATCGTGGTGTAGCCCATGAGAATGGCCGTGTTGAAAGCCCACATGGCCATCTCAAGAAGCGGATTAAACAGGCGCTGTTGTTGCGCGATAGCACGGATTTTGAGACCGTAGCAGACTATCAAGCTTTCATATCTGAGGTCAATGCACAATATAACCGTCCTCGGAAGAGTCGACTTGAGAAAGAACGACTGGCATTGAGGCCTTTGCCAGCTTATCGCTTTGCCGATTATGAGATCAAGCAGCTCAAGGTGCGACGCACTAGCACAATTGAGGTAAAACGTGTGGTGTATTCATTGCCACCGAGATTGATTGACGCCCAAGTAACGGTAAAAATCTATCATGATCGGCTACAAATCCTGTTGGGACAGGAACTCACCTACGAGATGGCCCGCTTGCACGGCGGCCAGGAGCGGCATGGACGTGCGTGGTGCATCCATTTAGATCATCTGATTGATTCCTTGCGACGTAAGCCTAGGGCCTTGCTCCATTGCCGCTATCAACGGGAGTTATTTCCCAATGAACAATGGTGGGAGCTCTGGCAACAGCTGCGCCATGGTGGCGACCGTGATATGGCGGCTCGTTTGATGGTGGAGGCCCTGCATGTGGGCTGCCGATTGGCGGGCTACGAGGCTGTGTTCAGCTGGCTGGAGAAGGCCCACCAGCAGCAAGGGCTGACGCTGGCAGCGCTGCAAAAACAATTCGATCTGCCGCCCCATCGGCCCCTGCCGCCTCAAAACATTGATCAACACCCACTGCAAAGCTATGACGACCTTCTCAGCTTCTCTCCCCCGTCCAGCGGCGGAGGCAGCACTGCCGGCTTTATTGCGACAACTGAAGTTAGCCTGGATTCGCTCCCATTGGCAAAGCCTCGCTACCCAGGCGGAGGCGGAGGGGTGGAGTCACAGTCAGTTTTTATTTGCCCTCTGCGAACAGGAGGGGGAACAACGGCAACAATCGCGTCAACAGAGGTTGTTGCGAACAGCACAGTTGCCCTGGAGCAAGCTCCTGTCTGATTATGATCCAAATGGACGAATTGAGGCGGATAGTTGGAAGGAGCTGGAGAGCTTGAGTCGCCAAAGTGACTGGCTGCAGCGTGGGGAGAATGTGTTGCTATTTGGCCCCAGCGGTGTAGGTAAAACTCACATGGCCATCGGCATGGCCATTGCGCAGATTGGTCGAGATCAGCCCTGCCGCTTTTATCCCGCCACGACCCTGGTGCAGGAGTTGCAGAAAGCCCGTGCGGAGTTTGCTCTCCCAGCCGCTTTGGAGCACCTGGATCGTTGGGCGCTTCTTCTTATTGATGACATCGGCTATGTGCGGCGGGATGAGCAGGAAAGCAGCGTCTTGTTCGAACTCATCTGCCACCGCTATGAGCGCCGCTCTATGTTGATTACCGCCAACCAGCCATTCACAGCCTGGGAGGAGATCTTTCCCAACGGCGCCATGACGGTGGCAGCCGTGGATCGGCTGGTGCATCATTGCCATATCGTAGAGATCAATGGCGCTAGCCATCGTCGCCAACAAGCCAGCCAGCGCAGCAAGGCCCGTCGCAAGAGCTGAGGCATGAACGGTGCTACTTGTCGCTTGGCGTCAAGCCGGTGCCGATGGTCACCCGACCTGGTGGTGGGCTGCGCGCTGCCCGCGGACTGTGGAGTCCGCGGGCTCCGGCGCTACGCGGCATGGTGGGGCAGGAGTTTGTGAGTGACCGGCCAATGGAGTTGACGCCTGGTGCCGATCACAACAACCCAGTGCCACCAAGGACTTTTAGATCTGGTTGGTGCCGATGTCACATCATCGGCACCAGATTGTCGCCCGCGACAACCTCAAAACCCAGCCACGGCCCTCACCGGCCAACTTGATTGACGCCACCGGCCAATGGGCTTGACGCGAGACAGGCCTCACATTGCTTCTCGGTGCCATAGAGCCGTTGGAACTCAAGGAGGGAGAGGCCCTTTTGAAGCTGGATGCCGCTGCTCACCATGACTGGACTAGCAGTTATGTACTTTCTTACATGGCCAGGCCTCCCAGTGCGGAGCGAGCTGGGTAATCAAGAAAAATTCTTTTGAATCAAACGCACTGTTATATTTTGATTTTACATCTTGTCTCGTATTATATTCTTTCATCACTACTGAAAGACCTTTTTTGATCCCGGCAAAGAAAGCTCGCTATTATATTTGTTTGAAGACCTAATCCATTAAGAGCACTCATGGCGCCAATCAGATC
>JBKDTB010000102.1:0-2751 GCA_046340515.1 Cyanobacteriota bacterium | reverse complement strand
TCCTCATAAAGAGGCTGAAAGCGTTCCAGTTCGGATGAATCCATAGCAACAGCTTCCGTCAAGGAAGAAGGGTGGAATGGCCCATGCTTCAATGGGCACCTCCAAGTGTCTTCCCTGCTGGATCAGACAGCAGAAGGATTTGCGATCTCCTTATCTCCAGGTAACAAAACTGATCCTTGGTGCAAGCCGAATGGCTCACAACGGAGGTGATGATCTATGCTTATTTCTTGAATCTGCCGCGCAGCGGCTGAGTCCAACGCTTATCATGACCCGCCCGCAGGTGCCCAGGCAGAAGGGCATAGCCTTTGGAGCGGGTCGGGTGGATGATGATGTTAGGGAAGCTCTGGAAAACCCTCCCGCCGCCGGCAGTGCAGATGGCTCCAACTGGGATCTCGGCGCTTCACCAAGGCTGATTCATGGTTTTCCAGAGGCTCCTTAGGCATTCAAGTGATAACGGCAAATTCCTGGTATTATTGACAGACTTAATTATAGGCTTGAAGCTTTCACCTTTTCTACTTGCTTTCACTAATTATTTGGGGAGGATTACTTTTCTGGCGCCTAAACTTAATTTGTAGAGAGTTTAACTATTCAATTTAATTAATCTATATATCCTTCTGCATCAGAAAGTAGGCTTTCAAGCTGTTCGTTTGTGGGTTCTACGAGGGGTAGGCGTAGCGAAGCCACTTCTTCCTTTACGCTTGCATCCGTAAAGCTGGCTGGACATGGAGAGGAACCCCGTCCACGTCTCTTTACATCAACAATAACACCAACCGCAAAGTGATAGAGGATCTTTACACCCTTAGATCCAGAGTCCTCATTCTTTTTTCTGATATAGGCAGCCTGTGCGTAGATTACTACAGCCAGAGCCGCCGCCCACCAAGTAACAGGCAACATCTTAATAATTTCGCTAACTACGCGCCCATCTGTGATTGCACAGGCTTCAGAGTGGTCAAGAAAGAGCCAGATGCCAAGTGGAACTGGCGGAAGCCAATCCGGCATCTCTTTGTAATCAATTTCATACTTCATAACAACCAAGTGTCGAAATCATAAGTGATTGTACTTGAGCAAACCCCTTGCATCTACAAGTGCAACAGATATTAACAGAAGACTCGATTGGAACGAATACACGCGCTGAGATTGCCTGCCAGGTTTATAGATTCTTTTCATCTTTCTATAATCGCTTGCCAATACCATCACCTATTAGCCTGATATTGTGAGCATGGTATGCGGATTTAGGCGGCTTGTGAAAATTATATCATCAAGGCCAAATAAGTATACTTATGATGCATGTCCCGATGGAGGTCTATATAGTTATAGCGGAATCACTAAGTAAACCCTGAGTGTACTGGCCAGCTGTCTCAATAATGTCTCACTATCGTCCCGGGCATGTGATCAACAGCCGAGCAGCGCATACAAGGAGTGCTTCGCCAGGGGCGCATTGGCATTGATTCGTCTGTATAGGAGGTGTGTACCCATCTCCACCTTGATATGGGTAGCCTGCTGGACTCTGGTTCGGCGGCGGGTTAATCGGTTTATTCAGAACTGCGTACGCCTGATTGATCAAACTTGAGGTATTTGCCTGAATCTGGCCAGTGTTGCCTAAAAATCGCTGATAGAGCAGGACTCGGCCTTCAAGCGATGCACCCCCTTCGCAAACTCTCTTCTTCCCTAAAACATAATTGACGTTATAGCAATTGACATATGTTGTGCTTACAAATCTGATTTTCTCATTCCCACCCGCCGAGACTGCAGAGCTTGTGATATTTTCGAGCTGATTTACCTCACGGCTTAGGCTATCAAGTGTGCTTTTGATCTCAAAGCACCCAGGGCCTGCGCATCCGGCATATTTGCCCTCAAGTCTATTCTTGACTTGCATAAGCTCCTGTGTTGATCTACGAGCTGTGGAGATTATATTTGCGTTTCCATTGCTGCTTACGATACTTCCGGTTGGATTTATAACTGTGCCAAATCCGCCATCACGTATGACTCTCCAGTCAACAATCACCCAATCGGGCGCCCATCGTTCAAGGATGAATGGCCATTCCCTTGTTCCGCCCTCATCTCTCTGGCGCTGACTAAAAGGATGCTCTGTAAAGCACACGGTTCCTGGCATTGGATTTGATATCGACCTGCAAGGTGGGGGTTGCTGGGCCTTAGAGGCTTGTTGGTTGGCTATGCAGAACGCAATTGTAGCGACCAGTCCAAATAGTTTGCCGTTTGGTCTAAATGTACAGGCCATGGTGATTGACTTAAGAGGCTCCTTTTCTGTAGACTCTCGCCCTTCAGCAAATGAACCGTCTCGTCATATTTTGAAATACGAAACACACCTGATACTTTTCTCACGTGGCCTTCATCTGTTCAGCCCTAACTGGATCACTTCCCCTATGGAATCAGTTCAAGGAGTGGTTATGGTGCACGTGATCCCATGACATTACCAGTAGTTCCTTGGTCGGTTCTCTAAGCCTGAGATGGGTCTTGTTGGGGCCACTGCAATAGGTTTGCAGCCATCATCAAAGGTCACTCAGCGGAGTAGATCCATTGCGGAGTAGTGGGTTTCAGATTCATCCCGTGCCCCTAAATGGGTGCCCCAAGTGGGATTGTTTGTAGTATGCCTAACGAGTAAGGATAGATCGTGCGCAGCCACGATCTATCCGCAGTTGGACCAGCCTGCGACTCTAGAGCCTGGAGACTACTGCAGATAGATCGAGCCGTTTTTCAAGTTTGCCTTCGAATTTCACTAGGTCAACATAC
>JBKDTB010000101.1:0-2555 GCA_046340515.1 Cyanobacteriota bacterium | reverse complement strand
CGATTGGATGGAGTTGATTCTTCCTATTCTTTGCGAACGCTTCACGGGCCTCACCCGTGCTGAAATCATGACCACACTTCGCATTTCTCCGGATGTCTGGCGCCACACCCGCGCCTTTCAAGAAACGCTTGAAGAAGGACGCCTGGAAGGGCGTGCGGAAGGACTCCGTGAAGGGCGTAACGAAGGACACGCCGAAGGGCGGCAGCGCGAAGCCAGCGCCCTGGCTTTGAAGCAGCTGGAGCGCCGCTGCGGCCGCCTCTCGCCAGCGATCACAGCCCGGATTGAGGCTCTGGATCTGCCTCGGCTGGAGGATCTGGCCCTTGCCCTGCTCGATTTTGCGGGGCCTCAGGATCTGGAGGAGTGGCTGATGCGGAACGGGGGTGGAGACGGGGGCGCTGGCGGCTGATGATGCCGTTGGAGCTGGACGCAAACGGTTGAGCAGGGGCGCAACCGATGCTGTGGCGGTGCACTTCCCTCCGCCTGGGGGCAGCAGCCACGGGGGGGGACCATCCGCGAAGAGCGGCAGCGGCGAGGCGCCTGCGGCGCCCTCCCTGAACAGCCAACAGCCACCACTCAACAGTTCTGCAAAGTACCGCAAGGCAAGCCGTTAAGCCACCAGCCAAGGGGGGGGGGAAATTTAAGTGTAAAGATCTAAAGAGTTTAAGGGTAAAGAATTAGTCCTGGGGGAGGCAACAGACGCGGAACCCAACGACGTCGAAGCGGAGGTCCGGGGAGTTGCTGAAGCGGCAGGCCGAGCGGCAGAGCCCTGGAACGTGGGGCCAAGAGCCGCCGCGCAGCAGCCTTGCCTTCCTCTTGTTTTCATTGCGATTCAGCCCTTCCCCATCCAACCAGGCACTGCCATCCGTTGGGGCTCCTTCATAGCTCTCGTGCCAGTGATCCAGGCACCATTCCCATACATTCCCGTGCATGTCCTGCAGGCCCCAGGCGTTCGCCGGAAACATCCCCACAGGCGTCGATTGCTTCCTGAACTCTCCCTTGGGGCCGTTGGCATAAGTGGAAAACCCATTGTAATTTGCCAGCTCGGTGGTCAGCGTGGGCCCATAATGAAACGGCGTGGTTGTTCCAGCACGGCACGCATATTCCCATTGCGCTTCACTTGGCAAGGTGTACCTGCGGCCAGTGCGCTGGCTCAACCTTGCGCAAAACTCCGTCGCGTCCTCCCAGCTCACATCCTCCACGGGTCGCTGATCCGTATCGGCTTCTCCCTTCAGCAGCCTGGCCGCCACAACAAGACCATCATTGACGTCCCTGTCGCCCTTGCGCGACCGTTCTCGCTGGCGAGAGATTGAATCGGCAGCAAGTTTTGGCTCCAACTCCCGCTCCACCGGATCCCATCCCGCCACCACCCGCCACTGGCCCCGGGTGATCGGCGTTTGCGCCATGAAGAAGCCCTGCAGTTGCACCAGGTGCTGGGGACCTTCGGAGTCGTTGCGCCCGACTTCCGTGGCGGGGGAACCCATCCAGAAGCGGCCCGGTGGGATCCAGAGCAGGGTGAGGGCCCGTTCAGGGGGCTGATCGGCGGCCAGGACTTCGCGGTAGCCCTGCACCTGGCGCGGCTGCCGCAGCAGGAACGTGACACTGGGGGCGGTGTTGGTCATTGATCCAGCGGCGGAGCCAGCCATGGCACGGGAAAGGGGCATGGGAGGTCGCCCGCAGGCTCCTGCACAGGGGAGAGGGTTTGGCCCCTCGGGCCGGTGAACCATCCTGCGCACCCCGTTTCCATGCCTTCCAGCGGTGCTGGGTTGAAGGCTACTCAGGCAGGCGGCCCACGGGGCAAACGAAACGGCGCTTGGCCGAGCGCACGAGCCGGTGGACCGCATGGTCTGCCGACAGCGCGGAGGCCCCGAGCGGGGCTTTCGCTCCTGGCCGAGAGCCCCCGTTGACCCGTCCAGCGACCAGAACAGCCGGGGTCGCCATCTGTGGACTCCAAGGCCGGCTGGAAGTGGGATCGGGGGCAACAAACATCGAGGCGCCTGCGGCGCCTTCCCCCAGAAAACCAACAACCACAACTGAAAAGTAATCTACCTGTCTTGCGGGGCAAACCGAACAGCCAAAGAAAAATCTTAAGAGTAAAGATTTAAAGGGTTGAAGGGTAAAGAAAAACAGCCCTGGGGGAGGCAACAGACACGGAACCCAACATGAACGCTGCGGACGTCCGGGGAGCAGACGTCGCGGTAGGCCGAGCGGCAGTTCCCGGGAGCTCGGTTCCAAGAGCCGCCGCGCAGCAGCCGATACTGGTCACCATCCCCTTCACGATTCAAAGCTTGTTCATCCAACCAGGGGCTCCCATCCGTTGGTGCTCCCTCATAACTCTTGTGCCAGCAATCCAGGCACCATTCCCATACATTCCCATGCATATCCTGCAGGCCCCAGGCGTTCGCCGGGAACATCCCTACAGGCGTCGTTTGCTCTTGATACTCGCCCTTGGGGCCGTTGGCATAGGTGAAGGTGGCGTCGTAGTTGACCAGCTCGCTGCTGATCGTTTTGCCAAAGTGGAATGGCGTTGTGGTCCCCGCCCGGCAGGCATATTCCCA
>JBKDTB010000100.1:0-9487 GCA_046340515.1 Cyanobacteriota bacterium | reverse complement strand
GTCGCAGAGGGCGAGGAAGGCCGCGTCTTCGGTGAAATCCCAGCTCATGAAGGGGGTGGTGCTAGACGACCTTTAACGCCTCCCCCCCGCGACTCGTCAACCACCTGGATGGATTTTGTGCGCTTCCTCCATCAGACTTTCGCCAACGTCCCCGCCCCATCACCGTGACAGCCCGTTCCAGTGCGCCCTCGGTTTCCGCCCGCAATGTCCTGGGCGAACCCCTGGCCGTCTGCGGCTGCGAGCCCATGACCGGTTGGTTTCGCGATGGTTCCTGTCGCACCAACGGGGCCGATCTTGGACGCCACACGGTCTGCTGTGTCGTCAGCGAAAGGTTTCTGGCTTACAGCCAGGCCCAGGGCAATGACCTGACAACCCCCGCCCCCGCCTACGGGTTTCCGGGCCTCAAGCCTGGCGACCACTGGTGCGTCTGCGCGGCCCGCTGGCTGCAGGCCCATGACGACGGCATGGCCCCCCCCGTCCGGCTGGAGGCCTGTGAGATCTCCACGCTGGAGGTGATCCCCCTGGAGGTGTTGCAAGCCCATGGGGTCTGAGCAAACGCTCCCTCGGCCCTACCAGGGAACCGTCTGACCATCCCAGGCGAGAAAGGAGCCGGAGGTTTCCGGCGTCTGACCTTCCAACACGTCGAGCAGGTGGGTTGCGGCCCGTTCAGGGGTGAACAACCGGGAGGCGGGCACGGAGGAGCGGAACGGTCCGGAGAGGGCGGTGGCCGTCGTGCCGGGGTGGAGCAGGGTCACGCAGGCCAGGGGCAGGCGCCGACGCCACTCCAGGGCGAGGGTGCGCAGGAGTTGGTTCTGGGCCGCCTTCGCCGCCCGGTAGGCGTACCATCCCCCCAGGCGGTTGTCGCCGATGCTCCCCACCCGGGCGGAGAGGCTGGCCAGATGGCAGGGCTCCTCCCGCGGCAGAGCGGCCTCCACCGCCCGGGCCAGCAACAGGGGCCCCCAGGCATTGACCGCGAAGCTGCGTCGCAAGGCCTCCACCCGCACCTGCGACAGCCGTTTCTCCGGTTGCAGGTCGTCCCCGTGCAGCACCCCGGCGGCGCAGATCACCAGGCGGAGGGGCGCCAACCGGCTGGCCACCTCCTGTCCGAAAGCCTCCAGACTGTCCGTGTCCTCCAGATCCACCCTCAGGTCTCCCCGCTGGCGACCGGCGGACCACAGGCGCAGGTGCGGAGCCCGCTCCGGCAGAGCGTCCAGCAGGGCCTGACCGATGCCCCCTGGCCCCACCACCAGGGCGTGACCGCGCCACAGGCTCCAGGGTCGAGGCGAGTCAGCGGGGGCCGACACAGGCGTGGGGGAGGCTTGACGCATGATGGCAGCAGCTCGCCTCCGGGGGACGGCACGCTGCGGATCACGCTGTTGGGGATGGGAGCCTGGGGCAGCACCCTCGCTGACCTCTGGCAAGGCAAGGGCCATCAACTCTCCACCTGGAGCCGTCGTTCGGGTGGCGATCCGGTGGATGCCCTGCCCGGCGCGGAACTGGTGGTTTCAGCGGTGGCCATGGCGGCCATTCCTCACCTCGCCCCCCGGCTGGCCTCCCACTGGCCCCCCGGCGTGCCCCTGCTCAGCTGCAGCAAAGGACTGGATCCTGTGGCGCTCTGTGGTGCCACCGCCCTCTGGAGCCGCACCTTGCCCACCGTGCCGATGGCGGCGCTCAGCGGTCCCAATCTGGCGTCGGAGCTGGCCCGTGGATTGCCCGCCGCCAGCGTGATCGCCGCCGCCGACAGGGAGCTGGCCCAGTGGCTCCAACGGGAGTTGGGCACCTTTCACCTGCGGCTTTACACCAATGCCGATCCGCTGGGCACGGAAATCGCCGCCGCCCTCAAGAATGTGATGGCCATCGCCGCCGGCATCAGCGATGGCCTCGGCCTCGGAGCCAACGCCAAGGCCTCCCTTCTCTGCCGAGGCTTGGCGGAAACGGGCCTGGTGCTCAAGGCCCTCGGCGGCCAGCCGAGCACCCTCTACGGCCTGGCGGGTCTGGGAGACCTGCTGGCCACGGCCAACAGCAGCCTGAGTCGCAACTTCCGCTTCGGCCTGCTACTGGCCGAGGGGCTGTCGGCGTCGGCGGCCGTGGAACGCATCCAGGCCACCGTGGAGGGTCCCGGCACGGCACGGGCCGCCCTTCGGTTGGCCGACCGGGAGGGATGGTCGTTGCCCATCTGCCGCCAGGTGGTGGAGGTGCTGGAGGGTCGTCTGGCGGCGCCGGAGGCGGTGCGGGCGTTGATGGAGCGGGAACCGCGACCGGAGGAGCCGCCATGGTGAGGGGTCTGCCGGCCGTGCTGGTGGAGGCGTTCAGCGAAACGGCCCTGGGGGGCAATGGCGCCGCGGTGATCCGGCTGCGGGAGCCGGCGTCGGCGGCCTGGATGCGGCGGCTGGCGGGCAGCCTCAAACAATCGGAAACCGCCTTTCTGCTCCCCCGCGGGGAGGCCTGGGCGTTGCGTTGGTTCACCCCCTGCCAGGAGGTGCCCCTCTGCGGCCACGCCACCCTGGCCGCCTTGCTGGCCCTCGGCCACTGGGGCGAGGTGTCCGAAGGGGGAGGCACGGTGTTCCACACCCGCAGCGGTCCCCTGGCGGTTCGCCTCCTCCCCCCCGCCAAGGGGTCGGGGTCCAGCGCGCCCCGCGGTGAGCTGGAACTGCCCCGCCTTCCCCTGGAGCCCCTCGACCCGCCAGCGGAGCTCCGTCAGTGGCTGGATGAGCGGCCGGACCTCAGGCCAGAGGCCTGTTGGGGCTCGCCGCTGGGCTACACGGTGGTGGCGCTCCCCCCGGAGGCGCCCCTGGCCCAGTTGGAGGGGATGGCCGAAGGGTTGCCGGAGGTGTGCCGGAACGGCCTGGTGCTGATGCAGCCCCTCCCCGTCCCGCATCCGGCCTCGCCTGAAGTGGCCGGCCAGCGGGCGGATTATCAGCTGCGCTTTTTCGCCCCGGGTCTTGGCATCCCCGAGGATCCGGTCACCGGTTCCGCCCATGCCCTGGTGGCGCCCCACTGGATGGAGCGCCTGGGGCGGGCCCGGGTTGTGGGCTGGCAATGTTCCGACCGTCCGGGGGGGATGGTCTGCGAGGCCGGTTCTTCAGGCATGATCCGCCTGACCGGTTCAGGGCATCTGCTGTGGGAGGGAACAGTGCGGATCGAGCCAGGACAGGGTGGCGCGCCCTCCGCGCCTGGCGTTCTCCCACCCTCCCAAGCCTCCGAGGCGTGGGACCAGGCCTGCGCGCCGTAGGCAGCCGAGCCCTCCGCCATCCCGTCCTGCTGGCCACACCCCTGGCTCTTGCCGCTGTTGGCATGGGGTTCGCCTCCCGGGCGCTCCTGCTCCCTCCGGACAGCTCCGGCCAAAAGGATGTGCTCGATGCCTTGATGGCGCCTCCCCCTGCCGCATCCGCCCTACGAGGGGCAACCACCAGCCTGACCTCTGGCCAGCCCTCTCCGGCCGGAGCCGACCCGGGGCGATCGCTGCGGGCCCGTCGCCTCGGCTCCCCTGCTCGGGGTCAAAATCCAGGCGGGGGGAACGGTTCGGTCCTGAATCTGGACATCCGCGTGGCCCTGCTGAAACTCTCCCGCCAACCCTCCATCGGCGGGGAGGGCCCCTGGCGGGTTGTGAGCCGTGACGGGCAGGTGTTGCGGCAGGGGCAGGGCGGCGGGGACACCAGTGCGGAGGAGCTCCTCGGCTCCCTGGCGGAGGTGTGGATCGAAAGCCTGGATGGCCGCCCCCTGCGGGCCGATGGGCGCGCCTATGACGGTCGCCTGCGGGTGCTGCGGGCCACCGACGGGATCCAGGTGGTGAACCACCTGCCCCTGGAGAGCTATGTGAGCTCCGTCGTCGGCGGGGAGATGCCCAGCGGTTGGAACAGGGAGGCGTTGCGGGCCCAGGCCGTGGCCGCCCGCTCCTACGCCATGGCCCACATGGCCCGTCCAGCCAGCGAGCACTGGCACCTGGGGGACACGACCCGCTGGCAGAACTATGAGGGTCTGAGCAGCGTCAGCGCCCCCACCCGGGAGGCCACAACTTCCACGGCAGGCGTGATCCTCAGCTACCAGGGCGGGATTGTGGAGAGCCTTTATGCGGCGACGCAGCAAATCGTGGATGAGGCCCACGGCAATCTGGGGGCGAGCATGAGCCAGACCGGCGCCCAGGAGCTGGCGCGGCAGGGGCTCCGCTTCAACGACATCCTGTCGCACTACTACCAGGGTGCTTCCCTGGCCCGCCTGCAGCTCGGTGCGAACTGAGCGCTATTGGCGGCAGGCCAGGGCCGTGACGGAGCAGGCCCTCGACCAGGGGGCCCTGGTGCCCTTGTCCACCAGCGTGGTGGACCTGCGGGGCTTGGCACCCTTTTTGCTGCGGAGGCTGGAGGGGGCGCCGCCGCGCCATCTCTCGCGGGAGGGACCCAAGCCCAATCCCTTTCTGCCCTGGGAAGCGCCCCTGGAAGTGGGCCGGATCGCCCGGGGCCACGCCCTGATCCTCAACAAATACCCGGTGCAGCCCTGCCATCTGTTGTTGATCACCCGGGACTGGCAACCGCAGAGCGGCTGGCTGGGTTCCTCGGATTGGCAGGCCGTGGCCCATGTGGCGGCGGATACCGGGGGCCTGTGGTTTTTCAACAGTGGACCCACCGCCGGGGCGAGCCAACCCCATCGCCATCTGCAGCTCCTGCCCCGCCATCCGGGGGAAGCGAGCTGCCCTCTGGCCGGCCTGCTTCAGAGCCAGCTGGAGGAGCCACGACCGCTCTGGCCCTGGCACTACGCCCTGAGCCGCCGCTGGGATCCGCGGGAGGGCCGGGATCTCGAACCTCTTTACCGGGAGCACGCGGCGCGGCTTGACCTGGGACACCCCGATGCTCCGGGCGCACCGCGCCACGCCTACAACCTGCTGTTTGACGACGTGTGGTTTCTGACGGTGCGCCGGGTGAGGGAGCATTGTGCGGGATTCAGTGTGAACGGCCTGGGCTTCGCGGGTTTTCTCCTCTGCACGGCCCAGTCCGATCTGGCCTGGCTGGAGGGCCAGGGCCCCTGGACTCTGCTGAGCGAGGTGGCGGCGCCCCGGCCCCGGAGGAGGGCGGAGGGCTGAGGGCGTTCGGTCCTTGACGGGCGCGCTGGCGGTGATGGTCTGCCAACAATCAGGTGTTTTCACGCTTGCCGTGGCGGCGAAACCGGGCTGTTCTGGATGCAGAGCTTGGTTGACCACTCGCCTGCGGGTGGTGGCCAAGGCTCGGTGCTGACGACTCTTGAACACGCTGAACCCATGAACTCCTGCACCACCGCCCCTCCCCGCCCCCTGGCCCATCGCCCCCGCCGCGGCAGGCCCCTCTCCCCCGACCTGGAACGCCGCAATGCCCTGGTGGAGGCCCATTGCCATCTCGTGCCACCCCTGGCCGGTCATTACGGACTCCGCTGTCAGGAACCCCGAGAGGACCTGATCCAGGTGGGCCTGCTCGGACTGATTCGCGCGGCGGAACTCTATCGCCATTCCCTGCAAATTCCTTTCCCGGCCTTTGCACGCCCCCATATTCGCGGGGCAATTCTGCACTATTTGCGTGATCGGGCGGCCTGTGTGCGCTTGCCCCGGCGGCAGTGCGAACTCCAAAGCCGGCTGGTCCGGTTGGAGGAAGCGTTGACAGCCCAAGCGAAGGGCGTGGCTCCTGAAGAGAGGGAGCTGCGGTGCCGCCTGGGGGTGTCGGCGGAGCAGTGGCGCCTGCTGCGACGCCACAAGGAACTGTGCCGACCGGCTCCGCTGGAGGGTCGGCTGCTGGATCAGGTGCCGACGCCAGAGGATGATCCTCGGGAGGAGGTCGACGACTTGGCTCGATTGGAGGGGCTCGTCGCCGGCTTGGATCCGCGCAGCCAGCAGGTGTTGCGCCGGGTGGTGGTGCAGGGATGGAGCTATCGCCGCACGGGAGCGGCCCTGGAGGTGAGCGCCATGACCGTGCAGCGGTGCCTCCAGAGGAGCCTGGCCACTCTCCGCCAGCAGCTCCGGGAGCCCGCCGCTCCGGAGACGGCGGGGGGAAGCCTCAACCTTCGGCGGCGGGTTGGTCGCGTTCCATCTGCCGCTCAAGGGTGGCCAACGCGGCATTCACCGCCGCCAGCTGCCGCTCCAGCCCGTCTCGCCAGAAGGTGAGCAGGCGGTGCTTCCGTTCCTGATGGCGGCGCCGGCTGGCGGCGGGTTCATCGACAAAGGGGCAGGCGCAACCCGGGGGTGAGAACATGGAGAGCAAAGGGGATCTGTCCTGGTTTTAGCGAGCCGGGCGATCCCCCCGAGACCGAACCACCGGATTGTTCGGCGGTTCGGGCGAGGGCAGCCATCATGGGCTGCTCACAGCGATGTTGTTCAGGCCTGCAGTGCGCGCGGTTTTCGATCCCTCCCCACCCCGCCTGCTCCCGAGCCTCGCCCTCGGAAGCCTTCTTCTCCTGGCCCCCAATGCCCGGGCCCAGTCGTATGTGGCCTTGATGGAGGGCCAGCGGGCGATCCCCCTGCGGGGACGGTTCAACACGGTGCCGGTGCTGCACTCCAACCAGCCGGAGGAGGTGGAGGGTCCGGGGGTGCTGATCAGCACCGTTCCAGGGGTGGCCATCGCGGCGGAAACGGGCGAGGCGGTGGAGATGCCGGCCTACACCTTCAAGGGCGACTTCGGCCTCCACCTCCACCACAAGTATTTCCCGCCCTATCGGGGAGCCATCTCCCCCTCCCAGCGGCGGAGTGAGCTGACGCTGGCGACGATCTTGGTGAATCCCGGCAACCAGCCGGTGCGGGTGCAGTTCAGCGCGGGTGCCGTGCGCAACAGTTTTGAGGCGCCCTACCTGGCGAATCATCTCCTGGGCGTCAAACCGTTGGGCCCCCGGCCATGGAACACCGGTCCCGGGGATGCGACGGCGGTGCAGCTGCTGCGGGGACGGCTGGATCCAAAGCTGGGGGAAACGATCACGATTCCAGCCCGCCAACGGGTGGTGCTTTTCCAAACGGCCCTGCCGGCCCTGGGAATTGCCAACGCCCTGCTCAAGGGACACTCGGATGGTCCGCTGCAGATCGCTGTTGTGGCGGCGAAGGACCCCCAAGGGGATGAAGACATCTTCGCCGTGCTGGATCGGCGCCAGCTCGCCCCGGGGCGGGTGTATCTCCGCCGGATCGGCGAGATTCAAGATGGGACAATTTTTTCCCGGGTTGGTGGCGTGGCCCTGGGCGACCACTATCAGGCCTCCCTCCAACATGATCTGACCCGCGAGGGTCCCCTGCATGTGCCCCTGACCAGCACCCGTCGCACCCATTTCGGCACCGGGGAGGTGCAGGTGAATCCGCTTGCAACCCGCGTGGTGGATTCCTCCGTTGACAACGTGGGCACCTACGGGGTGCGTTTCGATGTGGATCTGTCCCTCACCGGCCAGGGTCCCCATGATCTGGTCCTGAGCCATCCGGCTCCCCTCGGAGGGAGGCCGTTCACAGCATTCCGCGGATCCATGGAGATCCGCACTCCGGAGGGACTGCAGTCGGTGCATGTGGGGTTGCGGTCGGGTCAGAGCCTGTCTTTGACCCAGCTCCATTTGCAGCCGGGCCAGAAAACCCCCCTTCGCGTCTCATTGGTCTATCCAGCAGATTCGACGCCCGGCCATCTGCTCAGCGTCGTGCCCTCCGCCCAGCTGGCCCAGCTTCAGGAGCAGGAGCGCCGCCAGGAGACGGCCCGCCTCAACCGCGGTGCGACCCCCCTTCCCCCTCCCCCCGCCATGGAGGAGGAAGGCGCCGCCCCCGCCACCGGGGCCCTGCCTCCCGCACGCCCCCGGCTGATCCCCCCGCCGCCGCCCCCGACCCCGACTCGGGCCCCCGTGCCAGCGCGGACCCCCATCCCTTCCCCGGCCCAACGCCCCGCTCCCCGCTCCCCGGGACCCCTCACCCCACCACCAGAGATCCTGCGCTCGCCCTCGATGCCCAGCTGGCTGCAACCTCCACCCAGCCTGCAGTCGCCCCGTCCGGCCACACCCCAGTCCGCGCCCTTGACGGATCGCTACCGCGAGGCCCTGGAAGCCCAGGAGCAATTGCTTCGCCAGTGGCAAGGGAGTCCTTGAGACGGCATGGAGAGGTCTCTGCCCGAAGAAACGAGCGCGGCAGCCCGGCGCCGCATCACGTTGGAGCTGTCCCTGGAGAAGCTGGCCCACATTGACGCCTTGAAGCGGGAATGGGGCTTGCGAAACCGGGGCGATGTGCTCGAGCGCCTGCTGGACGAACTCTTCGCCACCGTTGAGGACACCGATCTTCCGCCCACCGGCGCGGGGGCGCCAGCGCGGGAGGAGCCCCCGGCTGAGGATGGGTCCCTGGATGACGGCGCTTCCTTGGTGTTGGTGGGCCAGGGGGAATGGGCCATGGAGGGTTGGGGCGCGGAGGCCGGGGCCTCGAGCCCCGTCGGGCCGGTGCGGGAGGAGGGCGGCCGGAGCAAGGGCATTGATCTGCCGGGATTTGTGCGCAAGCGCTCCCAGCAGTTGCGGCGGAGCCTGCAGGTGGAGAAGGACCCTGAGCCCGCCCAGGGGTCGGTGGCGCCCTGGCCGAAGGTGTCGGAAGAGCTGTTGCCGCAGAGCCAGGAGATCGTGGCTTCCCATTGGCTCAATCTCTTCGGCCAGACCCCGAACGCCGCCGTGGTGGAGGCGGCCATGAGCTGGCTGGCCCAGGACATCTGGCCCCACGCGGATCTGTGCGAGGGCCGGCTGTTCACCTGGTCCGCCGCCGTGCGCTTGATGCGGGACGTGGACCCGCGCTGGAGCGATGCCCCCCCCACTTTGGAGCGGGT
The DNA here is from genome assembly GCA_046340515.1 of Cyanobacteriota bacterium. GTDB lineage: Bacteria > Cyanobacteriota > Cyanobacteriia > PCC-6307 > Cyanobiaceae > Cyanobium. Next base: position 713 of record JBKDTB010000100.1, on the reverse strand, counting down.
GATCGTCACGGCGGGCGTGCTGGAGGACCCCTTCAGCGCCGAAACCCTCCCCCTGCGGATCCCCACGCTCGTTCACCGTTTCGTGCATCGCTTCCGCCGCCGCCAGCGGGGAACGTCGTTCCAGACGCTGGAGTCGACGATGACGCTCCACGGCGCACTGCGCCAACTGCAGCTGCCGACCGATCCCGGCCAACGGGTGACCCTCATCCAGATCCGAGATGCCTATCGCGAGATGGCCCTGAAGCACCACCCCGATTCCGGCGGCTCGCTGGACACCATGCGGCGCTTGAACGAGGCCTACCAGTTGCTGAAGGAGTTGTATCGGCAGCGGCCGGTGGAGGAGTGAAGAGAAGGTCTCACTACTCGCAGGTGCGTCTTGCTCCTGGTCCTGTTCCGAGACGTAGGTGAGAACCCCTGGAAGCGGTCGCCTTCGGGGCGTTCATGGATCGCGTCCTTGTCCGAATCGAGAACGCATGATCTGTTTGGTCTTGAGCCAACTGGTTGATGGTGTGCGAGGCGCAGGTCGGCAGTCTTCAGAAAAGCAAGGAAAGATTCGGCATCCCGTACCGACCTGTTCTTGGCGCGACGCGTAGTTCAGTGCTTCCCGCGCTGGGGGCGGTGACTACAGCGGTAGCCACACCGCTCTTCGCACCGCGTTCGACGAAAGGTCCACGGATCTAAGGCTGTCACCATCCGGATCATCCCCTGCAAGC
>JBKDTB010000099.1:0-13965 GCA_046340515.1 Cyanobacteriota bacterium | reverse complement strand
AAGGGATCGGTCATGGCTTGATCTCAGCCTGATCGGCGCTGATGCCCTGGAAACGGGTCTTGTCGTGCTCGCCAGCGTAGGGCCCCTGCTTTACCTCGATCATCTCCGTCGGCTCCAGCATCTCAAAGCCATGCCCACCATAGGCCAGAAGAATCACATCACCAGCTTCAAGAATACGGCTTTCTATGTAGGTTTGGTCATCATCGTAGAAATCAACACGCACCCGGCCGGACTTGATCAATAAAACTTCCTTGGTGTAGGCAACCTCTCTTGCCACAGGGTTGTGAACATGGGGAGGAATGACATACCCTTCTGGACGGTTCATATAGCCCAACTGCTGAGAAAAGTGGCCAGGTGTGAAAAATTTGATTCCACTAGCATAGTAAGAAGATTTTAGAACAAGAGCGAGCAACTTATCACGGTTTTTTATTTCAATCAACATAGCTGAAGGTACTCAAGGATCGACAGCGCTTCTCGCCTTAGCGCACTAATACTATTGTTCTTAAGAACAAGGTCATAACAATTGACTGCGATTTGATTTGCCAACTCTGGATTGGAGAATAATTTTATGATTGCTGCGGCGAATAAGTGCGGTTCATCTGCAATCAGAATATCCTTTCCGTCTGTCACAGGTAAGCCCTCGGCTCCAAGAGTTGTTGAAACGACAGGGACTTTACAAGCTCCTGCCTCAAGTATCTTAAATCGCGTGCCAGACTCAAACCTTAACGGAACCAACGCAACATCCGAATGGCATAGATATGGGAGTACGGACTCTACCTTGCCGGTCACGGTTATGTTAACGTCACGAAGGGAGGCAAATTCACGATCAGAGTTCATTCCAACTATATACAAGTGAACTCCTGGATATTGGCCACGCACTATGGGCAAAACTTCGTCTACCACCCACTGTGTTGCCATGCTCATAGGACTATTTTCCCAAAACGTACCAGCAAGAAATAGGCTGGGACTTACAAAGCCTTGGGGCTTAGATGGAAGAACTTGATATCTCTTGACATCGATCGCATTTGAGAAGATATGAATTCTTCCAGGATCCTTTGCAATACCTCTGTAATAGTCTGCGTCAACATCCGACACTGCTGTAGTCACTTCACACAATTGAACCCATTCCCTTTCTTCAATCTCTTTGAGGTTGCCTTCAGATTGAATTATGGTCCGTCGCTTTCCTGCTGCAAAAGGAAGCTCCCTTAAGATGAAACGAGACCAAACACTGTCAGTATCGCAAATAAATGGTATGTCTGGAAATTCTTTTTTTAAGGCCTTCATTAGAGGAAACGAAATATTTCCATATCCGAACCAGATGGCATTGATCTTTTTGGATTTTATTAGGTATCTGATCTTCCTTAAGTGTGGTATCTTTTTTATGCAAAGTATTCGTTCTGTTATGCGCTTAAGGATGCGAGCTGGCTTGCTTGGAGGTGTATCATAAAAAACATTAAAGGAGTCATAGGCATGAGAATAGTAGCCTGAAGTTCTGTCTGTTTCAGGAGACTTTCGAAGGGCACGATAAAGTATTACCAGGTCAGATACTTCAGATAATGCCTTAATTGAACTCTCAATCCTTAGCTGAGGGCCGCCAGCTGGAGGATGCTCAAGTACAGGAGTTATGTACAGAATTCTCATTGGTTTGAGCAATAATGTTTGACAAAAGACTCGTTCAAGATTTAATAAGCAAAGATCATGTAAGGGCGTGGGGGACTAAAATATCCATAGCATCCTCGAAATTCAATAGTATACTCTGGATTTGCTGACTTGACAATCTGGGCACACTTTATTGCATTACTGTATTCATGATAAACGGCTATTGCCAAGAAGGGCTTTTGATTGCTGAGCAATTCTACTGCACCGTTAAGAGCACTCATTTCATAGCCTTCAATATCCATCTTAACAAGGCCTCGACCTGTAAGCCCAAGAGTTAGTGCAAAAGTATCAAGCCTTGAACATTGAACTTGTTGAAGATCCTTGTTTGCAATACTCTTGTCTTGGCCATCATATTTACTCAAGTGGGAGTCACACGGATGAATAGGATCCTGCTCGATGTAGGCAATCTCATCGTTCTCTCCAACAGCAGCATTTATAACTTCAACATTTGTGATCCTGTTGTAACGCATAGTCTCTTTCAATGGATTATGCATAATCTGCAATGGTTCAATGGCATATATTCTAGTTTTAGCAGGAACTTTCTCGGCGCAAAAAAGCGAAAAGTACCCTTCCGCAGCCCCAGCATCTAAAACCCATTCTAAGGATTCATAATCGATCTTTGGGTGATTATAAGATGACGGGTTGTTTTCAAATGAATCATAGACTTCATGCCACAACCAAGGCAGATCTTTACAGTCCAAGTCATCCGGCAAAAAGACAGAGCAATTGTTAATAGTCACTCTATTCAATCCAGGTTTATAGCTTTCGTCAATATTTGCTGGAGACAATGAGATTTTCAACTCGTGGAAAAAAAGATCTATATCATGAACAGTGAATGGATATTCATTTGTTTTCATCGTTAACTTTAGCTTGGCCCTCACAAGAGTTAATTGTAGAGACTTAAGAAATCTGCTTACCAGAGGCCTGATCCGTCTTAGGATAATAATCATGATTCCGGCGGCCAGCAAAATTGTGAAACAATCGGCTTACCTGCAATTATCTTTGCTATTATATATCCAAATGCACTATTCTTGTTTCTGGCTGTCTCGGGAAGAGCTTCATTGATTTGGGGAGGAAACCCTGAAAAGAGATTATGGTTAACATAATAATGAAACTGATAGAGTTTAAGAAATTTCTGGGCAAGGTCTATTTGATGCTGTGGTAGTTTTCGCTCCGTTGAGCGTAAACAGTTCAAGACAAGCTCAAAATAATCTTGTTTTGTGACTGGATCGAAGGTAAAGCCATAGCCCCTGTAAGGGGCTCTAGCAGTTGTTATCGTCTTGTATCCTCTAGCAGCAAACTCGTACCCTGGTGTTGTGGTATGTACAACGAAGGCCTTTATATTATAGTCTCTTATCAAATCGTTGAGTGTGAGATGAGTGCTTGACTTGAGTATAATTACATTCTTTGGCAATAGTGACTCTAACTCCAAAACACAATCTTCAACCCTCTCTCTTGTCAGCGGTATGCTTGGAGTTGATTCTGCTGGATGAGGCTTAATTACAAGTTGAAAGTCGGGATGATTCTTAAACCAAGCAATGGTTTCATTGATCCAACTCATCATGTCAGAGAAAACTATTTGTTTATTAAGTGCAGCCAAATCCCAGATCACATTTGCTGCTAAAAGGATTGAGGGTTTGCCATGGTCAATGAATTCAGCCCTCTCATCATAGAGATTTTCAGCTGAAGGCTTGGTTGTATCTATAGTTAAAGCACGGTCTCCATCAAGCCAAGTATTAATCTTAACTTTGTCCTTAGGAGTCAAGTCTATCCGCGAGAAATGCGGCCAAGCCTCTCTGAAATCCAGATTCATGGAGGCATCATTATAAGCAAAAGCAGCTCTTTCTTTCGTGCAGGGCCAATATGAATAGAAGGGTATAGACCTCTCTTTACAGAGATACTCCATGACTGCCCACATTCCATAATAGCTGTCATTTGAAATCACCCTGTCTGGTTTAATGCTATCAATGATTCTTGAATAGGAAACTTTAAGTCTGAGTAGATTTGAGACATGCGTTTGCAAGAGCACTCTTGCATTGGGAACCATTTCTAATGATGCCACTAAAAAGTTGTTAACAAGAATATCTTTTGCAAGCTTACCGATTGGAAGACCATCTTCAGTGAATGACAAAAGCTCATCGATATCTAAATGGCTGACTATTCTAGAGATCTGATTTTTGTCATCATCAGTCAGATATCGACTCAACTTTATTGCTTTTTGGCCATAGGAGCGCCAAAGTGTCCGTGAGCTCTGTTCACATTTCATACAGTTTTTCTGGAAGCTTGTGCCACCACCCCATAATCCACCTATACAATTACAATCAGTTTCTTGGATGCCATCACAGTATATTGGGAAAATTTCTGAGTTCTGTCCTTCTAAAGCGTATGCTATAGACCTGTCAAGAGCAAATGATGGGCTCCAGATGCTAAATGAAGGCCCATATAGAATTTTTAAGATTTTCTTTTCTGGATTAGGAGGAACTCCTAGTTTTAAGGAATCTAGTTTTCTGATATAGGAAGAATTCTTTACTTGTTTTAGTTTTTGTTTTATTTTTCTGAGGGCGGCAACAAAAAGCCTGTTTGGAGCTAAGTTCATAAAGAAAGACTCAAGTTGGATCGCAATAGTGAAATGCAATTAGCTTTTTTCATCAGACCAATGTCCAGAAAGCACGTAAATAAGCATATCTTTACCAGTGGGAGTAGTTGTGTGTTCAGATTAACCGTACAACTGACATTAGGAGTTTATGTCAGATGATCGTCACTCCTATGGGTGAAGTCTTGAGAGTTTGATCGAGAGGCACTAGCCCAGATATTGGTAGATTCAGATTCATGAATGCTTGACTAAGTTTTTACATGGAAAAAGAGAGTTCAAGAACCAAAGATTTTTGCTCTACAAATCGCGAGGATATTCATAAGCCTTAACAGATTTCATTGTCAGAAGCATTGTGAATTGGAAAGCGCCTGTATCCACTTCACATTTCGTTTAAGGAAGAAGTTTAAGGTCTAACTTATGGAGATAGAGATATTCACCTCCTTCATTGTGAAGAAGAAAGCCGATAGAAAACTATGGACGGTCTCAGCAAACTAGAGATTCTTGTCAAAGAATTTCTTTTTGTTCGAACACTGCTGTAGTAGGGACTGGTTAATTACGGAGACAATAGCTTCAGATGCTCTATTGCCTATGGCTGAATCAGTGAGATTGTCAGAAGTGATGAAGATCTGATCTTCGTTTAGCTTCTTGAGAGCCCTCGAAATGGACTCTCTATCCGGTTCGCAGTCAATCACACTTCTCTCACGTATCCGTCCCCTCTGTCGATCACCAATGTTGACCGTTCCCTTCTTGAAGCTTGGCACCTCCAAGAGGCCGCTAGAGGAGTTACCCACAACTCCATCACAGTTCTTGATGCAGGAGAAGTAGAGTCGTTGCCCTAGGGATCTAAATGCCTTCGCGTGGGGCCTACTAGAACAGTAGTTCTCTAACATCTTGATCAAAACCCGTCCATCAGTGTCAGCATTGGGCATGGTAAAGATCAAGTGTGTTTCCTCCAAATCATCTAAGGCAGCAAGCAGCTCCTCCATCTGACGAGCGCTGGTGTTGTGCTCCAGTGTTACGGGATGGAAAGTAATCAACAAATTACGTGGTCCGAGGTTGAAGTTAAGCGAGGCCTCAAGTTCTTCGCGGTTCAGCAAGTTGAGGCGATGGATAGCCTCCACCCCAAGGTTACCAACCAGGAACACACGATCGGGGTGTTCACCAAGCTGAATCACCCGCTGCCGGTATTCCTCCGCAGCCACAAAATGCAGGTATGCCATTTTAGTAATTGAATGACGCAGGGCATCATCAAATGCACCTTCAGTGAGTTCCCCACCATGGCAATGGGCGATCGGAATTCTGGCAATAAGAGCAGCTGATGCAGCTGCAAAAGTCTCAAAGCGGTCGCCAAGAACCAGGAGTAGATTGGGTTCTAGTTGAGCAAGGGCGTCTGCAAAGCCGATCATCCCCAGACCCATCGACTTAGTAATCCCAACCGGGGTGTCGGAGCTAAGCAACATCTCGACTTTGCGATCGATTCGGAAGCCATCAGCTTCAAGCTCCTGCACCGTGAGACCAAACTCGGGAGAAAGGTGCATGCCGGTAACGATGACCTGCAAATCGAGATTTTCAGACTCTTGGATGCCCTGCATCACCCAGCGCAACAGCCCGTATTCAGCACGGGTGCCGGTGACGACACAGATTTTACGGGGGGAGATGGTCATGCAATCAGCTCGTCCGCAGCAAAGTCTCTGGAAGCTGGCTTGCCAATCCAGGCATCCCATTCCATTGGAGAAATGCCCGTTCCGGGGCGCTTGGCGGTGAGGTTGGCCTCGCTAAACAACTCCCCGGCATGAATCATGCGGGCAGCAACCAATGACTTGCGCACTACAGGCAAATTGGCCAGTTCACTGACCGTAGGTCGCTTGATCCCATCCCCAAGAGCCTGCTGAATGATGCGGATACCCCGCACCATGTCCGCAAACTGATCCGGTTCCAGGCTGGCCTTGTGGTCTGGTCCCGGCAAGTTGCGATCCAAGGTGAGATGTTTCTCAACCACGGTGGCTCCCATGGCTACGGCTGCGATCGGTACAGCAATGCCCTCGGTATGGTCCGAGTAGCCCACTGCCACGCCAAAGACCTGGCCGATGGTTTGCATGGCTCGCAGATTCACCTCCTCTGGCGGGGCAGGGTATTCGCTGGTGCAATGAAGCACAGTGATTTGGCTGCGGGGAGTCCCTCTCTGTTCCAGTACATCAAGCGCAGCTTTGATTTCCGCCAGGCTCGCCATTCCGGTGGAGAGGAGCACAGACTTGCCCTGAGAGCCGATGAGGCGCAGGTAGGGGAGGTTGGTAATTTCTCCGGAGGGAATTTTCCAACGCTTAAGATTCAGTGAGGCCAACAGATCAACACTGGGAAGATCAAAAGCGGTAGAGAGAAATTCAATATTTCTTTGCCGGCAGTAATGGATCAGTTGAAGATGTTGCTCATGGTTAAGTTCTAGCTGCTGCAACATCGCCAACTGGCCCTGTCTTTGGGTAGAAGATTGCCTCTGGTAGACCGCCTGCTCGGCATTTTCTGTTGCCAGCTGATTGGCCTGAAAGGTCTGGAACTTGACCACATCGGCACCGGCCATTACAGCAGCATCGACCAGGTCTTTGGCAAGTTTTAAATCACCGTTGTGGTTTACTCCGGCTTCAGCAATGACAAGTGTTCGCTGAGAAGTGCTCATCGATCCTGCAATGGCCATCCCATTACGCGCTTGCCAGCACTGATTACCGTCTGGGCTGGCAAGACCAAACCTTCTCGGAGCATCGCGCCACTACCGATAAAACTACCGGCACCAACTCGCACACCTCCATTCACAATGGCTCCTGTGCTGATGTGACAGTGATCGCCGATCTGCACATCATGTTCAACCAACGCCGCAGAATTAAGAATGCAATGTTCACCAACCATCGCAGCCGCATTCACAATCGCCCCATGCCCCACAGTGGTGCCAAAGCCGATTCGAGCGTGGCCACTAACAACGGCGTGGGGAGACACCAAAACAGGACAGTGAAAGCCGTATTTCACAAGCAGGGCTGCCAGACGCTGACGCGGAGCCGGGTCGGGCAACTGCCCGATGGCCAGCAGCGCCGCCGGACAGGTATCCCTGAGCGAGGGCAAATCGGCGTCACAGCCAATGACCGGATAACCCAAAACACTCGTTCCCACCTGCTCAGCCTGCCCCACAAGGCCATGAATCCGCCACTGGCCCGTCGTTTCTATCAGCTCGATCAGAGAGGTGGCATGGCCACCACAACCAATCAGAATCAGCGACTTCATCCCCGCCAGCCCTCGAGGAGCTGCGGGCTGCTCGGTAAGTTGAGCAAGCGATGAGACTGATCATCAGACACCGTCAGTGGACCCGCCGGACAGGTCTCATACATCGGGAGCTGATGTAAAGGGGTCCAGATGGGCCTCAGCAATATTCCAATTGCGTGGGCAGCCTGAAGGATCTGCTGACGCTGGTCTTGCGCTGCAAGTGCATCGCTGGTGGTCAGGCGAAGGCTCACCAGCCAGTGGTTGCTGCGGCAACCTGCCGGTTCAGCCACCAACTCCACACCTTCCACGCTTTGAAAAGCCTGGGCGTAGCGCTGTGCCAATTCGCGTTTGGCATTCACGCGACGATCTAAATCCTCTAGCTGGGCCACTCCCAGGGCGGCATTGAGATTGGGAAGGCGGTCGTTCCAGCCCACCGCATCGTGCTCAAAGGCCCAAGGATGGGGCAATTTGGCCGTGGTGGACAAGTGCCTTGCTTGCTGAGCCAGCTCAGAGTCGTTGGTGAGCAGGGCGCCGCCACCGCCTGTCGTGATCAACTTGTTTCCATTGAAACTCAGGATGCCCAGGCAGCCAAAAAGGCCGCAGTGCGTCCCTTCACGCCAACTTGCCAGTGCCTCGGCAGCATCCTCCACCAGGGGCAGCCCCCAGATGTCGGCCACCTCCCGAAGCTGACCCACCTCAGCCGGATGACCAAAAACATGAACAGGTAATACCGCAGCGATCCGGCGACCGGTCTCACGATTCACCAAGATCCCCTCACGACGCTCAGCAACCGCCTCCAGTCTCATCGACAGAGCCGAGGGGTCCATCCCCAGGCAAGAGGTCTGCACATCCACAAAGTGGGGCACTGCTCCCAGGTGGGCAACCGCGTTGGCGGTGGCCACAAAAGACAGCGGCGGTAGCATCACTTCATCGTCGGGGCCCACCCCCGCCAGATGCAAGGCCAGCCGAAGAGCCACTGTGCCATTGCTCACCGCCACGGCATGAAGGGAGCCCGTTATGGAACACAGGTGTTGTTCAAAGCGACCCACCCAGCTGCCAGCGGTGCTGACCCAACCCGTATCCAAACAGTCCTTCACATAAGCCCAGGCCTCTGTGCCACGGAAATCGGGCTCATGCAGGCCGATCGGTTGCTCTCTGGCGCTGGAGCCCACCACCTGCTGAAGCGCATCCAGGACCAGTGGAACAGTCCTCCTGGTAGAGCTGCTCATGGCTTAAATCGAGTAGGTGCCTGGGCGATAACAAGCCAGGTTGGTTGGATCGCTGAACCACTCTGCCGTGAGAGCCAGACCACGGCGAAAGCCGTCGAGACCGGCAAAGGCGGGCTGCCAACCTGTGAGCTGCCGTAAGCGCCTGTTATCGCCGAATAGCCGGTTCACCTCCGATCCCTCAGGCCGCAGCCGCTGCTCATCGGTGAGAATCTCCAGGTCCACATTCATCACCTCAGCGATCAGTGAGACCGTATCGCCAATCGAGATCTCAAAATTACTAGCGGCATTCACCACCTGACCCAGGGCATCGTCGCAGACGGCAACCGCCTGAAAGGCGGCACAGGTATCAGCTACATAGTTAAAATCTCGAGTCGGGGAAAGAGATCCCAGGCGAATCTTCCGCTGTCCGGCAGCGATTTGGGTAATGATAGTTGGAATTACGGCGCGGGCACTCTGGCGAGGACCATAGGTATTGAAGGGGCGGAGCACAGCCACTGGAGTCTCAAAACTGCGCCAGTAGCTCAGGGCGATCTGATCGGCCCCGATTTTGCTTGCAGCATATGGAGACTGGCCCACTTGCGGGTGATCTTCCGTGATCGGCACAAACTGAGCTGTTCCGTAGGTCTCGGAGGTGGACGTATGCACCACTCGACTCACGCCCAGATCCCGAGCCGCCTGCACCACATTCAAGGTTCCTTGGATGTTGGTTTCGACATAGCTGGTCGGGGCGACATAACTATAGGGAATGGCGATCAGTGCCGCGAGATGGAAAACGAGTTCACAGCCCCGCATCGCCTCTCGCACACTGAGGGGGTCGCGAATGTCACCCAGCACAACCTCCAGCTCCGCTTTTGTTGCCTCTGGAAGACTGTCTAGCCAACCCCAGCTACCACTGGAGTTATAGAGACAGAACGCACGCACCTGATAGCCTGAAGCCAAAAGAGCTTGAGTAAGATGGGAGCCAATGAAACCATCGGCACCGGTGACCAAAACCTTGCTCATGTCAAATGTTGTTGCATAAGAAATTCGGCCCACCGCCAATCCAGGAGACTGTCAATGTCAACGGAGCGCTCAAGGGGCATCACGTAGCCAATGGTGTCTGAAGAGAAAAAGCTGCGTTCCCGTTCCAAAAACTCTCGGGAGGCCAGATACAATGCGCCATTCAACACATAGGCCGGGCGAAGTTCTTGCCTTGAATTTGCAAACGCACCAGGAAACAATGGCTGGAGATGGTCATCGGTCGATAGTCCAAACATCCAGGCTGGATGCTTGCCACTGAGGGATAAAGACACAGCTGAGAAACTGCCGCTCTGAGGGCATAGGGCCACAATCGCCTCCACATCTTCCACTCGTCGCAGGGGAGATGTCGGTTGCATCAGAAGCACCTGATCTACTTCAGGCAACTGTTCCAGGGCATGCAGGACTGGGCAGATCCCCGGCGCTGTGTCGCTGGACAGGTGCTGGGGCCGCAGGAAGGGCACGTCAGCGCCTCCGATGCGAGCTAGCTCTGCAATTTCCATATCATCGGTACTTACAATTACCCTATCGATGCTCGGGGCTGCCAGGGCAACATCGATGGACCACTGCAAAAGTGGTTTGCCGCAAAACGGGCGAATGTTCTTGCGCGGAATTCCTTTGGAGCCACCCCGCGCTGGAATCAGGGCCAACAGGCTCATGGCTGCTTTGAAATGGACCACTCACGGTGGGCCTGTTGCAAAGTTTCAGGCCGACCAACATCGATCCAATACTCATGGATCGGGCAAACCGTCACCCGGTGGCCAGCCTGCTGGACATCTTGTAGAAAACTGGGCATATCAGTGACTTCATTCGGCGGGATGAAATGAAGAAGCTGAGGATCAATCACGTACACACCCGCATTCACCAGATGCCGGTAGGTGGGCTTTTCCTCAAAACCAGAGAGCTCGATACCATTGGTCTGCACCACCCCGAACGGCACCGTAAGTTCATGTTCACGCACACAGAGTGTGGCCATGGCCTGGTGCTCGCTGTGGAAGCGCAGGAGCTGGCTGGGATTGAGACGAGTCAGCACATCCCCGTTGAACACCAGAAACGGCTCCTTCATCGAGGCAGGCAAAAGCTGCAGTGATCCAGCTGTACCTAGAGGTTCATTCTCTACTAAGTAATCAATCTCCACACCCCAGCGAGAGCCATCTTGGAAGTACTCAATTATCTGCTCCTTAAGATAGTTTACTGACAAGAAGAAATGGCGAAAACCAGCGGCGATACACTGCTCCAGAAGAATCTCAAGCATCGGCTGATCGCCCACCTGCAACATCGGTTTTGGGCAGTGCTCTGTGTGTGGCCGCAGGCGCGTGCCCTTGCCGCCTGCCATGATCACCACAGCGTTGCTCAGCGGCGGTGGACTCAGGAAGTCCTGTAATAAAAGCAGTTCTACAACTCGGCCCTGTTCATCAAGTACGGGGATCTGTCGCAACACCTCCAGGCGCATCATTTCAAGCACAGAGGCCCGATCCTCACCGCTGCGAACAAAGCGGAATTGGCGGTTCATCAGCCGCTCTACAGGAGCCTCCAGGCTTTCCCCGTGCAGCAGACCCCGGCGGATGTCCCCATCGGTGAGGGTTCCCAAAAGACGTTGATGCTCATCAACGACCAAGGCAATCTGTGCAGCGCCTCGGTCGATGATTCGCATGGCCTCCAGCACCGGTGTCACAGGTGGCAAAGAGAGAACTTGCAGATGTTCATTCACAGAATGTAGCAATCGATGGAGGAGAAGATCGGCCAGGATTTGCGCTGCTGGACAGGGGGTTGGAGCTGCTGTATCCGGCCGTTCAGCAGGGGAAGGATTTGCGAGGACCTCTTCGAAGCAACGCGCTATCACTAAAAAACAAGTGACTCCTGCAAGGAGCTAAACCCGAGAATAATTGTGAGCAAGCTTAATCTCGTCTCTTACACGAGCCAGTTTTTAGTCTCATTTAGAAATTTAAATTGACGATTTGTGTTCGGCAAGCTGGCCAGCAAACGACTGCTGTTTCCAAAGCTGCCAATAAAGCCCCTGCTGGCTGATGAGACTGGTGTGATTACCTTGCTCCACGATCCGGCCTGCTTTCAACACAAGGATCTCATCGGCGCTCACAATTGTGCTCAAGCGGTGGGCGATCACCAAAACCGTATGGTTCCGCTCAAAGCGCTCGATCGCCTCCTGCACCAGCCTTTCACTCTGGGTATCGAGAGCACTTGTGGCTTCATCCAGAATGAGCAGCTCTGGTTCCCGAAGGATCGCCCGAGCCAGTGAAATGCGCTGTCGTTGTCCGCCGCTCAGCCTATAGCCCCGTTCTCCCACCATGGTGTCATAGCCTTGAGGGAGCGCTTCAATAAAATCCGCTGCCTGGGCCGCAGCTGCTGCCGCCTCGATCTTTTCTCGGGTGGCGCCTGGCGTACCGAAGGCGATATTGTCAGCCAGGGTGGCATTAAAAAGAAACGTGTCTTGGCTCACCACGCCTAACCGCTGCTGCCAGGTTGTTAGATCCAAATCCTGAAGTGGCAAGCCATCGATCAGGATCCGGCCCGCAGTGGGGGAATAAAGACCAACCAGAACATCGGCAATGGAGCTTTTTCCAGCCCCGCTCGGACCCACCAATGCCAGCATCCGCCCGCGGGGCAGATCAAAAGACACCTCTTCAAGGGCGAGATCAAGGGCTGGCCCGTAACGCAGGCTGACGCGCTCGAATCTCACCCCCTGCCGTAGATCGTGGAATGGTTGGCCTCCCTCCCGGCAAAACTCTTTGCCATCGGGCATGAGAAAGGCATTCAGCCGTGCGAGCTGGGGAGCGTTCAATGTGAGCCCATTGAACGTGCCGCTCAAACCGGCAATGCGAGTGTTGAGCCGCTGCAGAGCAATGACAAACGTCACCAGGCTGGGCAGCACCCCGCTTCCCCTGGTTCCGAAGAAGCCCACGGCCAGAGCCGCGATCAGGGCGATCGCGACCACCGGAAGAAAATTCGAGAGGGGACCAATCACCTCCACCAACCGACTGCTGGCTCTCAGTGCCCGCTCCAAATCCCCCAGCCGCCCCTGCACGCCACGCTCTGCCGCTTGCCGCTGCCCACTGCTATGAAGTAATCGCAAGCCCTGAATATCTTCTGTCACGCGAACGCTGATCCCCACCTGGGCCTGCAGAACGGCGTTCGCCTGGCGGCCCAGCCCGGGCAACAACTGTTTCTGCACCGCAGCGATCAGGCCCGCCATCAGGGCAGCCGCCCCAAGAAGCCAGGGCGACAAGCTCACTAACACCACCAGATAGGCCACCAGCAATAGGCCATTCATCACAAGCTGACCCAGCAGATAGATCTGGGTTCGAATGGCCTCCGGCCCCTGGCTGGCATAGGCCGTGAGATCACCCACCTTGTAGTGGCTGGCACAGGGGAAACTGAAGGCCAAGACCTGACTGTGGATCTTCCCGGTGACCTGTGCCGTGCAGCGGGCCGCAAAATAGCCATTGGCCACCTGGCTGCCATAACGCATCAGGGCCTGCATCGCCTGCAACGCCACTGCCAGCCCAAGGAGCAGCAAAAACCCCCACTGAGGCTCAAGGTGCTGCAGCCAGGAAAGCGAGGCCAAGCGGCTGCCCCCTGGCGCAAGACCCCGGGTGAGCAACTCCACTGCCACAAACAAAACCGCCAGGGTGGCCCCCTCGCTGGCTGCCTCCAGCAGGTTTCCCCCAAAACTGACCACAAGCAGGCGCCAATGCTGCCGTGCGATCTGTCGAATCAGCCTGGCCACCGGCGCCCCGCTGGCCAATGGAGCCATCAGTGGGGGGAGCAAGCGCTTCAGGAGGCGCCTGGAGTGGCGCGGAAATGCTGTCATAAAGGATTTGAGTGGTAATCAGTCGAGAGTGTGTGTCTAATTTCTCTGATCTGCCCTAGCAACTCTGCAGCTCTCTGAGGATCCAGCGCGGCCAGAGCCTTCAGAAGAGCGTCTCAGGCGTCTGACAAGCCTCCCAAACACGAAAAGTCGAACGTTGCGGGAATGTACAGGGCTTGGCTCGGCAATACGATTTGCAGAATCGGAGCTGTTACCAACTCGCAACAGAGAATTGGCAAACTTGGCCCCAAGATTCAGACCACCTCATAAACCACAAGAACCGATCTTTTGAAGATACATACTGCTTCCATGGCCAGAGTTAACGCGCGGGAAGGCAACAGCTATATAGTCTTTAAACTGTTCCAGAATATCAGCTTCAAAAAACAGGATTTTCC
>JBKDTB010000098.1:0-10265 GCA_046340515.1 Cyanobacteriota bacterium | reverse complement strand
CGTGTGTGAACTCACCGGCCAACGGGCCAACAACGGCATGGCCGTCAGCCACTCCCACGTGCGCACGAAGAAGCTGCAGCAGGTGAACCTGCAGAAGCGCCGCCTGTGGTGGGCCGAAGGCAACCGCTTCATCACCCTGCGCGTTTCCACCCGCACCCTCAAAACCATCCAGAAGCGTGGCCTGGGCGCCTATGCCAAGGAGCTGGGCATCAACCTCGCCCGCCTCTGACCCGTCCTGGCGGTGACCATGGCCTCCTGGCCCTGGGTTGTGCCTGTGTTTGGGTGCGGTCCGTGATCACCACAGCCGCCAACAACTGAATGCGGCCATGATGGACCCAGGCGTTGGATTCAATCTTGGAGCAACAGTTGAGGATTGGACTCAATATGAACCGCCGTACCTTCCTGCGTTGGTTGCCCCCCTCCCTCCTGGCCACTGGCCTCTGGGCCGAGCAGTTGGTGAACCCTCGGCCTGCCTTTGCCCTGGGGGGTGATGGTCCCAAGGTGGGGGATCCCGCGCCTCCCTTCCGCCTGGCCGGGGTCGCTCCCGCCACCACCGCCGGCCAGGACCCGGACGAAGTCAGCTTGTCGCTGGAAGATTTCCGGGGTCGCTGGCTGGCGCTCTACTTCTATCCCGCGGATTTCACCCCTGGCTGCACGTTGGAAGCCCGGGGCTTCCAACGGGACCTGGCCAACTTCCATGAGCTCGGTGCCGAAGTGGTGGGCGTGAGCACCGACACCGTGGACAGCCATGGCTCTTTTTGCGGTTCCGAAGGCTTGGCCTATCCCCTCCTCTCCGACCCCGAGGGAGCCATGGTGCGCCGCTATGGCTCCTGGCTTGCCCCTTCCGCCCTGCGCCACACGTTTTTGATCGATCCTGAGGGCATCGTGCGCGCCCGCTGGCTCGGTGTGCGCCCCCTTGGCCACAGCCAGGAGGTGTTGGCGGCGATTCGGGAGTTGCAGGCGGTTTGATGTGAGCTGGGGGCTGGACCCACACTGCTTAGCAGGTAGCTTGAGATCTACCCGTGAGCCCTGACAGGTCAGACGAGGCAAAGCTGCAGTGCCTGTGTTGACCAGCCCCGCCTCGAGGTCTGGCGAGAAGACTGTCGGCCTGTCAATATCCCTGAACAGGGCTACCGAGGATTCCCCCACGATGGGCCTGCCAAGTCTCCGTGAATCATGTGATGCAAATCACCAGATCACGGTCGACGCATCACGCGAGCTCTCAGACGGCTGCAGTATGAAGAGAGAGTTCACCAATGACAGATTTCTAGGGTCAATTTGGGATCTAATCTGCCCTAAGCGAACGGCCTGCTACCAGGTTTAAGTTCTTACACCCTAGATTCTTTTGGGATCTCCACCGTCGAGCCGATCATCCAGGATCCCCCAGTTGACTTAAAGAGGAGGTGTTGTGCACTACCGATAAAATCTTAAAAGAAGATTTATTCTGTCTCTTTCATTACCTAGGGATGGAGGATTGTGTCTTGCAAGACGGCTTGGCGAAGATAAAGTTATGCGAAGTAGGAACAAGCGAGCTGGATTATCATCCCTATACTAAGTTGGCAGATCAAGGGCTCAGTGATGGACCAGCACTCATGCCAAAGTATCCTAATAAGTCATGAATTAGCACAGCAGCCGCCGACCCCGTTCCCCTCCTCTCTCGGCTTTGTCAAGCGCAAGGAGATAGTAAATCTGCAGCTTGTTGTACTTGAGGGCTCCATCCCCGACGACCTTTACGGGCATGCCTTTTTCGTCGGTCCAGGTGGATTCACCGATTCTCAGGAACTTGGTGATAGCGGTCTGATCCTGCCATCGAGCGATGGCACTCCCCTCTTTAATGGGGATCCACTCGTGCATCGACTTGATTTTTCAAAAAACACTCTTGATGGCAAGGTAGAGGTTTACATAACCAATAAGATCCCGCGAACTCCCTGTTACTATACTGATTGGGCATGTCAGAATAGTCACGACTTTAAAGGTTTTCGCTACGACAACTACGGCTTGGCTCGTCTCTCCTTTCAATTGGGCTTCCGTAACGAGGTCAATACAGCAGTAATCCCAATGAAATTCAATGAGGAAGAAGGCTATCGTCTTCTTCTCACCTGGGATGCAGGACGACCTTTCGAAATCGATCCTGTTTCCCTGGAGGTAGCCACAGCGGTTGGCTCTAATGAGGAATGGAAAGAACAGATTGATCTACCCTTACCCTTTGGCATCTATACCACCCCCGCCCATCCAGTCTTTGTCCCTGCAGCCAAGACAGAAACCGGCGGAAGAGGAAGACTATTTACCTTGAATTACGGAAAATCGATTGGTACCGCACTGCACCCAATCATCAATCGTTACGTTGATGCTCCTTTTACCAGGACGGATCAAGACCTGACAGCCATTCTCAACAATCTGATTGATCAGACAGAATTTATTTTGAAGGCCATCAGCGCAGGTGTTCATTCAGTTCAGTGGTTAGCAAAATGGCTGCCAGAATCTATCAATCAGATTGGGAAGAACATCGCTGTTTCCTTGACACGCTTAACACGTGACGTGCTCAAGCCAAGATCAGCTCCTCGGGCTGAGCTATCAACTAGTAGTGTAAGTTCTAGACTGTTCGGACTTGTCCATGAGTTACTGCAAAAAACAGAGACACCGAATCAACCTCTTTCCGGAAAAAGCCTAGAGGAGTCGTTGTCAGAACTTCAGCGCTTGATTGGAGTGCTACGAGGCTTGCTTCCTCAGGCTAAGGCTATGAGTGACTTTGTTCATCTGATTAGCTGGGATGGAGAGAATCCTTTGCATCAATGGAAGATTCTCCTTAACGAGGATCCCAATAAAGTTCCGCTTCGCATCATGCAAAGTATGCATCAGATTGGCGTTACAGAAAATCATGTTATACTGATGGATACCGTCTTTAAGCTCGGTGCAGAGCAACTCTTAACCTCACCAGCACCAGACTTTCCCGAACTGGAACGTTTAATCAGAGATTTGCTTGATTTTAGACAGAGTGACAAAACTGTTCTCTATATAATTGATCGTAATGATCTCAGGACAGATGTCGAGACTGTAATCGCTAAGCGTATTGAGTTGGACAGAAGTACTGCCCACTTCCTTGTCGATTATAAATCTCCAAATAATAATACTAATCTTATATCGTTGCACTGTGTCCACAATAACGGATGGGATGCCGCAGAGTGGGTGAGAACCTACGATCGGTTTTCTGAGTTTCATTTACCGGGTGTGGTTGGCATGGCCACTGGCAGTACGGACATCAATGTTATGGGTCACTATGTCATCAATGTTGATACTGGTACAGTTGAGAAGAAACTTGCTAAAGATCCCGAAAACAATCTATCTTGGATGTTGGCGCTCTATGCATTTTGTCAGCCGGATGGAGTCACCCCTCCGGATAACATCAATCAAATCTTTTGGAATGGTTGGGGCAGTCACTGTGACCTTTTGCCTGACTACATACAAGCACTGAATGAGCCTGCCAAGCCACGCATTTTGAGCGTGAACCAAGCAGTTGAAGTCGCAAGTCATGGCTTGGCTCCCACCCTTTTACGCCTTGATACAGGCGAGATGGAAATTAAAGATCAATATGTTTTACCCCAAGACTGCTTTGCCAACTCAGTTCAGTTTATCCCAAGGCTAAATGCCCACCCTGGTTCGTCAGATGGTTATCTCATGTGTATCGTAAACCGAAGTAATCAATCCAACCAAAATGAGTTTTGGATCTTTGACGCTCAGAATCTTGGTGCTGGTCCCTTGTGCCGGCTTGGTCATGCTGAAGTCAAAGTAGGCCTCACGATTCATTCGACCTGGGTCCCAAGAATTCAACCACGCAAAGCTACCTATTGTGTGTCAGTAAGAGATGACTACGATAAAAGACTCGAACATATTAATGCTCAAGAGGAAGTAATTCAGATGTTTAGAGATTATGTTTATCCTAACTTCCCTTCCACCAATTCCAATGCCTAAGAACTCTTCTGTCACCAACTCGTCAACACCGCAATTTCCCCGGGCCATGATGAGGGCCAGTGCGGCAGAATTGGATAATATTGAATTTCAGCTTATTCATGGAGAGATCCCCGCTGATCTCCACGGCCATCTCTTTCTAGTCGCACCGGTAGGTTCCGTGGAATCAAACGGCTTACCGAATCCCGATAATAGTCATGTCTGGAATGGCAATGGTTTGATTCATCGCTTCGACTTGCATCCAGGTGGGCCAATCCGACTCACAACGCGATTGGCAAAAACGCCCTGTTATTGGGCCGATCTAGCCACACGCTCCGACACGCCAAAAGCCAAGTTGGGTTTCAATGACTGGGGCATGGCCCGCTTCTCTTTATCCCTGGGGATGCGTAACCCACTGAATACGGCCTTTGTGCCGATGCAGTTCAAGCCAGACGAAGCTACAAGACTCCTCATCACCTTTGATGGTGGTCGACCCTACGAGATAGATCCCGTCACCCTCAAGGTGGTGACACCAGTGGGGGGAAACAACGAATGGTGCGCGGGTGCCAAACTTCCTCTCCCCTTTCAACCCGTCCTTAGCACGGCTCATCCTGCATTTGATTCGGTTACATCGACACTCTTCACTGTGAACTACGGGCGCTCGGCAGGAAATTTTCTTGATACCATTCCCCTGCTCTCACGTATCTCCCAATTGGGGAATCTCTTGATAAGGGTGATTTCGCCATTGGCCATTTTGCAAAAAGTACTCCTGAACCCTATCGACTCCTGGTTTGGTAAGAAAACAGGAGTCCATGACTTTGTCTATTTGTTGGCTTGGGATGGCAAGGGGTTGCTGCGCCGCTGGCAGCTTTTGGACGATAACAATAACCCTATTTGTATCGAGCAGACCATGCATCAGATTGGTGTGACAAGCGATTATGTGGTTTTAGCTGACACATCATTGAAATTTGGCTTGGAGCAGCTCTTGCCAGGTCCTTTGCCGCTGAATGGAACCCTTAATACTTTACTTAGAAAATTGGTGACAAACCCTCAAAGAGCTGATACCGCAATTTATATTGTTAGAAAATCTGATTTATCATCAAGCAACGATTGCGTCAAGGTGCGGTCCCTAACTCTTCCTCTTGAAACTGGCCATTTCTTGGTGGATGATGATAAGACCACTGGATTAATCGTGTTACATGCTGCCCATGAGTGTGCAACTGATGTCTCTGAGTGGGTAAGACCAGAGGATAAATCGCCTACAAACTCATTACCCTTAGATCCTAAACTGGTGGGTATGATTGCCGTTGGTGCAATGGATGTCGGTCGTATTGGTCGCTATGTCATTGATGCAGAGGCAGGATCCATACTGCAAACAGATGAGTTGCATGATGAGGATTCTACCTGGGGAATTGGTCTTTATGCCTACCGACAGGATGATCAAACTGCAAAGGGATCTCGTGAAAAGATCACGTCTGTTTTTTGGCAGTCTTTAGGCTTTTGGCCGGATCTTCTTTCAGAGTTTATCTATAAACTGTATGCTGACTATCCCCATCGCCTGGTGCCTTTGCCATCGATTCTTGGTGAATCTTCTACTGCAGGCAGTCGTCCATCTACGCTCTTTCGAGTTGATACCACAACCATGAAAATTGTGGACCGCTATGCCTTCCCACAACACCAGCAATCAGATGGCAGCTGGGAAGCATGGATTTGTAATTCACCCCAATTCATCCCTAGAAAGAACAAAGCTTCAGATGATTTGAAGGGGCTTGTGGATCCAGCTATCGATGGGTGGATTTTTTGCCTGGCGATTAGTGAACAATCCAAAGAAGTATGGATCTTTGATGCAACCAATTTATCAGATGGTCCCATTTGTCGCTTGGCACATCCGAAATTTGACCCTGGGTACACTATTCATACGACATGGCTTGAGTCAATACATCCGCGCTCAGCCGAATATTATGTTGATCCGAGAGTCGATTATGATCCTTTACTAAAAGAGGTATCTCAGGAAATTCGTGATCTGTTTGCTCAAGAAGTCTTTCCGAACACCCAACATGTTTGAGCAATATAATGTCTCAAACTTAGGCCTTGAGCTTTTATCCGATAACTATTACTCTGTAGCCTTTGACAGAGCAGGAAGTGACGAGTTGTTCTTTCGGATGTATAGCCCTGGCTTCAATCGTTCAAACAGCGCCTGCAATTCTAACTCAATATCAGCATAGTTACCATGTTTTCGACGATGGAGGGCAAGGGACTCCAACGCTGTCAACTCCAGGGAGGCAGCCGACTGTGCACGTGCTGATTTGACAGCTTGGCAGTAAGCTAGATCTGCCTCTTCAAACCTCCCCAAAGCGGATAACACGTCACCACGGCATCGATAGATTTCAGGAACCATGACTTTTACTTCCCCGGCCATGGCGGAGCTCAACGCTAAATTACTTTCCTCAAGTGCATCTTCGAGACGGCCAAGCCGCAGTAACACTCTCATGATGATTGTTGCTGTTGACGGATCAGTGACTAACGACCCCGTTTGTCGATAGAGTTGGGCATGTTCTAGGACTTCGTTAATTCCTTCTATGCTGGATTCCATTTCATCTATAGCCATCGTTTTGTACATGTTTGCACATGCATGCCAAAGTGCATAGCCTTCCTCAAATGAGAGCTGCAGAGCTTCTTGAGCGGCATAAAAAATTAACTCCCACTCTTGTGAATAGTAGTAAAAAAAGCACAAAAATGATAAAGCCGCAACCAGGGTAGGTGGGTGGCCGAGGCTCCTGGCCAACTTCAGCATGTTCTGCATCCCATGGTGGGCCTCACGTTGTTTTCCCTGCATCCAAAGAGAATTGGCCCGGGCAGATAAAATATGCACTGTTGGAGCTGATTGGAGAGTCATACAGAGTTCAAGTTCAAAATCTCGGTTATAAAGAGCTAACCCGGCATCAGCCGCTTGGATGGCATGCTCATATTCGCCTCGATAAAAATGGGTGTATGATGCCGCATTGTATGCTGCAATGGAATGCAATGATAATTCAGTTGATTGTGAGAAGGCGAGCAATTGAAGTGCACTCTCCATAGCAGCATCCAGACGCCCCGCGACGAAACGATTCGACCAAAGACCCCACAATGGTGCAAAGCGGTGCTGATTGTCCGTGAGGTGAATCGTTAGTTCGATAGCCCGTCGACATGAGGTCTCCACCATGGGACTCGCCCAGCCGTAGGCCGCCATCTGGACAGGCGCGAGGCAATTCTGCAAAGAAAACTCAAGAATCCAACGATCGGTTTCAGGAGGAAGGTGCTCTAGATCAACCAGCCCGCGATTCAAGTGCTCCACAGCTTCGTTTACAGCGCATCGGCTGGCTGCAACTTGTCCAGCTTGAAGCCAGAGTTGCGTTGCCTTTGCATACTGACCTGCCCCCGAGAGGTGATGCGCGAGAAGTTCAGGTCTCTGCTTTGCTAGCTCTGCAAAACTTTCGGTAATAACCAAAGCAATTCGAGCATGATTCTGTTGACGCGTCTTGCGCAATAAAGACTCATAAGCTACATCCTGGATCAAGGCATGCTTGAAGATATAGCTAGGTTTCGCTCTTTCACTAAAATGTAGAAAGCCTTCCTCAACCATTTGTTGCATTACGGTCTCCACGGATTTAATGTCAGTTGAAGCCACGGCAGCCAGAAGATCTAAGCGAAACTCTCGTCCTAAGGTTGCTCCTAGCTGAAGTAAGGCTTTTTCAGTGCCCAGTTTATCAAGACGTGCCATCAAAGCGGCCTCTAAAGAAGCAGGAACCAGATCTGCGGAAAATGGAGAGACTAATTCCCATGTTGTTTCCCGTTCGATCACATTGCTAGATGCAAGTACAGACAATGTAATTTCTTCTAGATACAACGGATTTCCACCTGATCGCTGGCAAATTAATCTGACAAGTTCCAATGGTAATGCCTTGCCAGAGGCGACGTTTCGGATTAAAACTTCCGCTTCCATAGCTATCAGTGAATCAAGATAAATTTCCGTTAACAGACTTCCTTTCATCCATGAGGCCTGGAAATCAAGTCGTGATGTCAGCAGAACCATGATCTTTTCTCCAGCATCTAGTTGAAGTAGCTGTTCTAGAAATTCAATGGTAGATGCATCAGCCCAATGCAGATCTTCTACGATCAATGCTAACGGCGCTTCGTCTGCCAAAGCCTTCAATCCCTCACGAAAAAGTTCAAACGTTCGTTGACGTTGACGAACAGGGGAAAGATGACGCAGGACCGACCACTCATCGGCAGATGTCTCCAAGGACAGGAACAGCGCAAATAGCGGCAGAGCCTCTGGTTGCGTCAAGCCGAGGTTGTTTAGTC
The DNA here is from genome assembly GCA_046340515.1 of Cyanobacteriota bacterium. Classification (GTDB taxonomy): domain Bacteria; phylum Cyanobacteriota; class Cyanobacteriia; order PCC-6307; family Cyanobiaceae; genus Cyanobium. The sequence goes on along the minus strand of JBKDTB010000098.1, from coordinate 1,976 downwards.
GCTTGGCAAGAGCGTCCAGTTGGTCAGCAGACTCAAGGTTGCTCAAATCCAATCGATTTCGCAGCATTTCAGCCAATGGAAAGAAGGGTGCGTCAGATGCAAATGAATTACATTGCGCCATCAGCACAACCGGGTCGTCATCGTTTATTTTTGAAATGATCTGCTGAATGAGGCGCGATTTCCCAATGCCAGGCTCCCCACGGATCAATATCAATTCCGGTTGGTCTTCCAACACTGATTTCCAGCAGGCCTGAACCTGGTTAATTTCATATTCACGTCCTAAGAATGATGTTGATGATATCTTCCTACTGGTTCCCAATCGATATTTTGTGACGCGATAAATCTCAATTGGTCTCCGAATCCCCTTTAATCTGCGACTACCAAGATCTTCCCCATCAAAAAAAGGAGAGATTAATCGCCATAATGAGTCTGAAACAATGACATCCCCAGGCTCAGCCTCTGCTTGCAGACGAGCGGTAATGTTTGGCGTTTCCCCAATGGCGAGAGATTGGGGACCACCCACACCTCCCAAAGCGCCTACGACAACACGCCCCCGATGTACGCCAATCCGAACTTGAAATGGATTTTCGATTCTTTCTCGTAAGACCTCAATCGATTCTTGAATGGCTAGAGCACAACGAACTGCACGGACCTCATCGTCTTCATGCGCTTTGGGATAGCCAAAGTAGATTACAACCCCGTCTCCCATCAGATCTGCTAAAAATCCGTCAAACCGATCTACAGCCTTTGAGCAGGTCAGATGGTAGGAACTTAAAAGTTCGTGTAAATCTTCAGGATCTATTACCTCTGACAAAGAAGTGATGCCTACGATGTCACAAAAGATGACAGTCAAAACCCTTCGCTCTGATTGAGACGTTATGTTTGTTTCCGGTTTAATTGGACATCCGCATCCACTGCAGAAATTAGCGGTATCCGCATTATTCAACCCACAGGACGAACAGTGCATTTAAAACCGTGTGAAGGGCACCCAATGCAATATAGGTGGTCTTAGAGCCTTGGCCTGCCACAGTGAACGAGAAGGCACACACACTTCTCGTCCATCCGAGCCGAACAGTTACAATCGAAACACATTAGCAACATCTGGAGTAGATAATATCACTTATTCGATTTCTATTTTCTGAATCTTAGATATCTTTGGATGACTCCTGCTATCGGGGAGTTAAAGCTGATTCTAGCGCTAACTCTCTTATTTCCCAGATGACTACTATTCTAATGCGACGCTACTTATTTGCCGAGGGTCATTTAACACTTCCTCTTCTCGCGCGTTGATTCCTAGGGTCTACTTGGTAATGTCAGCATCATCAGTTTCTGCCTTCTCTTGTCTGCAGCCATAGTTGTCTTGAGTCATCAGCAATTTGATGATTCCTTGTGATTGTATTCTTATTGCATCAAACTAGTGGTCCACTTTGATCTGGAGTCTTTCATGCTTTACCAGATTCCGCAAGCTCTGCCGCAACGCCCCACATACGCATTCGTCATTTGCATGCCAAACCCCAGGGTGGACTCCTGCAACCTCTTCAATTATGAACAGGGAGTAAAACAGTCTATTCAAGCGGCCACTAACACTTTCCGACGCAAGGGGGGCGCTGTCCCCTCAGCCCAGGTCTCGGCCGAGCAGCAGATCCCGCGCCCCATTCACCAGTTGCATGGTGTCGTGGGCACCGCCGCGATCGGGATGGTGTTCGGCGGCGCAGCGTTTCCAGGCCTGATTCACCTGGCTGATGGACAGCCGGCCTGAGAGGGGCAGGTGGAGGCGTTGGCGGGCCACGATGGCGTCCAGGTCGGGGTGCTTGCCCAGGGGGCCCCAGTCGCCCTTGCTGAGGCCAGCGCCGCGCTTGCCCGCACCCTTTCCGCCGCTCTTGCGAGGGCTGCCCTTGGCGGCTCGCCCCTGGCCGCCAAAGCCCCTGCGCTCCGCTGGCTCCCCCACCGCGGGCTCCGCTGCCGGGGGCTGGTCC
>JBKDTB010000097.1:0-6074 GCA_046340515.1 Cyanobacteriota bacterium | reverse complement strand
GGAGGCCGTGGCCCGCCAACTCAGCGGCTGGCTGCAGCAGCAACAGCGGCGCCAAGCCGCCTGATGGCCCCTCCAGTCTCCGTTGGCCCCGGCAGGCGCCGCCAACCCTTCCTTCACGATCTTTACCCCCGCCTCACCAGCTTCACCAGCCTGCTCGCCGCCGCCAAAGCCGCCCAGCGGGGCAAGCGCTTTCGGCCCGATGTGCTGGCCTTCAACAGTCGCTTGGAAGCCGAGCTGTTCCATCTCCAGCAGGAGCTGCGCTCCTTCAGCTATCAGCCCGGCCCCTATCGCCGCTTCACGATTCGTGATCCCAAGCCTCGCACCATCGCCGCCGCCCCCTATCGCGACCGCGTTGTGCATCACGCCCTCTGCGCCGCCATCGTTCCTCCCCTGGAACGCCGCTTCCTGCGCACCACCTTCGCCAACCGCCTCGGCTACGGCAGCCATCGCGCCCTGCGCCGCTTCCTCCAGGCCAGCCGCGCCCACTCCTGGGTGCTGACCGCCGACATCCGCCTCTACTTCCCCAGCATCGATCACCAGATCCTGATGGACCAGTTGGCCCGGGTGATCGCCTGCCCATCCACCCTTTGGCTCCTGGCCAGCATCCTCGCCAACGGCGCTGAACCCGCCAGCGCCATCGATGCCTTCCCCGGCGACACCCTCCTCACCCCCCTGGAGCGGCCCCGCGGCCTGCCGATCGGCAACCTCACCAGCCAGTTCCTCGCCAATTTCCATCTCGATCGCTTCGATCACCGGGTGCGCCGCCTCAACGGCATCGGCGCCTACTTGCGCTACGTCGACGACTTCGCCTTGTTTGCTTCCAGCCGCGAGACCCTTGAGGAGGCGCGGGCGGTGATTGATCAGGAGCTCACGGCTCTGCGCCTGCGACTGCACCCGATCAAAAGCCAGATCCGCCGCTGCGGCGATGGCGCCAGTTTTGTGGGGTTCTTCGTGAAGCCCGCTCGCGTGCGCGTGCGCAACCACAACCTGATCCGCGGCCGGCGGCGCCTCAAGCGCCAGGCGCTGGCCGTGGCCGCTGGGCTTTGCAGCTCCGAAGCGGCGGGGCGCTCGCTCCAGAGCTGGAATGCCCACCTCGCCCATGGCCACACCCTGCGTCTGCGGCGGCGCTTGTTCGCCGGGCTGACGTTCGCTCCTCAGCTCCCTTGAACCCCGGGGGCTCCTTCCCTCAACGGCTGGTCCCTGGCCGTCTTCCCTCGCGGTGAGTACATTGATGTGGGCGGGTCGCCCAGCTGCTGCGCGGCGGCTCCTGGTTCAACGAACCCCGCAACTGCCGCTCGGCCTACCGGAACAGCAACCACCCCGGCAACCGCAACGACAACGTTGGGTTCCGCGTCTGCTGCCTCCCCCCAGCACCCTTCACCGCCAGAGCCGTTGGATGGGAATCCAGCGGGAGTGCCCGAAGGGTCCAGACCCGCTCCCGTGATCAGCGTTTGGCGCCCGTGGCCGCAGCCACACCCCGCGCAAGCCTGATCCGCACAGCGCCAGCGGGGTGAGGTGTCGGCCAGGGGCCGAGACCAGCCCCGTTTTTCTCCATCACCTCACCGGCTCCAGGCCACCTCAGCCGTCGTTGGCTTGCAGCCAGGCCGTCAGGTCGTCTGGCCCCTGAAAGTCGAGGAGGGCATCGGCGAGGGCCTCCAGCCGGGACAGGGGCAGGGCTTGGAGGCGGGCTTGCTGTTGGGGGGGCAGGGAGCCGCAGCGGCGTTGCAGCAGGCGCAAGGTGAGCGCGGCGGCTTCCGCCTGCCGGCCTGCCCGCTCGCCTTGCTGCCGGCCTTCTCGCTGGCCTTGGGCTCGGCCTTCCAATCGCCCTTCCAATCGCCCTTCCTGGAGTCCTTCGCTGTGACCCTGGCCAAAGATTTCCTTGTAGATGGCACTGCTGGTGAAGTCGTCGATGGTGATACCACCCATGGCGCAGATCTCGGGGATGGAGCGTGTGCAGAAGCGTGCCACCAGAATAGCGGCGATCACGGTGTCGACCTCCTCCGCCAGGGGAGTGCCCGTGGCTTCGTGGCGAACGGCGTCGGCGGTGGAGGGGAGCTGTTCCTCTGGCAGCAACAACAGGCTGAGGGCTTTCTGCAGGGGCGGCGCGTCGGGGGGCAAACGATCGGGCGCGATCTCGATCCAGATCACGCGCTCCCGCAGAAATTCCCGCACCGGCAGGGGATCCCCGAAGGGCAGATCCTTGGAAGGACAGATCACCACCACCCGCCAATGGCGAATGGGGTGTCCCTGGCGCTGCTGGTGGCGCAACACCAGGCCGCTTTCGCTGTAGAGCCGCACGAAAAAGTCGGCCCGGCCGGCCATCTGGGCCTCGAGAATCAAGGCCGGCTTGTCGGCCAACAGATCACTGGGCGGGAGGAACAGCCCATCGAGGCGCACCTCCAGCTCTTTGATCGCGGGCGCGCTGAAGCCGTAGCCCTCCATGTCGTCGAGCAGGGAGGCGACGAGGGGCTGGAGGCGTTCGCTGCGCTCTTGGAAGAGCCAGAAGAAGAGCTTGTCGCTGGCGACCACGGAGTGGCGTGAATCAGGGATGCTGCTATAATACATATGTATGAACGGAGGGCGTCTCCCTGGTGGTGTTTCCTGGCGGCAATCGGTTCGTGCGGTGAGGGCCGGGGTTCTGGTTCGGCAATTTCCCTGCCGTTCGGCCGGGATCAACCCATGGGCGGTGTCCGGCAGCCCCGTGGTGGGGACATGGGCCGGATCGCTCCGCAAGCGCTCCAACATGGCCCTGGCCCCTCGCTGGCCTCATCCGCAACGCATCTGCCGCAAAAGAGAGAGACATCCAACACCACATCGTCTCCCTGGAGGGTTGTGGTTGAGATGGTCATGGCCCCCCCCTCATCAGAGCCATCCCGCACCGAAAGACCCGAATGGGTTTGGCCCTGGCAGAGGCTGGAGCCTGCCCCATGCAACGCAGAGGGCCCAGAAGGCGGATTGCCGCCTCCACCAAACCCTTCCCGAAGCCTGCTGCCATCAAGGGCCTGGCAAATGTGAAGAGATTCGTACCGGTGCTCTCGCCCCGACTCACCTGTGATGGAGTGTGAGAATGATCACATTACAGACGCGGCCAGGGCCCAGCTGTTGAGCGCCTTGCCCTCTTCCTTCTTGGCGGTGAGCCATGCCGCCTGCCAGCCCTCCTTTTCTCCTGTTTGACCCGTTCTCCCGTTTTGCCATGACGACGCCAACCTCCACAGTTCTGCGCTACTCCCCCTGGTCGGGTCGCGCCTCCGGCACCACAGGAACCGGCCTGGATCAGGTGATCGGTTGGTTGAGCCGGGATCCTGGATTGCGAGGGTCCACCGATGCCCCTTCCCTGGTCCTGGGCATCGCCGCCGCAGATGCCTTGAATCAACTCCTCGTCGCCGGCCTGGCCGCCATCGGGCGAGCGAATGCCCTGGTGCTCACCCCAGCCGACCTGATGGCCCTCAACGCTTGGGTGCGCTCCGATTCCAACCGACTGCAGGCCTTCGTCAATGCCCATGGCGATGATGATGGAAGCGTGGACACAGGCTTCCACCGCCTGGTGAACAATGGCGCGAGCCAGCTCTTTTATGGCAATAACCTTGTCAACACCATCCTGGATTCCGTTTATCACTTCGGCTTCCTTATCGATTCCGCTGGCAACTTTCTCAACGAAGACGGAACCGCCAACGCGACGCTGGAACAGGTCGCCAAACGGCTGAGTGCCCTGCGGGTGGATGTGGCCACCACCAACACTGATCTCGATCGAATGGCGGAAGCCATCTTGGCGGATGGTGGCCTGGCCAACAGCATCCCGCTGGCGCAAATCAAAGGAGGTGCCGAGGCGGCCAATGGCCTCAGCCAGCTCATCCTCGAAGGTTTGGCGACCCTTCCCTCGGGCACGGGCGTCGATCCCAATCGCATCGAGGTGAGTGAGGTCCTGGCGCTCAACACATGGATTCGCGCCGATCAAAACCGCTATAACAACTTTGTTGTCCTCCATGGAGATGATGAAGGTGGGGTGGAAACAGGCTTCCACCTGGTGCAAAACGATGGTGCCAACACGAGACAATTCGGCCTCAACCTTGTCAACACTGTTCTGGATGGCCTCTTCCACATCGGCTTTGAAGTGGGCACTGATGGGCGCTTCCGCAACGAGGACGGTGATGCCAATGCTCGAGTCACTGACGTGGCCGATTGGCTCGACTACTACCTCGGTGATCCCTCCACCACCGGCACCGGCCTGGATCGCATCGTTGACACCGCCCGCTGGGATGCGGGTTTGGCCAACGCCACATCTGCTTTACACATCCGAGGTGGCCTGGATGCCGCTAATCATCTCAATGAGCTGATTGTCAAGGCGGTGAGGGCAACAGGGGTGAATCTGGATGGTTGGATCAGTCGCGGTGATCTCCCTGTTCTCAATCAATGGATCAAGACCAATAGCTACGATGACTTTCTCGTTTGGCATGGCGACGATGAGGGAGGCGTGGAAACAGGCTTTCACCTGATCCAAGGAAATGGTGGCAATGTGCAAGCCATGGGCAAGGCCCTGATTAACACCGTTGCTGATGGCCTCTATCACATCGGTTTCTCCATCCAGGGTGACAACTTCCTCAACGAGGATGGCAATCGCAACGCCGCCCTTGGCGATGTCTCCAGTTGGTTGAATTTCTATCTCAACGACAAGATCCAGATCGTTGGTGGCAGCAGCAGTGATCTCCTGGTTGGCACCGGTGAGGCTGAGCAGTTGGTGGGCCGTGAAGGCAATGATCGCCTGGAAGGTGCGGGTGGGGATGATCTTCTGGATGGTTCCTGGGGCGACGACACCCTGCTGGGGGGCGCTGGAAACGACCAATTGGATGGCAGTTACGGAAGCGATCTCCTGGATGGTGGAGAAGGAAGCGACACCTATTTCGTTACGGGCAATGTGGCAGGTGGCTGGTACAGCTTCAACGGCAACGACATCTTCGCCGATTCCGGCACGAACGGCACGGACCGGATCCTGGCCGTGGGTCCTGGCGATGTGGACATCGGTCTCACCAACTTCAGCGCCGCCAACGGGATCGAACGCATTGAGGCTGCGGCGGGCACCGGCAAGGTGCGTCTCCTTGGAGGCTGGAGTGCAGACAACTTCAACTTCAGCCAGACCACCTTCGTCGGCGACACCTTCGTCCTTGATGGCTCTTTTGGAAACGACACGATCATCGGCAGCGCTGGAGCCGACACGATCATTGGCGGCGGCAACGATGACGATCTGAATGGTGGCGATGGCTCTGACACTTACATCGTGACCGGCAACCAAGGCGGAGGTTGGGGCAGCTTTGCCGGCTACGACACCTACGCCGATTCCGGCACGAGCGGCACCGATCGGATCCTGGCCGCGGGGCCTGGCGATGTGGACATTGGTCTCACCAACTTCAGCGGCGCCACCGGGATCGAACGGATTGAAGCTGCGGCGGGCACCGGCAGGGTGCGACTCCTCGGAGGCTGGGTCGGAGACAACTTGAACTTCAGCCAAACCACCTTTGTCGGCGATAACTTTGTCCTTGATGGCTACTTCGGAAACGACACGATCATCGGCAGCGTTGGAGCCGATACGATCATCGGCGGCGGCAACGATGACTACTTGAATGGTGGCGAAGGTTCCGACACTTACATCGTGACCGGCAACCAAGCAGGCGGGTGGGCAAGCTTTGCCGGCAACGACACCTACGCCGATTCCGGCACAAGCGGTACCGATCGGATTTTGGCCGTGGGGCCTGGCGATGTGGACATTGGTCTCACCAACTTCAGCGGCGCCACCGGGATCGAACGGAGTGAAGCTGCGGCGGGCACCGGCAGGGTGCGACTCCTCGGAGGCTGGAGCGGAGACAACTTCAACTTCAGTCAAATCACCTTTGTCGGCGATAACTTTGTCCTTGATGGCTATTTCGGCAACGACACGATCATCGGCAGCGCTGGTGCGGACACGATCATTGGCGGCGGCAACGATGACTATCTGAATGGTGGTGAAGGCTCCGACACTTACATCGTGACCGGCAACCAGGGCGGAGGTTGGGGAAGCTTTGCTGGCTACGACACCTACGACG
>JBKDTB010000096.1:0-18191 GCA_046340515.1 Cyanobacteriota bacterium | reverse complement strand
GCTGTTCATGCCGCTCTTCTTCGTGGCGTTGATCGGCAACTTCATCCTCTTCTTTGTGGCCCAAAACGTGGCCCTGAAGGGCAATAACAGCACCGCCCTTCCCCTCCTCACCACCTACAGCCTCCTGACGGGCTTCACCCTGAGCGGCATCGTCGTGCAGGCCCAGCTAGTGGCGGGGGTCGGCGCCATCGCCACCGCCGCCGCCGCGACGGGCATCACCTTCATCCTGGCCTCCATCTTCGGCCAGCGCATGAGTGACAACGTCGGCCAGGCCCTGGGCGGCGTGGTGGGCCTCGGCATCGTTGGCCTGCTGATCGCCATGGTGGTGCAGCTGGTGGGCAGCCTCTTTGTGCCCGGATTCGGCGGTGGCGCCTTTGAACTGATGATCGCCGGCTTCGGCACCGTCTTGTTCATCGGCGCGGCCTTCGTCGACTTCTACACCATGCCCCGCACCTACCGGGATGATCAATATCTCGCCGGTGCCCTGGGGATGTATCTGACCTACATCAACCTCTTCATCTTCATCCTGCGCCTGATCATCGCCCTCAACGGCGGCAACCGTCGGGACTGACGATCCCTCTCTCCGCTTGCGCCGCAACGGTTCTCAATCCGGCCCTCCCGGCGGATTCCCTCCAGCTCCCTCCCGTCCGGGGGGAGCTTTTTTTTTGCGGGGAGCTTGATGTTTTCATTGCTGCGGGTGCCTGGTCTGGCCCTTCAGCGTCCTCGGCGTTCTGAGCCCTTTCAGCCATCGGTTCCACTGCCGCCATCGGAGCCATGTCCGCCGGCCCCGCCGCCGCCGCGCCGCTCTGCCACACTCGCCCGCAGGCAAACGGTGCGTCCATGCAACTCTTCTATTTCCCCACCTCTGAAAACGTGCCCGAGGTGGTGGGGCCAGCGGATGGGGGCCCCGACGGGGCGGTGGTGATCGATGTGTTGCGGGCCACCACCACCATCGCCTGGTCGCTCCAGAACGGCGCGGAGGCGATCCAGGCCTTCGCGGACCTGGCTGAGCTGGACGTGGCGGCGGCCGCCTGGCCGGCGGACCAGCGCCTGCGGTCGGGGGACCGGGGCGGCCGGCGGCTGGAGGGCTTTGACCTGGGCAACTCCCCCCTGGCCGTCACGCCCGAGGTGGTGGGCGGCAAGCGGATCTTCATGAGCACCACCAACGGCACCCGCTCCCTGGCCGCCGTTCGCGACGTGCCGCTCCTCCTGACGGCCTGCCTGCCCAACCGCACGGCCGTGGCCCGGCGCCTGATCGCGCGCGACTGCCAGCAGGTGTGGCTGGTGGGCAGCGGCTGGGAGGGGGCCTATTCGCTGGAGGACAGCCTGGCGGCGGGCGCGGTGGCCTCCGCCGCCATGGAGCTGGCGGTGGCGCCCCACCGGGGGGTGCGCTGCGGCAACGACGAGATGCTCGCCGCCCTCGCCCTCTGGCAGCAGTGGCGCCATGACACGGAAACCTGCCTGCGGGCAGCCAGCCATGGCCAGCGTCTCCTGGGCCTCGGCAACCACGACGCGGATTTCGCCTGCTGCGCCGCCGTCGACGCCCTGGGAATCGTGCCCATGCAGGCGGAGCCGGGAGTGTTGCGTGCCAGCTGAGGGCCCCTTGTCTTCTCCACGACGTCCCTTACAGTTCGCCCCTGCGTTGACCGGTCGGAAGTGAGCAGTTTCTTGGCGGCAGCCCTCCAGCTCACCAGCACATCCGACCCGGAGACCAACTTCGCCGCCGCCGAGGAACAGATTGAGATGGCCGCCCGCCGGGGCGCCGAGCTGGTGGGTCTGCCGGAAAACTTCGCCTTCATGGGCGATGACCAGCGCCGCCTGGAGCTGGCGCCCACCCTGGCGGAGCGCTGCGAGAGCTTCCTCGTCACCATGGCCCGGCGCTACCAGGTGACCCTCCTGGGCGGCGGCTTCCCCGTGCCCGCCGGCAGCGGCTGCACCTTCAACCGGGCGGAACTCATCGGCACGGAGGGCCAGCTCCTGGCCCGCTACGACAAGATCCACCTCTTCGATGTGGACATCCCCGATGGCAGCACCTACCGGGAATCCGCCAGCGTGCGGCCCGGGCAGGAGCCGCCCCCGGTGGTGGAGGTGCCGGGCCTCTGCCGGGTGGGCCTCTCCATCTGCTACGACGTGCGCTTCCCCGAGCTCTATCGCCACCTTTCCGGGGCTGGGGCGGAGATCCTTCTCATCCCCGCCGCCTTCACCGCCTACACCGGCAAGGACCACTGGCAGGTGTTGCTGCAGGCCCGAGCGATCGAAAACACCGCCTATGTGCTCGCCCCCGCCCAGACCGGCCAGCACGAGGGCCGGCGCCAAACCCATGGCCATGCCCTGGTGATCGATCCCTGGGGCACGGTGCTGGCCGATGCGGGGCAGGCGCCGGGGCTGGCCATGGCGCCGGTCGACACGGATCATGTGCGACGGGTGCGGGACCAGATGCCGAGCCTGCGCCATCGGCGCCCCGCCCTCTTCTGAGGCGCCCATGGTGATGCGCCGCTGGCGAAGGGTGGCCCCCGTTCCACTGCTGAGCTGCCTTCTGCTCACCCTGGCGGCCCTTCCCGCCCGGGCGGCCAGCAGCCTCTTCGCGTGGCGGATCAACCGCGAGGGGCAGCTGGAGCTGCTCACCGCCCCGGACAGCCCCGTGCGGGCCTTCTTTCAGGAGGGGCGCCGCGGACAGGGGCCCCGGGTGTGGTTTGACCTGCCCGGAGCGCCCATGCGACCCCGCACCTTGCGCGGCGCCGGCGCGCTGGTGGAGGTGCGCATCGGCAAGCCCGATCCCCAGACCACGCGGCTGGTGCTGGAGTTCAGCCCCGGCATCCAGCTCGATCCACGCCAGCTGCGGTTGGTGGGGGTGGCCCGCGATCGCTGGCGCATGGAGCTGCGGGGCCTCTCCCGCCGCACCCTGCCCCTGATCGGCGAGGGCGACCTCGACGCCCCCACCCTGGCCAACAGCGGTCGCGGCACCCGCCCGAGCGACTTCTCCCCCTCCACCATCACCCCCGTCCCCACCGGCAACCCGCCCACCGCCCGCAACCTGCCCAGCGTCCCTCGGGGACGTTTCCGGGTGGTGATCGATCCCGGCCACGGGGGGCCGGATCCCGGGGCGGTGGGGATCGGTGGCTTGCGGGAAACCGACATCGTGCTGGATGTGGCCCTGCAGGTGGCCCAGCTGCTCCAGAACCGCGGCGTTCAGGTGCTCCTCACCCGCACGAGCGAGGTGGATGTGGACCTGCCGCCACGGGTGGCGCTGGCCAATCGCAGCGGGGCGGATCTGTTCGTGAGCCTGCACGCCAATGCCTTGAGCATGGACAGGCCCGATGTGAACGGCGTGGAAACCTTTTACTTCCAGGGGGGGCGCTCCTACGAGCTGGCGCTGTCGATCCAGCGGCAACTGATGGCGATTTCTCCGGGCACCCCGGATCGGGGCGCTCGGCCGGGACGCTTCTTCGTGATCCGCCGCACCGTCATGCCCTCGGTGTTGACGGAGTTGGGCTTCGTCACGGGCGAGATCGATGCCCCCCGGTTGGCGGACGCGCGCTTCCGGCAGAGCCTGGCCGCGGCCGTCGCCAAGGGCATTCTGGATGTGTTGGGTCCATGAGGCGGAGGCAACGGTGAGGAGCCAGCCCATCGGTCTGTTTGATTCCGGCGTCGGCGGACTCAGCGTCTGGCGAGAGATCGTGCGCCAACTGCCCACGGAATCCACCCTCTATGTGGCGGACAGCGCCCATGTGCCCTACGGCAACCGGGGCAGCGCGGAGGTGCTGGCCTTTTGCGATGGCCTCTGCCGCTTCCTGCTGGAGCGGGACTGCAAGGCGATCGTGGTCGCCTGCAACACGGCCTCCGCCGTGGCGCTGCAGGTGTTGCGCGAACGCCACCCGGAGGTGCCGATCCTGGGCCTGGAGCCTGCGGTGAAGCCGGCGATCTCCCTCAGCAAGACGGGCGTGGTGGGGGTGATGGCCACGCCGGCCACCTTCCAGGGCCAGCTGTTCCGGGCCACCGTCGGCCGGTGCGCCGGCCCGGTGCGTCTGGTGGAGCAGGTGTGCCTGGGCCTGGCCGACTGCGTGGAATCCGGCGCCTCGGAGGAGGAGCTGGAAGACCTGCTGCGCACCTTCCTCGATCCGATGCTGGCGGCCAACGCCGACACCATCGTCCTCGGCTGCACCCACTACCCCTTTGTGATCGACACGATTCGGCGCCTGGCCGGTCCGGAGCGGCGGGTGATCGATCCAGCGCCCGCGGTCGCCGCCCACCTCGCCCGGGTGCTCAGCGAGCGACACCTGGTCGCCAGCCCCGATGCCCGGGGGGAGCATCAGTTCTTCACCACCGACGCCAGGGCCCGCTTTGATGCGGCCTGCGAGCGCCTGCTGAACCTTCGCCCGGCCTCCAGGGAGGTGCGCTGGTCAAGAGACAGCGGCGGCCCCTGGCGGGTTCAGCTCCAGGCCGAGGTCTCCGCTCAACAGTCGACACCAGAGTCCTTCTAAGATCTTGGCCACAAGGGAGGTGTCGTGAGCACGGTTGCGGAGCTGCTTCTGCCGGTCGCGGCCGATCTGGATGTGCTGGTCGCGGATCTTCGCCAGCTCATCGGCGCACGCCATCCCATCCTGCAGGCGGCGGCGGAGCATCTTTTCGCGGCGGGGGGAAAGCGTCTGCGGCCGGGCATCGTGTTGTTGATCTCCCGCGCCATTGCCCCCGATGGCCTGCTCACGCCACGGCATCGCCGCCTGGCGGAGATCACGGAGATGATCCACACCGCCTCCCTCGTTCATGACGACGTGGTGGATGAGGCGGCCACCCGCCGTGGCGTCGCCACCGTTCACAGCCGCTTCAACCATCGGGTGGCCGTGTTGGCGGGTGATTTTCTCTTCGCCCAGGCCAGCTGGCATCTGGCCAATCTCGACAACCTCGAGGTGGTGAAGCTGCTCAGCCGGGTGATCATGGATCTGGCGGATGGAGAGGTGCGCCAGGGCCTCTTCCGCTATGACACGGGCCAGAGCTTTGAGGCCTACATCGAGAAGAGCTACTGCAAGACGGCCTCCCTGATGGCCAACAGCGCCCGGGCGGCTGGTGTGCTCACCGACCTGCCCCCGGATCAGCTGGAGGCCCTCCATCGCTTCGGCCGTCAATTGGGGCTGGCTTTCCAGGTGGTGGACGACATCCTGGATTTCACCGGCAGCGACCAGCAGCTCGGCAAACCAGCCGCCAGCGATCTGGCCTCCGGCTACCTCACCGCCCCGGCCCTCTATGCCCTCCAGGAGCGGCCTGCCCTGGCGGGGCTGATCGAGCGGGAGTTCAGCCAGGAGGGCGATCTGCAGCAGGCCCTCGACCTGGTGCGGGGCTGCGAGGCCATTCCCCGTTCCCGCGCCCTGGCGGAGCAGTTTGCCCGGGAAGCCGGCGATGCCCTGGCCTGGCTGCCCCCCTCAGAACCCCGCAGCGCCCTGCGCGCCCTGCCCGACTTCGTCCTCAGCCGCCTCTACTGAAGCGGTGCCCCCTCAGGGCCGCAACACCACTTCCCAGAGCCCGTTCACCAGGCGGCAGCCGGCCGGCCACTCCGGCTCCGGCTCGGTGGCCCCTTCTCCCTCCGGGGTGCGCAGCACATGCACCAGACAGCCGGCGGCCCAGGCCGATTGGGTGCCGGCCAGGGAATCCTCGAAGGCCCAGCAGCCGGCGGGGGGCACCCCCAAGCGACGGGCCGCCAGCAGGTAGGGATCCGGGGCGGGCTTGCCCGCGCCCAGCTCGGGATCATCCCCCGTCACCCGCAGCGCGATGGCGCCCAACCAGCCATGGGGCGCGCATTTGAGGGCCACGGCGTCTCCCGTGCTGCTGGTGACCATCGCCATCGGCACCCCCAGCTCCTCACAGCTCTCCACCAGGGCCCGGGCCCCCTCCATGGGTCGGGCGCCGGGCATCAGGCGCCGCGCCACAGGTTGCTGCACCGCCAACAGCGCCTCATCCGTGGGCGACCGCCCCGTGCGCTCCCCGATCCATTGCCGCACGAGGGCTGCGCAGTCGATGCGCCTGCGGCCCCGCAGCCGCAGCAGATCAGCCGGGCTGAGAGTGATCCCGAACTGACCGGCCGCCTCCCGCCAGGCCCTGCCGTGGAGCGGCTCCGTGTCGAGCAGCAGGCCATCCAGATCGAAGAGGCAGGCGGCAGGCAGAGACATGGATCCACTTTGCTCGATCGTGGCGCCGCGGGCGCGGGGCCTCAGCCGTCCGCCGGCGGGCCATCCTCCGGATAGATCTCCTCCAGGGAGGTTTCCAGGGTGGTGACAAGGAGCACCAGGGCGGCCCGGGCATCGAGGTCGGGACCGCTCACCCGGGCAATCCAGCGACGGGCGAGGTGTTCGATCTGATGAAACAGCGCGCCGCCCCGCTGGAGGGTGGCCATCACCCGCTCCAGGCTCTCCTGATCCATGTCGGGGGGCAGGCCCACCACATAGCGGCGGCCATCCTCGCCGATGTAGGAGAGATGTCCCTCCGCGTCCAGGCTGGGAGCGGCATGGGGGGTGATCGGAGGGGGCGTGTCGGCATCCGACCCGCCATTGGTGTTCCACGCCATGCCGTCCCCGGGGCGATGCTTCCTCCTGACTAACGCTCCTGGCGTCGCTTGCCAAGCGGGGATCAGCACGGCTGATCATCGCCCCCCCTCCAGGGGGTTGACGGGATACCCCCCCGCCCGGCGAGGCTGATGCTCTGCCGCGGCATCCCCATGGATCAGTTCTCGTTCCATGGACCCTTCGCCTACCGCTGGATCGATGATGTGCCCGTGGAGCGGATCGATCTGCGCAGCGGTGAACGGCGCTCCATCGAGGTGGGCACGGATGGCATTCCGCCGATGCTTCCGGGAGAGGAGGGCGCCAGCGAAGCGGTGGTGCGGGCCGCGATGGCGGCCTGGAACTGAGCAGGGGCCGCTCCAGGGCTGCCGTTCAGCGGTTGAGGCGCTCCATCCGCCAGGTGACGAAGGTGCCCACCGGACTCCAGAGGAGGTAGGGCCCCAGCAGAAGCGCGGCGGGCAGGCTTCGGGTGAGCACCAACACCGCCAGCGCCACCCCCCACACCCAGCCCGCGAATCCCACCGCCGTGCCGTTGCGCAGGTTCCGGGTGCGGCAGATCACCCACGTGTAGCTCTGCACCAACACCAGAAGCGGCAGGTAGGCCGCCACCAGCCAACCTTCCCGGCTGGTCAGCCAGAGCAGCAGGGCGGAGGCGTAAAAGCAGGCGTAGATCAGCAGCCAGATCAGGGGAATCAGGGGCTCGAAGGTGAGCCAGCGCGGACGGCGCAGTTTCAAAAACCAGGCGAAGTCGTCCCGGGAAGGCGTGAGGGCCACCACCACCACGGCCATGGCGGCGGCGAGCAGGGCAGCGATGGGAAGCCAGGCCGGCATGTCCTGGTGACGGTTGGCGCCAGCTTGGCGCAGGGAAGGGGACCTTGCGCTTAAGTATGCCCAGTTGCCACCTCCCGCGGATGCCCGAGGTCACCATCGAGTCGGTGCTGCAGGAACAACGCCTTTTCGCGCCCCCGGAAGCCCTGGCGGCCGAGGCGCGCATCGGCTCGATGGAGGCTTATCGGGCTCTGGTGGCCAGGGCGGAGGCGGATCCCGAAGCCTTCTGGGGCGATTTCGCCCGGCGGGAACTGGACTGGTTCGAGCCGTTCCACACCGTGCTCGATTGGAGTCATCCCCCCTTCGCCCGCTGGTTCGAGGGGGGCACCACCAACCTTTCCCACAACTGCCTGGATCGCCATCTGGCCAACGGGCGGGCGGAGAAGACCGCCCTGATCTGGGAGGGGGAACCGGGGGATGAACGGCGTTTCACCTACCGGGAACTCCACGCCCTGGTGTGCCAGGCGGCCAACGCCCTCAAGGCCCTGGGGATCGGCAAGGGGGATCTGGTGGCGCTCTACATGCCGATGGTGCCCGAGGCGGCCATCGCCATGCTGGCCTGCGCCCGCATCGGCGCCCCCCATTCCGTGGTGTTCGGCGGCTTTTCCGCCGAAGCCCTGCGCGACCGCCTGATCGATGGGGCCGCCAAGGCGGTGATCACCGCGGATGGCGGCTTCCGCAAGGACAAGGCGGTGCCGCTGAAGCCGGCGGTGGATGCGGCCCTGGCGGAGGGCGCCTGCCCCTCGGTGGAGCATGTGCTCGTGGTGCGCCGCACCGGCGAGAGCGTGGCCATGACGCCCGATCGCGACCACTGGTGGCATGGGTTGGTGCCGGTTCAGAGCACGGAGTGCGCGCCGGAACCGATGGCCAGCGAAGACCGGTTGTTCGTGCTCTACACCTCGGGCTCCACCGGCAAGCCGAAGGGAGTGGTGCACACCACCGCCGGCTACAACCTCTGGGCCCACCTCACCTTTCAGTGGATCTTCGACATCCGCGAGGACGACATCCACTGGTGCACGGCGGATGTGGGCTGGATCACGGGCCACAGCTACATCGTCTACGGCCCCCTCTCCAACGGCGCCACCACGGTGATGTACGAGGGAGCGCCCCGCCCCTCCAAGCCCGGCGCCTTCTGGGAGGTGATCCAAAAGCATCGCTGCACGATCTTCTACACCGCCCCCACCGCCATCCGCGCCTTCATGAAGAGCGGCCGCGAGGTGCCCGATCACTACGACATGAGCTCCCTGCGCCTTCTTGGCACCGTGGGGGAGCCGATCAACCCGGAGGCCTGGATGTGGTACCGAGAGGTGATCGGCGGCAACCGCTGCCCGGTGGTCGACACCTGGTGGCAAACGGAAACGGGCGGCGTGATGATCAGCCCCCTGCCCGGCGCCACCCCCACCAAGCCCGGCTCCTGCACCCTCCCCCTGCCCGGCATCGCCGCCGACATCGTGAATCTGGAGGGCGAATCCCAACCCGTGGACGCGGGCGGCTCTCTGGCCGTGCGGCGTCCCTGGCCGGGGATGATGCGCACCGTGCACGGCGACCCCGACCGCTTCCGCCGCAGCTATTGGGAACACATCCGCCCGGCGGATGGCAGCTGGCTCTACTTCGCCGGTGACGGCGCCCGCCGCGACGCGGATGGCTACTTCTGGGTGATGGGCCGCGTCGATGACGTGATCAACGTGAGCGGCCACCGCCTGGGCACGATGGAGATCGAGAGCGCCCTGGTGAGCCATCCAGCGGTGGCGGAAGCGGCCGTGGTGGGCCGTCCCGATGATCTGAAGGGGGAGGGCATCGTGGCCTTCGTCACCCTCGAAGCGGGCCGCACTGGCGACGAGGCCCTGGTGGCCGAACTGCGGACCCATGTGACCAAGGAGATCGGCCCGATCGCCCGGCCGGATGTGATCAAATTCAGCGAGGCCCTCCCCAAAACCCGCAGCGGCAAGATCATGCGACGCATCCTCCGCTCCCTCGCCTCCGGCCAGGAAGTGAGCGGCGACACCAGCACCCTGGAGGATCGGGGTGTGTTGGACGCCCTGCGGGTGTAAAGCAGATGGGGATCCCTTGACCAAGAATGCCTAAATCAAGAACCACCCAGAGAGATTTGCTATTATATAAAGCATTTCTCGCAAGCCACTCCCATGACAGAAACGCCAGCCAAGACTAAGCCTTTATCTGAAAAACTCACCCAAGCCCGATTTTCTCATCACACCGGCCTGGTCCCGACTGAAATTTCGCCGCTAGCCTGGGCAGAGTTCCGCGGTTTTCCAGAACCTCCCTAAGCCTTTATCTGAAAAACCTCTTGGCTACTTACTTGCAGCAGCGGGAGGTCTTCTTGGTGGTCCCTTTGGTGTCATCCTGTCTCTGGTTGTGTTGATTGCGCTCATAGCTATCTTGAAACCATAAGACGGTAAACATCCAAACAGTTTTCTTGCCTGGTCTCTCATAGGAATCATTGGCGTACCTATTTCTCTTGCCCCCATATTATCTGGCGGGGACAAGGCAACCAATCAACAGAAGCCTGCTACTTCCAGAGTCTCTGAGTCAAACACGCAGGCAATCGTGCCAGTTGGGACCGACGAAAGCGTACGAGATGATAGATCTATATCCGTAAACAATAGCTCCGAACTGTACTCGATCACCACAAGAAATGAATTGTTTGAGCCGGTCCTGCCCAAAGGCGGAAAGCTTATTGTTGTATATATGACGGTACGAAACACTGGAAATGAGTCGGGGAATTTATTCTGGACAAGATTTCAGCTCATGGATGACCAAGGACGAAAATATGATCAAATAGAAGATTTCAGAGAAGTTGTCACAGTCAACGCCTGGACCAAAGACCAGGGCTTGGCTGAAACTGGAGACCAGCTATTTCCTGGAGCCTCGGCAGAAACAGCATTAGTATTCAGAGTTTCACCCGATGCAACAGGATTGCGACTTGTTGCAAATGACAATAGATTCTTCTCTATCGAGTAAGAACCCACAAACATTCATTTACGGGTTATTCTAACATCATCCTTTCAACGCATTACATTAAAATACCATGACTTAATGTTTCCATGCAGGCGTCAGAAAATGAAAGTGCACATCGTCGTGGACAAGGACACGTTATTCCCCCTCCGAGTAGTGTAACTCAGGAGGACTTGTACCCATGTCGGAGGGCAAACAGGAGCAGCCAGGGAATGACTGCCTAGTAGTCCGTTGTGCAAAGATCGACCCCGCTAGCAATTCCTCCCTGCCGATCAGAGCCATGTCCTGGCTGACCAAGAGCTGCAGCCGTGTCTGCGGCTCCGAGATCTCAGCCCTGTACAGGTGGGCCGTTCGCTGGTGGGTGCAATGCACCATCAGGAGTCCTGATCAGCAACAGGCTCCTAGTACGACCCATCGATTACCTGGGTCAAGCTTCCCGCCAAAGGGGACATGAAACTCCTCAATCGATAGCTGTCCAGCGCTCTGAAAGACGTACATTAACGAGCCAGCGAGTTCTTCTAAGCCAAAAATGGCTAATTGCACCTCATCTTAACGCGAGATAGTCGCTGGAATCAACTGCCCTGCATCGGTTCTGGGTTCCTCAGCAAGCCCTACCTACAGGTGCCGGATTGCACCGGTCACGTCATTCACCGCGAAGATATCATCACCCTTGTCAATCTCAGGAAGCGCAACGTTGTAGCCGCGAAGAGACAGCTCACCCATCACTGCAAGATGGCCTGCTTTTCCGACGTACTGCGAGCCGGGCATGTGGTTTCAGTCGTTGATGAGTTAGCAAAAGAATCACGCCCTCTCGGGCGGATCTTGATTTATTGCCAGTCTGCATCTCTTGGCCAGCATAACGCTCCAGATCAGAAGCGGGAATGAACTTATGCTATCGGAATGAAAGCCCAATGTCCTGTCTTCTGCATCTGGATGTTGGGTAGCAAACCTACGATGCCGCAAGAGAATGCAGCTTTTGCCTAAAGTATTCCAGGCTCGGGGACAGGTTGCGATTATGATCCATAAATGGACCTATCTGTGATGCCCACTCGTGCTTTTTCGCGCCGATCGCGTTATAGCCTTGACTGGCAAGACTTGCGGATCCGCCCAAGTGTAGAGCATCCGCAAGAACTTCCCAAGTACCACATATACTGTCGGGTAAATAGTCATCAAGGGGATCGGTACGGGCTCTTGGATAAGCAGATATTATGGCCTGCTTATCGCCAAGAATCCAAGCCTCCATCTCCTCTACTGCAAAACAAAGGATAGTATTTGGTCTGTCGCTGCACTGCTCTATACGGTCGAGCAGATCTCGACGAAACTCTTTCATGCAGCGATTGTCCAAGTCGCAAACAATCACTAGCGTTGGTCTGTCCGCCGGAGGGTAGCTAGCAAATGTTTTTCCATATCCCTGCACAAGCCTAGGAAGCTGGTCTAAGAGAAGCCTCTTTCTTGGATCAGTTGTTGGCTTAAGCCCTGCGGGAAGACGACCCACGCCTTTGTAGGACTTAATGTCATAGGCAATGCATGTTCCTAGAAGCCTTGGAACAATGTGTTGAAGCAAAGTAGCACCCGAGCTGTCCTCAGCGAGAAACTGAATGTACATTTGCTACCTCTTGTCAAGGTAGTCGCTATACCAAAGACCACCTAAGGGAAGCCCCTCTGAAACGAGACTTACGATAAGTGGGTCCTCGCTCGCCCTCATAATAGAAGAATAACCACTTGAACTCTTCTCCAGTATCCATACTTCTTCAGGCGATAGTGCGTCTACAAAGTAGGGCTGATGTGTTGTTATGAATATCTGAGAACCACCTTTTCTCCCGGTGGCATGATCGCGAAACTCTTTTGCAAGTGTTTCCAGCAGCTTATGGTACAGTCCATTCTCTGGCTCCTCAACACATAAGAACGGAGGCGGAGATGGATCTTCCAAAAGAAGTAGATATGCAAACACTTTTAGAGTCCCATCAGACATCTGTTGTGCATAAAAAGGGTCTTCAAAACCCTTGTCATGAAATCTCAACAATAGCCTCCCGTCGGGGCTCTTTTGCGAGTCAATTCGGGACAGGCCGGGAATTTTAGACGCTATGCTATCCAGAACTTGTTTGAATTTCTTTGGATGCTCCCTTTCCATAAACTGTACTACATTGCCTAGGTTATCTCCGTGGATATTTAGATGCTTTTGTGGTCCGGCTAGAGGCAATCCTCGAGCAGCGTCCGGAGTAAAATAGCTTAAGTACCACCCTTCAATGAACTGACGAAACAATGAGATTCTTGGATGTTGCTTTAACGCTCCAAGGGTTGCAATGCCGAGTCTGCGCTTGTCATTTAGCTCAACCAGCTCTGTTTCGCGACTCTCTTCTTCCTCAACGGTGCCTTTTCGAATGCGCTCAATAAGTCTAAACAGATCTAGGACCTCGTCATCTACTTCTTCAATCTGCTTTCCACTTTCCTCTCCCTTCCACGCTATTCCTTTGCCTTCGTTAAGAATTAAGAATGAAAATGGCCATCCTGTCTTTTGGCCTTTTCGCCTTTGTCTGAGCCGCTCCTGCTTTACATATGGACGAGAATCTGAGTCGATATCAATCGCCAGCTCGTAAGTGATAGGTCGCGATCCTCTATCTTCTTTATAGTAAATTTCAAACTCTATGCTTTCGTTGCTGCCTTGGGAGCGAATTCTCGTGAAGCCTCCTCGGCCCCTGGCATCACAGGCCTCTTCAACTCCGCCCTTGAGGCAATCTGCAAGAAATCCAAACGCATCAAATATCGTGCTTTTCCCCACCCCGTTCTTCCCAATCACAGC
This sequence comes from Cyanobacteriota bacterium, assembly GCA_046340515.1. Taxonomy (GTDB): domain Bacteria; phylum Cyanobacteriota; class Cyanobacteriia; order PCC-6307; family Cyanobiaceae; genus Cyanobium. The sequence continues at coordinate 5,039 of JBKDTB010000096.1, read as the reverse complement.
GGTCATCGGGGTCAGTGGAGCGCTATGCTGCGTATTCCATAGTTTGCCTAGAGAAACATCCTTAAGCGCTCGATAGTTCTTGATTCTAAAGCCTTCAATTGCAGCCATGAGCAGCTATGGCCCACGAGAACCAAATTCACTCTAATCGTAGCTGTGATCATTTGGCCCAATTGCAATTTATCTTCATCTGCAAGAAATCTGTGAACGGATTTAGTCGCGTGATAGTCTGACTGCCCAACGAGTACGGATAGATCGTGCGTAGACACAATCTATCTGCAGCTGGACCCGTCTGCGACTCTAGAGCCTAAAGGCTACTGCATAAAGATCGAGCCGTTTTTCAGGTTTGTCTGCGAATCTTACCAGGTCAACATACTCATGATCAGTGGCACTGGCACAGGTTTCCCTCTCAGGCTCCAGCATAGGAACGCATCCAATCCGTAGGCCGATTTCCTGATTGCCGAGATGGCCTGAATGCGTTAAATGGGATAAAGGACAGGAATCTCTTCCTTGACTCTTCGGGTTGGCTCAGTAGAGGAGGGGGGTCTGCTCTCTGACACTCGACTTCAGGCCGCTGTAGACAGACTCTTCTGGGAGGCGACAAACGCTTCTCCAGCGGGCGCCAGCACCAGCTCGCCGCTGACCGCAAGGAACACCAGAGTCTGCAGCAGCAGAAACAAGCCAAGGGCCAAAAAGGCCGTGATGCGGATCTTGGCCTTGATCAGCAGGGTCAGCAACAGCAAGACGGTTGACCTTCAGGACAAGCACTTGGGCACCAGTGATCAGGAATAAATAGAATTCATCCCAAATTAATTCAAGCCAAGCCAAGATCTCGCCGAAATATCGACCAGACCATATCGTCTTGCGGAACCGATGAACCACAACAAGGTTGCCAAGAGTGAGTGGCCAGAGGTGTCTCTAAAAATTCAAGCCAATATTGAGAAACAAGCTAAAGTCTCTTTTTTTTCGGTCTTTGCTCGCAACGTCCAGCGGTCGCGCCAAATTCCGAAGGATCTCCAACTGTGGGCTCAGCCCCCAGCTCCCCGCCCCCAGTTGGAGATGGTGGCCGCCAGCCGCTCGATCTGCCGCTGACGGCTGGGATCATCGGCCCAGTCGCCCAGCAGGTTGCGGCGCAGGCCGGCGCTGGCGGGAGTGAGGTGGTCGCCGGGGAGATCAAGGAGGGTGGTGGTGTCGTCCGGCCGTTCCTGGAGCACGGCGTGGAGGCGACCGCTCTGATCCAGGCCGTCGTCGCGGAAGCGCACGAGCAGGTTGCGCGGCTGGCGGTAGTCCCGCCCGACCTGCCGCAGGGTTTCGGCGGGCGAGGGGCTGAACTCGCTGCGAAAGCCGAACTGCTGGCCCAATTCCCCAAGAAAGGGCACGGAGCTCTCAGCGGAGAAGTTGTTGAAGCTCAGGGCCACCAGGCCGGCGCAGGCCCGGCCGTTGTCCGGCGCCAGCAGGTGGAGCTTGCAGCCGAGGCTGTGGCCCAGGCGCACCACGGCGCCCCCCTCGCCCAGGGGCGCTTCCCCCCGCGCGCGGCGGAAGGCACGCCAGGCCTCATTGGCCTGGCTCTGATGATCAAACCCGGGAACGTAGCTCCAGGCCCGCAGTAGCCATCCCCGGGCCGAGAGGGCCTCCAGCAGGCGGCGATAGCTGATGTGGGGCGTGGTGGCCAGGTAGCTGCCGCCGATGAATTCCACCACCCCCGCCGCCTGTGGCGAGCGTGGTCCTGCCGCCGGGGCGAGCTCCAGGAGCGCCCCCCGCCGTCGCCATTCCCCCTCAGCCACCGTGGCCTTCCGCCACGATCCGCCGCACCGCCTCCAGGGCTTCCCGTCGATGGGCCGGCCCGTCGAGGAGGTTGTTGAACACATGGCGAATGACCCCCGCGCCGTCGATCACGTAGGTGACCCGCCCGGGCAGGAGGCCAAGAACGCTCGGCACCCCGAAGGCCCGCCGCAAGGCATTGCCCTGGTCCACCAGGAGGGGGAAGGGGAGCTTGTGGCGGGCGGCGAAGCGTTGGTGGCTGGCCGCGTCATCGCCACTCACGCCCCACACCGCGGCGCCAAGGGCCTGAAAGTCGGCGTAGCTGTCGCGGAAGGCGCAGGCCTCCATGGTGCAGCCTGGCGTGTCGTCCTTCGGGTAGAAGAACAGCACCAACGCCTGACCCGCCAACTGGTCACTCCGGCAGTCGGTGCCACTGGCGTCCTTGAGGGCGATCAGGGGAGCCCGGTCACCGGGGGCGAGGGAAGCTGGCACGGCGGCAGCATGGAAGAGGCGGCCCAACCCTAGGAATTCCACCCCGAGGGTTTCGGGCGGACTGCCGCCCTTGCGTCGCCTGAGAGCATGGGGGAACGCGTCACGGAGGTGCGGGTGGGAGCCGTCCAGGAGTGGGAGCAGACCGACCTGCTGGGGCTCTGGGCCGCCCCGGCGAACGCCGCTGCCGAAGGGGAGCGGCAAGGGTCGGTGGCCGTGGCGGCGGCGGCGGTGACGGCGGCTGAGGTGAAGGCACCCGAGGACGCGCTTCCGGAGGGCGGGGCCGGCGATTCCAACGGTGTGGATCCGGTGGCTTTGGCTTCCGCGGGGGCGACGGCGGCGGGCGCTGGTTCGGCGGGCGCTGGTTCGGTCGGCTTGATTTCCGTGAGCGTGCTTTCGGATGCAGAGGCCCTGGATGCAGAGGCCATGAATGCGAATGGTGCGGCCGGGGAAAAGGGGGCTTCAGCGAACGTGGCTCCAGAGCCGGCAGCCGCGGCCATGGGTGCCCCCCGGGAACAAGTTGTCACCACAAGGGTGGCCGCGCCGGTCGCCACCACCAGCGATCCTTTGGCCTCCAGCTCCCCTGCCCCGGCGGATCGCCCCTCGGGACAGGTGGCGCCGCCCCTCTCCCTGCCGGAGTTCACCGCCCCGCCAGCGCGCGGCACCCTGTTCGTGCCGGAACGGCTGCTGATTCTGGACACGGAAACCACCGCCCTCCATCCCGATGAGGGGGCCTGCATTGAGGTGGGGGCGGTGTTGTTTCATGTCGCCACCCGCTCGGTGCTCACCCAGGTGTCGTTCCTGCTGCCCTGCGAGGTGAATGGGGCGGAGACGGTGAATGGCATTCCAGCGGCCGTGAGCCAGTTGGCGCAGCCCTGGCGGGAAGCGCTGAACTGTTTCCTGGCGATGGTCGCTTCAGCTGAGGCGATCCTGGCCCACAACGCGGCATTTGACCGGCAGTGGTTTGGCCGGGGCCCGCTGCCCCCCCTCGACAAGCCATGGATCTGTTCCATGGAGGACATCGGCTGGCCGCGGAACCTCCACCTGCGGGCGACCCCCTCCGTGCGCGATCTGGCCATCGCCCATGGCGTGCCCGTCTGGGCCGCCCATCGGGCCCTCACCGATTGCACCTATCTGGTGCAGGTGCTGGAGCGCTGTGATGATCTGGAACAGTTGCTGCGGCAGGCCGGCGAGCCGCGCCAGCTCTACCGGGCTCAACTCGGCTACAGCGAGCGCCAAATGGCGAAGGATGCGGGATTCCGCTGGAATGAGCCCGTGCAAGGCGCCTGGACCCGGCGGCTGAGCGAACGGGAGGCCGCGGCCCTGCCCTTTCCTGTACGGCCCGTGGTCAGCGCCTGAGGGCCCGGGCCGAGGTCTGCGGTCCTGCGAGCGGGCATGGGCTTCTACGGATTTGCTTCCGATCTCCGAAGCCCTTCCGTTCAAGCGAAGGAGGCACCCGCCCCCAGCGCCACCCTGAGGGCATGGAGCACTTCCCTACCGGACCCGATCCCGCTGGCCCCCCGCTGCCAGGTTCCCACGCCCCCGGGGCGCGGCCGGGTGATCCCATGCAGGAGCGGGTGCGCCGCTGGCAATCCGTGCGCTCTTGGGCGCGGCTGATCCGCGAGGCGGAATCCCTTTGGCATGTGGATGCCCGCCTGCTGCACCGCCTCGCGTCGGAGGAGTTGGTGCGGCTGGCGGAGGAGGTGCCGCCCCGCCTCCGTCGTCGCGTCAACCGCTGGCTGGAACGGTTTCATGTGGCCACCCGGTTGAAGTAAGCACGGCGCCCTTTGTCTCGAACCCCGGCAGAACGGGCCCGAGGGCCGGCGCCCGTCATCGAGGTTCAGGTCCCCTCGTCACCCCCCGTGATCGCCGGCTCCCCCGCCCGCAGGCGCACAGCCCAGGCATCGAGGAAGGTTTTGCCGCAACTGGCCGTGGGCACCGCCAGCAGCAGGCCAAGCAGTTCCCCGAGGCCCAGGAGGCTGCCGAGGCGGGCGCCGATGGGCAGGCAGATCAGCAACCAGGCCGGCTGCAAACCCACAATGCTGCCCATCAGGCGCGGCTGGATGATCTGATCCACCACCTGCCCCACGGTGATCGCCGTGGCCAACACCTCCAGCCCCGTGCGCGGATCCTCCAGCGCCAGCAGCACGCTCACCACCACGATCGTGGCGGCACTGGCGTAGGGGAGGAGGGTGGTGAGGCCGATCGTCACGGCAAAGAGCACGCCGTAGGGAATCCCCAGCAGGGTGAACACCACGATCTGCAGGCTGCTGAGGATCAGGGCGAGCAGCAGCTGGCCGGCGAAATAGCCGCGAAACGTGCGGTAGAGGGTGCCGGTCACCAGGCCGCGCACGTTGGGGGGGAGCCACTGGGCCAGGCCCGCGGCGATGCCTTCACCGCCCAGCAGCAGAAACACCGTGAGCACAAGCACGATCAAGGTGTTCACCGTCAGTCCCACCGTGGCGCCGAGCAGGGCCAGCGCCTGCTGGCTGAACTGGCTGGCCAGCTTGCTGGCGCGCGTGATCAGCTGGCTGCTGAGATCGCCGAATTCACTGGGCAGGCCCCGAGATGCGGCCCAGCTCTGCAGTTGCGACAGCAGCACCTCCCCCTCCGAGAGCCAACTCGGCAGGGCCTTGATCAGTTCATCCAGCTGCTGCACCAGGCGGGGCACCAGCCACAGGGCCGCCAGCACCATCCCCCCCAGGCCCAGGCCAAGCACCACCAGCAGGGCCACCGGGCGGGGGAGGGTTCGCTCCACCAGCCAGCGGGTGGGGATGTCGAGCACGAAGGCG
>JBKDTB010000095.1:0-7353 GCA_046340515.1 Cyanobacteriota bacterium | reverse complement strand
TCGCTCACGGAGAAGCCCGCCCTGCGGGCAATGGCCGCCACACTGGCGGCATCGGGGGCGGTGGCCAGCCGCTCCCGCAAGTTCGGATCCTCCTGAACCCGCGCCAGAAAGGCCTCAAGAGACGCGAGCGACATGGGGAGCCTGGCGGGATCCCTCAGGCATAGCAACGGCCGCGGCCCCTCATCCCCCCAGCGCGTCGAGACGGCGGCGCAGGTCCTTGAGGTCCTGCCAGGTGTGCCACTTGGGACTGCCCGGCTCCCGGGACGCGTTGCGCAAGAGATAAGAGGGATGAAAGATCGGCATCAACCAGCGGCCGGCCAGGCCCTCCCCCTCTCCCTGGCGCCACTGCCCCCGCAGGCGCGTGATGCCCCCCTTCACCCCCAGCACCCCCTCCATGGCCGTGGCGCCAGCCAGCACGATCACCGCCGGATCCACCAGGGCGATCTGCTCCAGCAGCCAGGGACGACAGGCGGCCATCTCCTCCGGGGTGGGCTTGCGGTTGTCGGGCGGTCGACACTTCACCACATTGCAGATGTAGGCGTCGTGATGGCTGTCGAGGCCGACGCTGGCGAGCATCTGATCAAGCAGCTGGCCGGCCCGGCCCACAAAGGGAAGGCCCCGGGCGTCTTCCTGGGCTCCCGGACCCTCCCCGATCAACATCAGGGGGGCGGCGGGATTGCCGCGGCCCACCACCACCTGCTGGCGGCCGGCCGCGAGGGGGCAACGGCGACAGTCGGCGCAGGCTTGGGCCAGGGCGGCCAAGGCGGCCAGGGCGGAAGCGGAGGGCAAAGCGCTGGAGGACGCCATGGGGTGCTGTTGTGAACTTTCCTGAAGAAAAGCGGGAGGGGCTCATCGCGCCGACCTAGGGCAGGATGACGCATCCCGATCACCGTGCCTGCCCTGATGTCGGCCCCGCTGAAGCTGTCCATCAGGGCCGCCTCCCTGCAGCCTTCCCTCACCCTGGCCATCACCGCCAAGGCCAAGCAGCTCCGTTCCGAAGGCCGCGACATCTGCAGCCTCTCCGCCGGCGAACCCGACTTCGACACCCCCGCCTTCATCCGCCAAGCCGCCGCCGCCGCCCTGGAGGCCGGCCAGACCCGCTACGGCCCCGTGGCCGGAGAACCGGCCCTGCGGGCCGCCATCGCCGACAAGCTTCGTCGCGAAAACCAGGTCCCCGCCACGCCGGAACAGGTGTTGGTGACCAACGGCGGCAAGCAGGCCCTCTACAACCTCTTCCAGGTGCTGCTCAACCCGGGCGATGAGGTGGTCATCCCCTCCCCCTGCTGGCTGAGCTATCCCCCCATGGCCGAGCTGGCGGGCGCCAGCGTGCGCCTGCTCCACACCGAGGCCAGCGCCGGCTTTCGCTTCACCGCCAAGCAGCTGGAGGCGGCCATCACGCCCGCCACCCGCCTGCTGGTGCTCAACACCCCCGGCAACCCCACCGGCATGGTGCTGGGCCGGAGCGAGCTGGAGGAGATCGCCGAGGTGGTGCGGCGGCACCCGCAGGTGGCGGTGGTCTGTGATGAGATCTACGAGGCCCTGGTGGCGCCCGGCCACAGCCACCACAGCCTGGCGGCCCTGGCCCCCGATCTGGCGGAACGCGTGTTCATCGCCAATGGGTTCGCCAAGGGATGGGCGATGACCGGCTGGCGCGTGGGCTGGCTCCATGGTCCGGCGGCGGTGGTCGGGGCCGCCTGCGCCCTCCAGAGCCAATCCACCAGCAATGTCTGCACCTTTGCCCAGTACGGCGCCCTGGCGGCCCTGGAGGGGTCCCGCGACGGGGTGCGGGAGATGGCCCATCGCTTCGATCAGCGCCGCCAGTTGCTCTTCGACGGGCTCTCCTCCCTGCCGGGGGTGCGATTGGTGGCGCCGGAGGGGGCCTTCTACGCTTTCCCGGATGTGAGCGCCTGGGGGCTGGATTCGATGACCCTCTGCAGCCGTCTGCTGGACGAGGAGGGATTGGCGCTGGTGCCCGGCGTGGCCTTCGGGGACGACCGCTGCATCCGCCTCTCCTGCGCGGCCTCCTCCGCGATGATCCTGGACGGGGTGGAACGCCTGCGCGCGTTTCAGGCCAGGCTCTGACTCTGGATTCCGCGCCCCTTCATGCCTGAGGCCATCCCCAGAAAGCTCGCCGTTGTCGGCGACAGCGGCGTGTTCGGCTGGGGCGACGCGGAGGAGGGCGGCTGGTGTGAGCGGCTGCGACGCCACTGGATGGGCCTGCCGCAGGGACCCGTGCTCTACAACCTCGGTGTGCGCGGCGATGGCCTGGAACGGGTGGCGGCCCGCCTGCACGCGGAAGTGAGGGCGCGAGGGGAGCTGCGCCGCCAGATTCCCCAGGGAATCCTCCTGGCGGTGGGCCTCAACGACACGGCCCGCGTCGGTCGCCCCGACGGCCGCCCCCAGCTGGCGCCGGAGGCCTTTCTCTTCGGCCTGCGGCAACTGCTGCGGGAGACCCGCGCCCTGGCGCCCCTCTTCGTGCTCGGCCTCACCCCCGTGCTGGAGGAGGCCATGCCCTTCGCCAACGTGCTCTGGTATTCCCTGGCCGACGTGCGCGTCTACGAAAGCCTGCTGGAAGAAGCCTGCATGGAGGCCGACGTGCCCTTCCTGCCGGTGTTCGAAGCGTTCCTGGAGCAGCCCCGCTGGTCTGGCTGGCTCACGGCCGACGGCCTCCACGGCAACAGCGAGGGGCACCGCTTCCTCTTCGAGCGGGTGCGGCGCTGGCGGGCCTTGAACGACTGGGCGGGCCTGCACCCCCGGGAGCTGCCGACGCCTGTGGGGTGGTGAGCGAGCGGGCCTGATCCTCCCTCCCCTGGATGGGGGAGCCTGCCCCCCGAGGGGGGAAGAGGGGCCTCCCCTGGACGGGGGGAAGGGACGTCCCCTGTTCGGAGGATGGCAATCGGCCGCGCCCCCCCGACCCTCAAAACAGTCAGCCGTGTGAACCATGGCCCTGTCGTCCCATCCCCCTTCCCGCGTCCTGCGGCGCCAGTCCCCCGCCGACCCGCCCCGCCACGCCAACCGCAACGGCCTCTGGATGGCCGCCCCTGCCCGCAGCACGGACCCGGCCTCCCGTCTCCTCTGGCTCACCCGGCTGGTGGCGGCCAACCTCGGACTGGTGCACAGCGTGGCGGGCCGCTTCCGGGGGATCAGCCGGCTGCCCCACTGCGATCTGGTGCAGGTGGGCTGCCAGGGGCTCATCCGGGCGGTGGAGGCCTTCGACCCCGGCCGGGCCCGCCGCCTCAGCACCTTCGCCGTGCCCTACGTGCGCGGGGCGATTCAGCATGAGATCCGCGACCGGGAAGCTTGGATCCGTCCCCCCCGCCCGGTGTGGGACCTCCACCAGCGGGCCTGGCGCCTGCTGGAGCGACGGCGCGGCGCTGGCCTGCCCCCCCTGGGGCTCCAGGACTTGGCGACGGCCCTGGGCTGCTCCCTCACGGAACTGGAGGCGGCCCGGGTCCTCCGACAGGTCGCCATCCCCCTGAGCCTGGACGCGGCCCAGAGCCAGGCCCTTGAGGGGGAGGGGCAGGGCACCTGGCTGGAGCAGCTGGCCGATCCCCTCTCCCTCCCCCGGGAGGCCCCGCCACGGCCTGATCACCGGCAGGGGGCCCAGCGAACCTGGTTGCGCCGCCAGCTCCAAGCCATGGAGCCCCTCCAGCGCGACCTCGTGCTCAGCCGTGTGCTGCTCCGCTGCACCTGGGCGGAACTGGGTCAGCGGCTGGGGATGCATCCGCGGATGGCCGAGCGCCGCTGCAACGCCGCCCTGCGGCAGCTGCGCCTCCATGCGGACACCTGGCGCCAGAACCGTGATCCCGCGGTGGAGGCCTCCGCCGGATGACGCCGCGCGAGGGGGCTCCGGGGCCCTGATCCGGCTCAGGTCGCCCCGGACACCCAGCCCGCCAGGGCCAGGGCCAGCAGGGCCGCCACCAGGGTCTGCAGGCCGTTCACCAGCTCGTTGCTGAGCCAGGCCAGGCGCCCCTGCAGGGTGGCGCCCAGCAGGCTCTCCAGCAGGGTGGCCACCAGCCCCACCCCAGCCACCAAAGCCCAGGCCGCGGGGGGGTCGATCACCCCCAGGCCTGCCATCACCGCGGCCATGAGGGCACTGCCGGCCGCGCTGGCCGCCGTGCCCTCCAGGCTGATCGCCCCCTCCGTGCCCCGCGGCACGGGCCGGAGGGTGGTGATCAGCACGGTGTGGCGCCCCCAGCGTTTGCCGATCTCGCTGCCGCAGGTGTCGGCCAGCTTCGCGGCAAGGCTGGCGGCGAAGGCCACCAGCAGCCGGGTGGCCTCCAGCCCCGCCCAAGGGGTGAGCATCGCCAGAAGGGCCGCCACCAGCGCCGACCCCCAGACGTTTTCCGGCCCGCGCCGGCCACCGCGGCCCTCCGCCAGGCCGCTGGCCTGCTTGACGCGAAAGCCCAGCTTGGTGACCGCCGAGCCCAGGGCGAGATAGGCCACCACCGCCAGCCAGCCCCGCCAGCCGAGGCTCCCCCACAGCACGGTGCCGAGGATCCCGGCGTGCACCCAGCCGGCGGGGGTGAGCAGGGGGGCCCGCCGGGCCAGGCCGATCAGCAGGGCATTGATCGCGAGCGCCATCAGCCAGTGGCTGCCCCCCTGGCTGGGCAACGACAACGAGAGGGGCGGCATGAACCGGTGGATCTGTTGCACAGGTCTAAGGGTTGGCGCCGCCAGGGTCGCGGCGGCGGATAATCGGCACACCGAAGCCGTCCCCCGGTCATGTTCTTCTTCCGGAAACAGAAGTTTTTCCTCGATCTCACCGAGCCGGGCAACGACCAGGGCAACAACCAGGGCAACGACCAGGGCAAGCAAAAGGCCGCCAAGGGAACGGAGCCCAAGGTGATCCTGGCGCCACCGGCGCCGGTGGCGGGACAGGAGAAGCCAGCCCCCGCTCCCGCCCCCACCCAGGCGGCTCCTGAGACCGTTCCCGCCCCGGCCGCTCCAGCGGCTCCCGCCGCCGCCGCCCCCGCCACCGCCGCGGAAGGGACCGCTCCAGAGGCCGCCCCCGTGCGCACCACCGCCGAGGAGATCGCCGCCCAGCTGGCCGCGGAGGCTGCCAGCCGCCCCGCGCCCTCCTTCTCCACCTTTGCGCCGGAGTGCGTGGTGCCGGGTGGCGCCACTCCCCGCCAACGCCGCAAGGCCGGCGCCAACCTGGGTGCCTTCAAGGCGATGGCGAAGGGGATGATGAAGAGCTGAGGGCCGCGCGCCAGCTCGACAGCCAGGCCGCCGCCGCCACGGACGCGGTGACCGTGCGGAGGATGGTGGGTCCGGCACTGGCCGCGATCCACCCCCGCGCCCGCGCCCCATCCTCCTCCGCCGGGCTCCAGCCCCCTTCCGGCCCGATCGCGACGCGCACGATCCGGGCCCCGTCGCTGGCGGATGTTTCAGCCAGGAGATCCGGCAGCAGCGGCAGCCCTTCGCCCCGGCTGCTTGCCAGCAGGTTGAGGCCCCGTTCCGGCTCTCCAGGAGCGCCAACCACGACTCCAGCCGGATCACCGGGCGCCGCGAACCAGGCCGCCGCCGCCCCGGGCGTCGCCAACTCCGGCAGCCACAACCGCTCGCATTGCTCCGTGGCCTCCCGCACAATCGCCCGCCAGCGCTCCAGGGGCCAGTGCTCGCGACCCTGACAACGCTCCGCCCGCAAGGGTTGCAACCGATCCAGGCCCAGCTCCGTGGCCATGCGCCACACCACCTCCACCTCCTGCCGGGGCAAGGCCACCGCCAGCTCCAACAGGGGCGTCGGAGCCTTCTGAGCCTCCAGGGGGGCGATAAGGGGTTGCTCCAGGGCGAGCAGGCCCTCGGCCATCAACCGGGCCCCCCAGCGATGCCCCGCCCCGTCCACCACATCGCACCCCTGGCCCGCCCCCAACCGCAGCACCCGCTGGAGGTAGTGGCGCTCGGGGGCGGTGAGCGGGATCCGCTCTTCCAGGCGCGAGGGTGGAATCAGCAGGCGACGCCGTTCCCGGACCATGGGCTCAGCGGGGGCGGCCCGGGGGACCGCCAGCGGGGAGCCCCGCCGGCAGGCTTCCCTCCCCGTCCAGGAACAGGCCCTCGGGTTCCTCATCGATCGGCCAGTCTTCATTGCGCCCGCCGATCACCAGTTCGCAGAGTTCGACCACATCGCGATCGATCTGCCGCAGGGTGTTGATCAGCACATCCAGGGCAAAGGCGTCGGTTGTGCCCAGATCCAACCAGCAACGCGCCCACGCGCCTTGATACTCCATGGCCCCCATGCTGTGCATCAAGGCCGGCAGGGCCTGCTCCGCCTGCTCGCTCTGCCAGGCCAGCCAGCTGAGCTCCGCGCCCGCCTCATGGGTCTGGAGATTTTCGGCGTTGAAGCCCCCCAGCTTGCCCAAGTAGAACCAGCAGTCGAAGGCCGTTTCCACATAGGCCCGCTCGCCCTGGCCCGGGGGATGGGCAAAACGGAGCCAAAACCAGCAGTTGAAGGGATCCACCTCGAGAAAGCGCACGTCCACGGCAGGGGCAGGGCAATTGGCCTCAGGCTGCCACCCCACCTCCCCTTGGGGGGGCAAGCTGGCGTGATGCTTGAGCTTCAGTCGGTTCGCTATCACCCGGCCACCACCGCCGAACCGGTGCTGCGGGCCATCAACCTGCGCCTGGCCCCCGGCAGGCCCACCCTGGTGGCGGGTCGGAGCGGGAGCGGCAAGAGCACTCTGCTGGAAGTGATCTGCGGTTTGGCGGATCCGGATGGGGGCACGATCCGCTGGAACGACACCCCCGTCACCGCCCGCCAGCGCCGGTGGCTCTGCGGCCTGGTGTTTCAGTTTCCCGAGCGCCATTTCCTGGGCCTCAGCGTGGGGCAGGATCTGCGCCTTGGCCAGCGGAAGCTCTCCAGCGACGACCTGCGGATGGTGCTGGCGCGGGTGGGTCTGGAGGATCTGCCCCTCACCGCCGTGCCCGAGCAGCTCAGCGGCGGCCAACAGCGGCGCCTCGCCCTGGCGGCCCAGTTGCTGCGCGACGCCAAGGTGCTGTTGCTCGATGAGCCCACCGCCGGCCTGGACTGGACCATGCGCGACGGCGTGCTCGACCTCCTCCTCAACCTGTCGAAGGACCGGGCCCTGCTGGTGGTGACCCACGAACCGGAGGTGTTTCTCCCGCGCATCCCCAACGGCTGGCGGCTGGAGGGGGGCTTGCTCCACCCCCTCTCCCCCGAGGGCTACCTTCGATGAAGCTGAGCTGGCTGGCTGGGGATGGCGGATCAACTGTTGCGGGCCACGGGCGCCGGGGGGGGCATTCGCCTGGTGGCCGTGACCACCACCCTCACCAGTCGCTACGCGCGCAAACGCCATGGACTCTCCTTTCTCACCACCGCCTTGCTGGGGCGGG
>JBKDTB010000094.1:0-5638 GCA_046340515.1 Cyanobacteriota bacterium | reverse complement strand
ATACCAGTGTAATCAGTGCCTAGAATTGCTGAACCAGCAACGGTATAATAAACATCTAAGGCTGCCGTGGTCTCACCTGTGCGGGTAAATGTGTAGAGCAAAGAATTGGCACCATCTTCTGTTACCGCCTTAGGAGATAGTGCGAGGGTGATCACTGGTAAGTCGTCATTACTGATTGTGCTCAGAACGGCAGACGTTGTGCCGATGCTATAGCCCGTGCCACTGATCAAAGTTAGCTCTATCGTTTCATCCGACTCAATCTCGGTGTCATCTTTAGGGTCTATGGTCACCGTGGCAGTGGACGCCCCAGCTGCAAAAGCGACCGTCTTTGTGGTGCGCTTTCTTGCGATGCCGGTGTAGTCCGTCCCCAGGGTGGCGGTTCCAGCCACGGTGTAATTCACATCCAACGCAGAGGTATTATCACCTGTTCGGGTAAAGGTATAAACGAGATTACTGGTCCCATCTTCGGTGACTGTTTTGGGCGACACCGCCAGGGTAATGAGGGGTAAATCATCATTACTAATCGTTCCAATAACCGCTGCCGTGGTGCCAATGGTATAGCCCGTTCCGCCAACCATGGTTAGCTCCACAGTTTCGTCGGCTTCAAGCTCAGTATCAGCTTTAGGATCCACCGTGACTGTTGCAGTAGATGATCCTGCGGCAAAGCTGATGGTTTTGATGGTGCGCTTCTTACTGATACCGGTGTAATCTGTTACAAGAGTGGCTGTTCCAGCCACGGTGTAGTTCACGTCTAACGCAGCAGTGGTGTCACCACTGCGTGTGAAGGTAAAGATGAGATTACTGGAACCATCTTCTGTCACCGAAACAGGTGAAGTGGCCAAGGAAATGATATTAGTGTCACGGTCTTGATTGACAACTGCAATATCAATGGGATTAAGGCCATTATAATTAGGATCAGCACTGGCAACAAGACCGGTATTGATGAGGTACGGCTGGTCACCGTCAAGCAGGCCTGTACTTTCAGGATCGTCAATTCCAGTAACCGTAATAATTTGAGGAGTATTCCAGTTGGTTGAGGTGAAAAGTAACGAGCTGGTTGAGAGAGTACCCTCTGTGGGATCAGATAGTTGCAAAGAAATGGAGACGTCAGCGGTTGGCTGAATGCTGAGTTCCACCGAAAAAGTTGCAGTGCCACCATTCTCGTCTGTGACAAGACCAGAGGTAGGTGCTGTTATGTTGACAAAGAATAGATTGGCGAGGCCACTACGAATCGCATCTGTGATATTTGAACTATTACTATCCAGAGTGACCACCGAGCCTGGAATAGATAAATCCTGCAGCAGAGCCTGATAAACGTTAACTTGATCAGTGGTTACGGCAAATATCGGCAGGATATTGGCATCAATCAGCTTTTGTCCGAGTTGGGCGACGCCTGGATAGTCTTCTCCTGTACCGGCTGGAGTCCCATCCAGGATAGCGTCGAGATTATTGGGAGTTGTAATGCCAACTGCAGCACCATCACCTGCAACATGATAAGAAGCGTCAGTGAACAGAACAACAACACGTTTGGTCCCAGCCCGAAAACCGATTTCAGAGGGCCTAGAGGCAACCTGTAATAACGCTTCTAGTTGGGCTTCGGGGGAGTCGTCCCCATAGAGGATGCTCAAGCCATCATAAATCGACTGCAATGTTGCGGAATCCGTGGTCAGAGACTGATCTGTTCGATAGACATAATCGAGCCCACCTCCGAATGGAGACACTGGTTTATCGACAAAACTACTGATACCAATGGGTGTATTTGGCTGAAGAGAATTAACGTCACTGATCAGATTAGGGATCAATGTTCTGACGTTGGAGATGTCATCACCAAAGCTTCCAGAGAGATCTTGCAGGAGGACTAGATCAAAAGCGCTGCTGAAAATCGCATCATCATTGACGATGGTCCCTGTCACTGGAGCAAAGGTACCAATGGTGTAACCCAAGCCTTCAAGGAGCGACAGGGTAACCGTTTCGTTCAGTTCTCCAGTGTTATCGCCGCTGGGATCTACAGAGACCGTGGCAGTTGCCGATCCTGCAGCAAAAGTGACCGACTTGGTGGAGGGTTCCGCTCCGATACCTGTGTAATCAATACCAAGGGAGGCCGTACCCGCAACTGAATAACTTACTGTCAAGGCGGAGGTGGTCGCTCCGGTTCGGGTGAACGTATACACCAAGTTGTTGCTCTCATTTTCGAGAACTGAAGCCGGCGAGAGCTCCAGAGTAATCACAGGAGGCGGTGACTCAATGATGGTTGCCGTAACTTGCCCAGGGGTTGCAATGGTGTATCCAGATCCAGTAGCCAGTGCGAGGGAGACCGTTTCGTCCGTTTCTAGAAGGAAATCTGCAGTAGGATCGACTGCGATAACAGCAACTGATGCTCCAGGAGCAAAGCTGACCGTGCCACTGATGCCAGTAAAACTTGATGCACCTGCTTGCGTGTAATCCGAGTTGAATGCCGCCGACCCACTGACAGTATAGTTAACTGTTAATGGATTGCTCGTCACACCAGTACGAACAAATGTATAAACAATGCTTGTTGAGCCGTCCTCTGCCACACTTGAAGGGGAGACCGACAAGGTGATACTTTGATCATCGTCATTAATGAAACCCGTCACCGCTGTGGCTGTTCCCACGAGGTAGCCAGTTCCTGCGGCGAGAGTTAATGCAACAGTTTCATTGGGTTCAACATCAAGATCTTGCCCTGGGGAGATGGTGATTGAAGCAGTGTTCGATCCACTAGCAAAGAAAACTGAACCGGCGGTCCCAGAGTAAGTTGATGCTCCTGTCTGCGTGTAATCAAGATTAAACTTTGCGGATCCACCTACGTTGTAATTCACCGTAAGTGGATTACTGACAGAGCCAGAGCGGGTAAATGTGAAGATCAAGGGGAGGCCCTGATCCTCAACAACAGTTGCAGGATTTACTGCAAGTGTAATGTTGACAGGCTGAGTTTCATTGTCTTCAAGAACAACTGTGGCACTGCTCGGCAAGCCCAAGTCGTAGCCAGTCCCATCGATCAGCGAGAGAATGACCGTTTCATTACCTTCAAGCAGAGCATCGTCGATAGGAGCTATGGTGACAATCGCCGAACTCTCTCCAGCTGGAATGGTGATAACCGTAGGGATTCCCGCATAATCAGCTGCACTCGCAGAGCCCGAGAGACTAAAGGAAACTGTCAGTGGATTTGTTGTCGATCCAGTTCGACTGATGATGAATTCACCACTTCTAGAACTTGAACTTGTATCTTCAACAGCCGAGGGGTCACTCGCCGACACCGTGACCAACGTTGGATTAGCAAAACTGCCGGCTTGGATAAATACAGCGGAATCATAAATAGCATCAGATGTGTCTGCAATTGCCAGCTTGACGGATGCGGGTATTCCTGGGGCCAGGCTGGAGGCAACTGCACTCAAAACAGTAGTAAATCCATCAAATTCAACGTCAGCAGTATTCAGTTCATTTGAAATATAAAAAGATGAATTTGTAACCGGACTTACGTTATTAATGGAAACTGGCGTTGTAGTTCCTGGAATGATGGCAATATTGACATCATTGACAAAGAAAGCAAAGACATCATTAAACTGACTGCCGACGAATTCAGGATATTCTTCTGATGCAAAGACGAATGAAAAACTGACGATGCTTGCAGATGGTATAAAAGTAAATTCCAATATACACGCATCATATGTTGACCCAAATCCAACAATATCATCTAGGTCAATGTCACCGGATACACCAAATGCCGTAGACGTACTGGTAAGATCATTGGGACCGATGGCATTGAGTATATTTCCAGTGCTCAGAACAATCCCTGAATCAATTCCAATACCTGCAGCAAGTCCGCCACTAAAAATTCCTGCCGCTCCATCTGTACCCGTATAACTAATATCAATTGCAGATACACCAGACCCCAGGAGTGCTGAGACAAGATCTGCGGGAGTGTGAGAGAGCAGGTCCTCCAGGACCAAGCTGCTTTGTTCAATGGAGAGATTTTCTTGGTTTACATTGATCGTGGTTCTATCATCGATACTTTGGAGAAGTCGCATTTCCTGCTGACTCAAATCCTGGCCCAAGGACAACTTGGCAAAGATTTTTCCCTCATCACCGGCGCTATCTTCCTTATTAATTGTAAAGTCAACAAAATGGCCAATTTCTTCCACTATCACTTGCGTGACAATTGAACGATCCTGACGCAGAAGGAAGTCGCGAGATAAATAAATAGTATTCGTGCTACTGGCATATCCACCGAAGGCAGATCCCAGCACGTTTTGTTCAACCAATTCAATCGTAGGGATTCGACTGAAATCCCGATCCTTCCATTGCTGCTGCAGAGCACGCGCTTGGATCTGATCGAAATTGTCTCCAAAAGAGAGATGAATAACCTCCCAGAACCTATCAGAGCTTGCCAGGTTTGACAGAGCCTGATGTACACCAGGCAGCAGCAACGATAGGTCTTGAGACATGAGGAAGTCAAGGCGACTTGTCCTGATGGTACTAGTGCGTTGCCTCAACTCAGGGCCTGTGAGATTATCTTTACAATCACAAATATGCTGTCATCTACCTACAAAGGAAGCCGGACTGTGTTTTGATTTGCACAGAACAAAATTGTTGACCTAAACTCTCTAGAAACAAGAGCTTGCGTCAAAGATACGTTTAAAGTAGGTGAACAGATCAGCGTGCAAGTTTTTTACAGCTGCTCTGGGGACAGACTTGCCGAGGAAAAAACCGTCAGCGCTAGCTCATGATCAAACCATGATACATGACGTGTCCGTCACTCTTAACCTTGACAGTCAGAAGTTCATACGATGCATGTTCACACTTCTCGACCATAAGACCAAAAAAAGGGGTGAGTATTGAGCCAAGTCGCCGCTAAGCTGTGATTTCGATCACTCCCAATAGCGTCTGATGCCGATGGAGAGCCGCAGGGCCCAATCCAGGCTCAAATAGTAGTCATCGCTACAAATAACCCGGCCCAAAGGCCAAGTTCAACCGATTGGTTCCAGCAAAGAAAAATCGTCGTCCGACAGGCACGATGGCTGTGTTCGGAGAAGAACGTTGGCCCAGGCATGCACGGCATAACAATGCGCTGGGCACAAGCACTGCCCCCTACTTCAACCGCGTGGCCACATGGAAGCGTTCCAACCAGCGGTTGACGCGGCGGCGCAGGCGGGGCGGCACCTCCTGCACCAATCGCACCAACTCCTCGGCGGCGAGGCGATGGAGCAAGCGGGCGTCCACGTGCCAGAGGGCCTCCGCCTCCCGGATCAGCCGGGCCCAGGAGCGCACGGATTGCCAGCGCCGCACCCGCTCCTGCATCGGGTCGACCGGCTTGTGCTCCCTGGGGCTGGAGCTGGACGATCCAGACGGGGTCAAGGCGCCTGAGGGATCGGAACCGGGAGGGAGGTGCTGCATGACCCCAGGGTGGCCATGGAGGAGGCGGAGTCAGAAGCTTCCACGGATGGGCTTCGGAGATTGGTAAAAATTCTGCACAACCTTCCCGCTCAGGGGCAGGTCACCGGCTGCACCGGGAAGGGCAGGGCCGCAGCCTCCCGCTCGCTCAGTCGCTTCGTCCAGGCACCGGCCACGGGCTCGTTCCAGCGGAAACCGGCCTCCTTGGCCTGCTGGCGGTCGCTGTAGC
>JBKDTB010000093.1:0-3714 GCA_046340515.1 Cyanobacteriota bacterium | reverse complement strand
ATGGGCGGCCACGAGGCGATTGGCCAGGCGGGTGGCGCGCATGGCGGCCAGGCCCTGGCTGCCGGCCAGTTCCGTGCGCCCCGCCCCCAGCTCCGCCCGCTCCGCGTCCGAGTGGGCGATCACCCCGATTCCCGCCTCGGGGATCGCTCGCGCCGGCTGACCGCTCCAGAGGAGCAGGCGGGCCAGCAGGTCCTTGTCGTCAAAGCCATAGCCCACCAGCAGTTCGTTGAAGCCCCCCACGGCGGCGAGCAGGCCCTGATCCACCAGGAACTGCCCCTTGCGCCCCTCAGGCCCGCGGCCGAAGGCGCAGAGCGGCTCCCCCGGCAAGGGCAGCCGCAGGGAGGAATCCTCCGGATCCAGGTGGTCGGTGGGCCAGGCGTCGGCATCCAGCTTGAGCAGCCGCTCCCCCCGCGCCCGCGCGAAGGCGAAGTTGTAGGCCCGGCAGAGATTCCAGCGCGTTTCGCCCTCCACCCGCAGCAGCCGCACCCGCGGATCCGGAGGCAGGTCGTCTGCCCGCAGGGGCACCGCGCTGCTCCAATCCACGATCAAATGCTCCATGTGGTGGGGCCAGGCGGCCACGCGGGGGGCTGTGGCCAGCAAATGCTCCCGCCGGTTCATGCAGACCGTGACGAGGCTCAGTCCCACAGACGGAGGGCATCGTCCCGGGCGCTGAACCATTCCGCCGCCAGGGGCCCCCCCATCGTGCGCTGCTCCCGGAACCAGGGGCCTCCGAGGGTCCAGTGGAGGAGCGTGGGGCCGCCGGCGTCCGCGGGCTCCAGGGGCGGGGGCTGCACATCCACCAGATGATTCCAGCGGTCCGGCAGGGCGCCGATCTGGTGATCGCCCTCCAGCCAGCTGAAGCGATGCAGCTCCAGGCCGCTGGCGCTGTTCACGTAGTCGGGGGTGAGGGCGGTGCAGCGGGCGCAGTTGAGGAGCATGAGGGAGCTCCAGTTCTTCTTGGGGTAGGCGCTCTGCACTTCCCCCAGGAACTTCGAGGATTCGCCGGGCCGATGGTCGTGCTGCACGCAGAGCACGGCGAAGCGGTCATCCCGCAGGGCCCAGAGCTCGGCGATGTCGCCCCGGCAGAGCATGTCGCAGTCCATGAAGATGGCCCAGCCCTGATAGCCCATCAACCAGGGCACCAGGAAGCGGGTGAAGGAGAAGGCGGTGCTCTGGCGGGGATCCCGCTCGCGCTGAAACACCCCGGCGAGCTGGGGGGTCACAACCGGCGAAATCGCCAGGGGGACACTGCTCTGCCGGTAGAGGCTGTCCATCAGGACATTGGTGGCGGCCCGCTCCCGGGGGTCGTAGCCAATGAAGACGGGGATCGGGCGGAAGGCGGTTCCCTCAGACAACGGCAGGCATGGGGGAGGCTGGCTCAATTTAGAGGGGGGGCCAGAAGGTGTCTCTGCCGCAGAAAGGTCTCGAGCGGCAGGGCAAGGCGCACCGCCCCCCGTTCATTGAGATGATCCCGGTCGCGCCAGAGGAGTTCCCCCCGGGCGTCGAGGGTGCGGCACATCCCGTCGGGGCAGAGGGTGAGGGCCGGGTCAAAGACATGCACGTTGGCCCGGGTGGCCCCCGGGGCGGCGAGCACGGCGGCGATCGCCCGGTGGTCCGCCCGGTGGGAGGCCAGGGAGTGCGCCAGCCGCTCGCGACAGGCGGCAGGCGGCCAGGGCCGGAACCATTGCGGCACGCAGAGGACACGGTCGACGCGCAGGTCGAGGAAGCGGGGCACGGGCGCCACGATCAGCAGCGAGGCCCCCTTGGCGGCGAGGGTGTCCGCCAAGGCGACAAGGGCCCGCTCGTAGGCGGCCAGCTTGGCGGCCTCCTTCTCCAGGGGGCGGCCCCGCCCGTCCAGCTGCATGGCGCGGGTGTCGTCGCCGGCTCCGAAATGGGAGCGGAAGTAGTTGTGCACCAGCACCACATCCCCCGCCCCCGCGGAGGCCAGCACATCCGCCAGGGCGAGCTGGCTGAAGGTCCAGCAGCCCGGCTCCAGATGCTGGCTCGCGGAGGGCGGCATGGGGCAGCCATTGCGGGAGTAGTGGGTGATCCGCAGGGGCAGATCCGCGTGCAGCCGCTCCACCAGGGGCAGGAGGGCGAGGGCATGGCTGTCGCCGAGCACGAAGAGGCGCTGGCGATCGCCGGGCCGGCGGGGGGTGGTGCAACGGCTGGCATAGGGCTTGAAGTCGTCATCCGCCACGTTCGGCGCGTTGTGGCAGTGGGCCCCGAGGATGGAGGTGCCGCGGATGCCCACCCGTTTCTGCCAGGGGGTGGTGTCGGCCTTGGCCCGGTCGCCGCTGAACAGGCGACCCCGCAGGCCGTGGCCGAGGGGAAACAGCACCAGGGCGGAGGCCGCGACCGTTGCCAGGCCGAGCAGGAGCGTGCGCGGGGGCGAGCCGCCCCAGCGGGCCCGCCGCAGGGGCGTTTCGATGGCGTGGTGGCTCCAGAGGGCCAGCGCCAGGATGAGCGCCAGCTGGAACGGCACCGTCCAGGGGTGGATGCCCACGGTCCAGGCGCTGAGGGAGAGCACGCTCCAGTGCCAGAGGTAGAGGGCATAGGAGAGGCGGCCCAGCTGGCGCATCGGCGCGGTGCTCAGCAGTCGGGCGGCGCGATGGCCGGGGGTCAGCCCCCACAGGAGCAGGGCGGTCACGGCCACCGCGGCCACCGTGGTGAGGGGCGCCAGGGAGCGGGGCAGGGCGAGCAGCACCGGAAGGGCCGCGGCCAGCCCCGCCACAGCCAGCCCCTGGAGCCCGCCTGGAGCCAAGCGACCGGACGTCACGGCGGCTGGAGCCCGAGGCCCTGGAGCCAGCGGCTCGGAAACCCAGCCCCTGGACGCCAGCGGAGGCCAAGCCCGCCAGGCCAGAAAAGCCAGAGCACCCGCCGCCAGCTCCCAAATCCGCGCGGGAAAGAAGTAGTAGGCCAGCTGCGGATCCCGTCCGCTGAGCACCAGCCAGCTGATCAGAGACGCCCCGCTGAGCAGGGCCAGGGCCAGGGCCAGCCGCCCCGCCGCCCCCCGGCCACCGCGCGCCAGCCCCGTGGCAAAGAACAGGATCGGATACAACAGATAAAATTGTTCTTCGATGCCGAGCGACCAGGTGTGGGTGAACAGATTGAGGGTTGTGGAGGTCGCGAAATAATCAAATTGCTCGGCATGAAGCACAAGATTGCTGGCGCCGAACAGCGCTGCCAGCCCCGTCGGCCAGATCGCCGCCTCCTCCTCCGAGCCAGGGGTGACCACCAAGGCGCCCAGCAACGCGGTGACCACCACGCACACCAGGAGAAGCGGCAGCAGGCGCTTGACGCGGCGGGCGTAGAAGTTGAGCAGGAAGGGCCGCAAGCGCGTCTCTTGATGGCGCGTCAGCGAGCCCGTGATCACGAAGCCCGAGATCACAAAGAACACGTCCACCCCCAAAAAACCACTGGGGAGCAGGGAATGGTGCAGATGAAACAGGATCACCGCCAGCACGGCGACGGCCCGCATCCCCTCGATGTCTGGCCGGAAGGCAGGGGGTGGGGAGGGAGCCGCCTTCAAAGCGCCAGGGGCGGTGGAACCGCTTGGCACCCTACGGGGCTGCGGCTCGATACCATCCAGCCATGAGCTTTCTTGCCGGTCTCAACGACGCCCAGCGCCGGGCCGTGGATCACGCCACCGGGCCCCTGCTGGTGGTGGCCGGGGCGGGCAGCGGCAAAACCCGCGCCCTCACCCATCGCATC
>JBKDTB010000092.1:0-3600 GCA_046340515.1 Cyanobacteriota bacterium | reverse complement strand
GGAGAGCTATCGCATCCTTGACGCTTCCCCCTTCCCCCTGGATCAACCCGGCACCCACCAGCTGGGCGCCATGACGGTGGAGGTGATCGACGGGGTGGACGATTACGCGGCCCTGATGCAGACGCTGTTTGATTTCGATCGCCTGGCCGCGCTGCTGAAGGGCAACTTCCGCTTTGCCTTTGATGCCCTTCACGCCGTCACCGGGCCCTACGCCAGCCGCATCTTTGAGGGGCAGCTGGGCGCCCCGGCCGGCACCGTGCGCAACGGGATCCCCCTCGAAGACTTCGGCGGCGGCCACCCCGATCCCAACCTCACCTACGCCCACGATCTGGCCGCCCTGCTGATGGATGGCGACGCCTACGACTTCGGCGCCGCCTGCGATGGCGATGGCGATCGCAACATGATCCTGGGTCGCCGCTGCTTCGTGAACCCCAGCGACAGCCTGGCGGTGCTCACCGCCAATGCCACCCTGGCGCCGGGCTATGCCGATGGCCTGGCGGGGGTGGCGCGCTCCATGCCCACCAGCGCCGCCGCCGATGTGGTGGCCCGGGCCCTGGGGCTGCCCTGCTTTGAAACGCCCACGGGTTGGAAGTTCTTCGGCAACCTGCTCGACGCCGGTCGCATCACCCTCTGCGGCGAGGAGAGCTTCGGCACCGGCAGCAACCACATTCGCGAGAAGGATGGCCTCTGGGCCGTGCTGTTCTGGCTTCAGATCCTGGCCGTGCGCGGCTGCTCCGTGGCGGAGGTGATGGCGGATCACTGGGGCCGCTACGGCCGCCACTACTACTCCCGCCACGACTACGAGGCGATCGCGAGCGACGCGGCCCATGGCCTCTATGGCCGGGTGAAGGAGATGCTGCCCGCCCTGGTGGGCGAGCGCTTCGCCGGCCGCGCCATCGCCACCGCCGACGACTTCGCCTACACCGATCCGGTGGACAGCTCCGTCACCCGGGGGCAGGGGCTGCGCCTGTTGCTCGACGACGGCAGCCGGGTGGTGCTCCGCCTCTCCGGCACGGGCACCCAGGGCGCCACGTTGCGCGTCTATCTGGAGAGCTATGTGCCCCCCAGCGGCGCCCTGGCCCAGGATCCCCAGGTGGCCCTGGGAGATCTGATCCGCGCCATCGACGACCTGGCGCAGATCCGTGAGCGCACGGGAATGGAGCGGCCAACGGTGATCACCTGAGCCGGTTGGCTCCAGTGGCCGGGTTCAGCCCGGGCGACAGCACCCGGCCGCTTGAACACCAACGCCTCGTTCACAGCCCCGCCCCGGGTCCACGGCGGGCGCAGACCCGTTCCCCGGGATGAAACTGGGACTCCAATGCCCGCGGGATCACCTGGCAAATGCCGGCATCGGCGAGCGCCCTGACGGAGGCAGCTTAGGCGCGAACAGGAAATGATTTGCGCATTTTATGGGCAAATAGGCGGCAGGCTGGAGAGTGGGCATAGATTTTCAATAGGGGAGTGCTATAAAGAACGGGTGCTGAATAGCAGTGCTTGTCAACACTTAGCTTCAGTAGATGAATGGCATCCGTTGGTCGATCCAATGCCAATGCAGCCAGGCCCCAATAAGCCAGTGCACCTTCATGTGATGGCCTGTGTTGCACTCGTTCCAGGGCCTCGTTGAGGAGCTGATGGGCGCGTTGCTGGAGTGAGCCCCGGGCCAGGCTGTAGGCCGCGAGGGCTTGAACCCCTTGAAAGGGGCGATCCAAAATCCCCGTTTTCAGAACGTGAGTTGTGGCTTGCGCCGATTGGCCTCGTCGTGCGAGCAGGAGGGCAAGAAACAAGCGTGTGCCCACCATTGTGGAATCAAGACTGAGTTGTGTTTGGATGGCATTCTCCGCGGCATTGCAATCGCCGATGGCGAGATGTGCCATGGCTAAAATTAGCCAGCCTTGGCAGAGTTCTTTGTTGATATTCGCTTTGATCAAGCTCAGTGCAGTCTCGGCTTTGCCTGTAAAGATGAGATGTCTGGCCCAGGCAAAGAGGGGCATTCCTCTTGGAAGCGTTTCGGTCAGCCAGGCCCCATAGAGGCGTTGCGTGGTGAGGGGCTGCCAGAGCAATAGGCTCTGCACTTCAGCTTTGATTCCTAACAATCCTGCGGGTTTTAGTCTTAATTCGTCAATGGTTTCAAGCATTTCTTGCAGATCCTGACGTACGGACTGAGCGGCCCGCATGCCCCAGACGCACTGAAGCAATTGGAAGTAGCAGAGTTCCAGGTACCCCTCTGCAAACATTGGGTCCAGCCTGATGCTTCTTTGCAGCAGGTATTCCTGTCGAGGCAATTTGTAGGGATCTCGGTTGGCCCAATAGCTGTGGGCTTCTCCATAGAAGGGGTTCTCTGTTTGCATCGTGCTTGAATGCCGTTGCGCAACCTGGCGCTGAAGGGATGGAGGATGGCTGGCGTCCACATCTGCATTCAAGACATACCCACACTGATACACGCTTTGGAAGATTTGCCCGCCAAGGGGCCCCATGGCAAACACCTGCCGCAAACGATGAATTGTGAGACTGACATTCCGGCGCCAATTGGGACCCAGCTTTTGCTGAGGCCAGAGGTGTTTGGCAATCTCTTCATAGGAGATCAACTGGTTCGGGTGCCTCACAAACAGAACGAGAAGGTCCCTTTGGGCCCGTGATATCTCAATCCGCACCCCCCTTAGGGTTAGCTCTCCTGAAGTTGTGAAGTGATAAGGGCCGATGCGCCAGTCCGTCTTCACCAGCCCATTGCTGGAGAGGCGTTCAGGGTGATGATGACTGGCTTGTTTCCATTTTTGGATTGCACGCAGAAGGGTGCGATAGCTGATCATGACTTGCATGTCCTCTTGAGCTCTTTGCCAGAGTTTTTGACGATCTTCCTTTCCTGTGAGTTGTTGCTTGTTCAACCATTCCAAGCAGATGTACAGCTTTTTTTTGTTCGCCACTGATTCCTTTGGCGGGCTTGGATCGGCTTTTAAATAGCGCTCTAAAGTATTCCGGGATATCCCTAGTTCTGCCGCTATTCTTCGCTTGCTGCAACCCTGTCGAAATAGCATCTGCATGTGTTGGATTTCCGCTTCGCTCTTCATTGGGGCCAGGCTTTCGGTGGTTCTATAGAATGATTCAGGTTGCCTGATCCATCCGATCACGCCCTGCAGGCCGCAGCCATGATGTTCAATCTGCCTGGAGTGGCGCGAATGCTCCGCAATGAGGACATGGGCGGATTGGCTGGAATGCGAGCACCACACGGTGGGCGCAGGGGAATGGGTGGAACCCAGTTCCAGAATCCAGTTCCAGGACAATCTTTTTCTGGAGTCGTTCTTCGAGGCCGCTGGCGCGGATGAGAAATAAGAGATTAGATATGGCCTCGAAAGTAGTCACAACCTGCAGGCGCGTTTGCATCGGCCTTTGTCGCGGGTGGCGGCATTGGGGTCGGTTCGGGCAGCGCCAGGCCCCAGGGCTGATTCAAATTTGCTCCCAACAGCAGGCCACCGGATCGCTTGGCGCAGGTCCCAGCCAGCTCTCGAGCCCTTCTCCGTGCGCCGCCGGCAGCATGGCGGGCGAACCGTGGTGCAGGTCAGCAGCAGCGTGAGCGAGATTGATGCGCTGCGTGAGCGGATCCGT
>JBKDTB010000091.1:0-5727 GCA_046340515.1 Cyanobacteriota bacterium | reverse complement strand
CGATCACCCTGAGCTCAGCATCAGCCGCCAATGTGAGCTGTTGGCTCTGCCCAGGTCCACGCTCTACTACCGACCCATTCCGCTGCGGGAATCGACGCTGCGAATCATGGCCAGGATTGATTCTCTCTACCTGGAAGATCCCTGTAGCGGTAGCCGCCGGATGGTGGTCTACCTCGCCAGAGATGGGATCCCAATCAGCCGTGACCGGGTGCGAAACCTCATGCGGCGCATGGGTTTACGAGCGATTTACCAGAAACCCCGCACCACAGTTCCAGGTGATCCAGCCAAGCGCTTTCCATGCCTGGTTGATCTCAACCAGATCACGGCCGTGGATCAGATCTGGGCCACCGATATCACCTATATTCCTCTACAGAAGGGTTTCCTTTATCTGGTGGCGATCGTGGATCTCTTCTCCAGAAATGTGCTCAGCTGGAAGCTCTCCAACAGCCTTGACACGGAGTTTTGTCTGCAGGTGCTGGACATGGCTCTTGAGGGGGGCCGCATGCCAGAGATTTTCCACTCCGATCAAGGCTGCCAGTTCACCTCCTCCGACTTCGTTGCCCGCCTACAAACCAAGGGGATTAAGATCAGTTGGTCAGGGAAGAAGCGTTGCTACGACAACATCCTGGTGGAGAGGATGTGGCGGACGGTTAAGTACGAGGAGGTCTATCTGCGCGCCTACAGCGATGGCTGGGAGGCAGAAATCAGCCTGGCCCGCTTCCTGTGGAGGTACTGCCATGTAAGGCCGCACAGCTCTCTGGGAGGCAAAACTCCCGATGAGGTCTATAATGAAATCGAACCCTGTCCATCCCGTCCAGGTTTAACGATTTCATGTGCCGGAACTGTCCAGAAAAAGGCACCCACCTCACTGACCCCATTTTCTTGGCCGAAATCGAGAAGGCTTGCCCTGGCTTTTTCAGAAGTCCCTACATACTGAACAGCGATCCGACATGAGAGAGAGTTAAATTTTGTAAAACAGGGTCTTCTGCTGTCGAGGCCGGCCTTAAATTTTTTTTGGGTATCGTTTTCACTGCCATGTTCTTTAATAGAAGAAAAAGAATGATGGAAGCAAGCCAAGAGCTTCAAAACATGAGTAATTCACTATATGTTCAAGCGGGTAAGAAGGTCGCCGCTGGGGGGCTACACATCGGAAGATCAATTATCTCTGCCAATATTATAACTGATGCAATCAGCGGCTATCAAGGAGGAAAAAACTTGGCAGAAGGCATTCAACTTGGCCAGCAGGCCAATGAACTTCGTGAAGCTGCAAGGATTCTCAAAGATAAAGCTGAAAACACTCGCTGGTACCACTTATGGTAAAATTCATTAGTGTTACATTAGATTTCTTTGATTTAAAAGTCATGTGTAAAGTTTAGCTTGATTACGCATAAAGCTCCGCGATCCTTTAGGCTCGTTCTGGGCATGGCTTGCACACGCAGACAGCGTTAGCGATCCGCTCCGCCATTGCCGTCATCTTAAAACGCCTGTTGAAACGGAAACAGAAGCAACCTGGATAGCGCTTGGCATATTCATAAAAGTTGAAGGCATGAAAAGTGCCGCTGAAACTCGTTTTTAGGTTCCCAACAGGATTTTGATCCAGCGAAACTGGGGCAGCTCATTGGGATGACGCCCACCACTGACGACTGCAGTATGGCTGCGGCCTGCTGCGACGACCGAGCGGAAACCAGGCGAGACCATCTGAGAGCACAGAGCAGCTACTCGACAAGTTCTGCCGTGCCCAGTCAGCAATTGCCTCTGATGTGAACCCAGATACTTGAGAACTTTCTGCATGAATTGCATTCCCTGCTGCATTCAAGGTGATGGCAGCGATGATAGGTACCTTGGCTTCCGAGCCACGACCTACCATGCCCCCTGGGCGTTCTCCGCCAAAATAGGCATCATCCATCTGGACTTTTACCTGCAGAGCATAGCATTCATCTCGCTCGCTCATAGCCCGTAGAATATTGCTGTGGAGCATCCTGCCTGTGTCTTTCGCAACACCAAGTTGCCGGCTGAGGTGTACAGAGGTAATGCTGATCTCTGTTTGACCCATTAGATAGAACGCAAGGAACAAAATGGACAGCGGTAGCTTGGTGGCCTCCATGATCGTGCCTGCCGTCACTGTCGCTTGGTGGCCGCATTGCCGACACTGATAGCGCTTGAGCTTGCGTCTGTAAACAAGCCCTTCAGGGGCCCCTCTGCAGCATGGTCAACGAATGCCGTGAGGCCCAATGCATCTGGGCTAAGGCTCCTTCACACTTGGTTTTTTGTGCCATAGAGCTTCTGGAACTCGGCTACAGACAGCCCTTTCTGGAACTCTATGGCGTTGCGTCCCATGATCAAAGTGAAGACCACGTACCACTCCACGGGTTTACCAAGTCAGTCGCGGAGTCACCTGCGTCATCAAGAAGGGCTTTGGTGGAGCACCAAACCCTTTGCAGAACTGGGCTGCATAAACCATTTTTCAGTTCATCCCAAGGAGTGTACTGGACGAGCTTGATTCAGCGGACGTTACCAGAAAGTTTTCCATCAAACGCCAGGAAAAACTCTTCAAACGAATGCTGGTCACGGTGTTATCGCCGGTACATCTGGAAAAAACCTGAGTGGCTTTTGTACCCATTTAGACCCATTCGAGAACATTCTATCGCCATAGACTGCTCACATTCATTGCGCTGCAACCAGTCTGTTCTTCTTTAGGAAGCTCGATATAGCTTTGATCCGGGCTCAGGATTATGTCCGCGACATTTTTGATGCAGACCTATCTATTCTTGAAGACAATAGTCTCACGTTCGCTTGTTTATTGATTCTATAGCTTCTGCAGGATCAATGGAGATCGCAATGGCCCTTATACTTCTTTGAATGAAGAGGAAGTATCTTAAATCGACCCAGCCTCCAAGCCTGTGTAGTGCGAGCATTCAGCTTCGTGTTTCCGCCTTGTGTCACCCGGCAAACAGTGTTCATGGCCTCGCTGCACGGCAGTCAAAATGCAAGGTCATGTTGTCAGAGAGGGTTCTGTAGCAGTCATTTAGGGCCTGCTTCCCCTTGAAGCCAGTCTTCAGCAAGTTAAGTCTTGCAACACTTCTTGCGGTGGCTTGTGCTCATCATATTGGCTCTTCTACCATCACCATGTACATCACTTCTAACTGTCATGGCCGTAAATGCCGTAAAGTTTGGCGGTAAAGAGATTGCTAAAGCAGTCGTTGGTACCGGCGCAGGTGTTCTTCTCCTAAAAGGAGCGGCCATAACGGCGCCTGTTCTAGCGGCCGGACTTGCCATTAAACATTTTCTTGGGGATAAGCAACAAAATAAGATAAGTGATTAAGAGGGTTTTTCAATATTAATGCCTTCAATTTGTAAAGTCCGGCAGAATTGGCAACTTGAAGCGACCCATACAACCAAGTCTTGATTTAATTTGCGACAATATCCACTGCACGTAATTTCTTTGAGCTGGTATACAGCTCTCCCCAGCGGTGTAGTTCTGGATGTCCGGTATAAGCAGCCTGAACCTAAAGGCTTCTGAAGCGTCCTAAAGGATCCCAGCATACAATCGGTAAGTTGGGTTCCTTTCTTCATGGGAACTGGAAGCATAAGAGGCTATTTCAGGTGTTTCATAGAAAGATTGCAGTATGGGCGGA
Organism: Cyanobacteriota bacterium; assembly: GCA_046340515.1. Taxonomy (GTDB): domain Bacteria; phylum Cyanobacteriota; class Cyanobacteriia; order PCC-6307; family Cyanobiaceae; genus Cyanobium. The sequence continues at coordinate 2,092 of JBKDTB010000091.1, read as the reverse complement.
AACCAATATTGGTATTGATATCACCAGCGTGGGTAGCCTTCCGGCAGGCTGCACGGCAATCTTCTGGATCGCCAAAAAAGGAGCCGCCTCGAATCACCCGGTGTACAAGTCCAGGTTCGCCTCCCAATGTCTCATTTCTTTGTCGGAACTTCCTCGCGGGATTTGGGTGCCACATGTTACTGCACCACTCCAGGCAATTGCCATGCATATCAGTTAGTCCCCAGCTGTTTACCATACCGAAAAATCCGATTGGAGTTGGCTTGTTCCGAAATACACCTCTTCTAGCCCCAATCCCATAGACAACTCTTCCGCCGTCATAGTTCGCCCAACTTGAATCTAGTGTATCGCCAAAGTAGAAGGGATAATTGCTTCCCGCTCGACAAGCCACTTCCCATTGGCTCTCGCTGGGCAAATCGAACACAGGCGGCGCTCCCTTGCCGCCCATCGCCCGCCACTTCTCTTGCAGCCAGCCATTCAGCTGCTTGAGCCACTCCTGGCAGGTGTTCCAGCTCACGCTTTCCACCGCCAGACCTCCGGGCTGGGCATGGCTCTCCCAAAGCCCCTTGGCGTCGTAGGTGCCAGGGCTGAGGATTAGGTCGCCCTCCAGACCGGGCAGCTCTGCCACGGCCCGCCACTGCGCCTGGCTGATCGGATGGCGCACCAGGGCATAGGCCTTCAAGCTCACCTTGCGCTGGGCCTCCACATTCACTCCCTCGCATTTCTGCCGGAATTGGGAATATACATCCCTGCCGGTTTCCTCATTCGGCGAGCCGATTGTGTAGTCATCAGCGGGCACCAACACCAGCTCCAGCTGTTGCGGCTCCAGCCCTGGCCATTCCGGCAGCGGTAACTTCCACACCGTGGGAGTCACCACCTCCGTGCGGATCCGCAGGCACTTCCCTTCCCTCAGGGCAGTGAGGGTGAGCATCGGCATCCTTCGGCCGGGACCGCTGCCTAACAGGGGCAGATCCGCCGACGCCGCCAACTGCAATCCCCTGGAGGCTCCCTGCAACACAGGCAGTCGCCTGTCGTGCTCCGCCCAGCCCTCCTCGCCCTCCACCAGCAGATCCAGAGCATCGGCGCGGAGCTGCTCCTCCAGCAATCCCTCGATCCGTTCCCTCAGTGGGGATCGCTCGCCGCCCAGGCGCTTGGCCGCCAAGCCCAGGGCCTCCAGCGCCGCCCTCCGCAGCTCCGCAGGTTGCTCTCCTTCCCGCGCCAGCTTCTCCAGCGCATCCACACCGGTCTCTGAGCCGATCAGCCCCAACACCACCGCCGCCTCCTTTTGCTCCTCTCGCCGCTCTGCCTGTCGCTCAGGCGCCACCTCCGCTAACACCCGCGCCAGCCGCCGGCTCGCCACATCCCTCGCCGCACACCTCTCGGAATCCTCCGGCGCCGCCGCCATCGCCGCCAGCTTCCCGATCGCGTCGCGGCGCTCGCTCGCCACAGGCACCCCCAGCTCCCACATCCACTTGCGGGCTCGCTGCAGCGCCAGCCGGTAGCGCTCGCCCTCGGGATCCAAAAAGCCCAGCGCCGCCAGCCGATCGGGCACGTCTTCTGGCATCGCCAGCGCACGCTGGCCCTTGCTCTGTGCCTCCATCGCCCCATCTCTCAGGGCCAACAAAAAGCCGCGCATCCGTTCGCGCTCGGCGTGCGGGCGAGGCTCCAGTGAGGCCACAAACGCCTCCCACACAGCTGCTCTCTCCACCAGCGCTTGTTCCTCCAGCCGGTTGAACTGCTCCGCCGCCGCCAGGTGATCCGCGAGAGGATCCAGAGGGAAACGCAACTGACCCGCCTCCGCCCCCGGTCGCACCAGCAGCCTCAGCTCCATCAAGTAGGCGAGAACCACCTCGGCCTGCTCGACGGCCAAGGCCAGGCCCATGGGCTTGCTCTTCACCAGAGCCGCGCAGGCCAGGCCCTCGCTGAACTCCAACGGCTGGAACAGTGGCTTCCCGTTCTGCTCCTGCCGGTGGCTGGCCAGGGCCACCACCCTCAGCGCCCGCTGCACCAGCTCGCCATCCATCACCAGCCCAGCCCGCCGTCGCTGCTCCGGCTTGTCGGGAGTATCCAACCGCCGCACATAGCTGAACATCAG
>JBKDTB010000090.1:0-3015 GCA_046340515.1 Cyanobacteriota bacterium | reverse complement strand
GGATCGTCGCCTCCGTGCCGGGTGGAGCCACCAATGTTCAGGACATCTACCCCCTCGGACCGTTGCAGGAAGGACTGTTATTCCACCACCTCTTGCAGCGAGAGGGTGATGCCTATGTGCTGGCTGCCGTGTTCGGCTTTGACACTCGCGAGCGACTGGAGAATTTTGTAACCGCATTCGAGGCGGTGATCGCCCGCCACGACATTTTCCGTACATCTTTTGTCTGGGAAGGGTTGAGCGAGCCGGTGCAGGTGGTGTGGCGGAAGGCGCCGCTGCCGATCGAGGAGTTCGCCTTCGGGCCAGAGGTGGTGGATGTGGCATCCGCCTTGCAGGAGCGCTTGGATCCGCGGCGGCAGCGGCTGGATCTGGGCGTGGCGCCGTTGTTCCATGCCGCCATTGCCGAGGACACGAGCCAAGGCCGGTGGCTGCTCCTGCTGCGCCAGCACCACCTGGTGGCGGACCACACCACGTTTGAGGTGCTGTTCGAGGAGATGGGGGCTTTTCAAAACGGAGGGTTTGAGGCCTTGCCCCCGCCGCTGCCCTATCGGAACTACATCGCCCAGGCCCGCCTGGGTCTGACAAAGGAGGCGCACACCGCTTTCTTCCAGGAGCTGCTGGGCGATGTGGAGGAACCCACCGCGCCATTTGGCCACCTGGAGGTGCGGGGCGATGGGACAGGAATCGAGGAGTCCCGGCACCACCTGGAGCCGCATCTGGCCCAGCGCCTGCGCCAGCAGGCCCGTCGGCTGGGGGTGACGCCAGCCAGCCTGTTCCACCTGGCGTTCGCCCGGGTGCTGGCGGCGACCTCCGGGCGGAGCGATGTGGTGTTCGGCACGGTGCTGTTTGGCCGCCTCAAGGGTGGAGAGGGTGCGGACCGGGTGCCGGGCCTGTTCATCAACACGCTGCCGGTTCGCATCGAGGCCGGAGAGGAGGGAGTGGAAGCGGCCGTGCGACGCACGCACCGCACCCTTGCCTCTCTGCTGCGCCATGAGCACGCCTCCCTGGCGCTGGCGCAGCGTTGCAGTGGCGTCACGGCGCCAGCGCCTTTGTTCAGCGCGCTGTTCAACTATCGCCACACCCCAGAAGCTGAGGGAGGTTCCGCCAACGGACTCTGGGAGGGGATCGAGCTGTTGAAGGCGGAAGAGCGCACCAACTACCCCTTTGGTGTCAGCGTGGATGATTTGGGGGAAGGGTTCTGCCTGACCACCCAGGCACTGGCTGAGATCGGCGCTGCACGTTTGGGCGGCTATCTGGAGACGGCCACGGAGCAGCTGGTGGGAGCCCTGGAAAGCTCCCCATCCACTGCGGTGCGGGAGCTGGCCGTGCTGCCGCAAGCGGAACGGCAACTGCTTCTGCGGGTCTGGAACGCGACGGAGGCTGACTATCCGAAAGATCAGTGCATCCATCAGTTGGTGGAGGCACAGGCCGACCGGACGCCTGAGGCTGTGGCCTTGGTGTTTGAGGAGCAATCGCTGAGCTACGGGGAGTTGAACGCCCAAGCCAACCGCCTGGCCCATCACTTGATGGCTCTCGGGATTCGTCCGGATGACTGTGTGGCGATCGGTGTGGAGCGGAGCTTGGAGATGGTGGTGGGCCTGTTGGCGATTCTCAAGGCCGGTGGAGCGTACGTGCCCCTGGATCCGGCCTATCCCGAGGAGCGCCTGGCCTTCATGGTGGAGGACAGTAGCCCTGTGGCGCTCCTGGTGCATGGAGCGACGCGGGAACGCCTGGCGGTCTTGGCTGGGACGGTTCCCATGATCGACCTTGAGGCGGATGGGGCGGCCTGGGCGGAGCTGAGCCCAGCCAATCCGGAGCCGGTTGCATTGGGCTTGAGGCCAAACCATCTGGCCTATGTGATCTACACCTCGGGTTCCACGGGGAAGCCCAAAGGGGTGATGGTGGAGCACCATAGTCTGGTCAACCTTGTCTTCTGTCATCGGATACTTTTCGAGAGCGTTGACGTCAAGCGAGTTTTGCAGTTTGCCTCGCTGAGCTTTGACGTGGCGAGCTGGGAGGTCTTCACCTCCCTCTCCGGTGGTGATGAGCTTCACATGGCGTCTTTTGCTCAGATACAAGCAGGCGTGGGTGCGGTGCTTAGAAGCAAAGCCATCACCCATGCGGCATTCACCCCTTCCTTGCTTGCTGTATTGGATGAGCAAAATCTTCCCAAGTTGGTCTATCTGACAGTCGGTGGTGAGGCTTGCAAGCCAGAGCACGTCTTGCGTTGGGCCAGAGGCCGGCGTCTTGTCAATGCCTACGGTCCGACAGAGGCCACCGTCTGCACCACAGTGTTTGAATGCCGACCCAATGGACAAAATCAACCGATCGGCCGCCCGCTGCCGAACACGCGCGTTTACGTATTGGATGGCGATGGCCAACCGGTGCCAATCGGCGTGGCGGGTGAGATTCACATCGGGGGTAATGGAGTGGCGCGTGGCTATTTGAATCGTCCGGAGCTGACGGCTGAACGCTTCCTGCCGGATCCCTACTCCGTGGACCCGGAGGCGCGGATGTACCGCACGGGAGACCTGGCCCGCTGGTTGTCGGATGGGAACCTGGAGTACATCGGCCGTGCGGATTTCCAAGTGAAGATCCGCGGCTTCCGCATCGAGCCTGGCGAGATCGAGGTAGTGCTGCGTGGATTCGAGGGCATCCAGGACGCGTTGGTGCTGTCCCGCGAGGACGCCCCTGGCGAGAAGCGCCTGGTGGCCTATGTGACGCTTGCGGGCAGAGCGGCCACGATTGCGATCGACGTGGACACTGCTGAGTTGCCTGCCGTGCTCAAGTCGTATCTGCGGAGCCGCCTGCCGGAGCACATGGTGCCGTCCGCTTTTGTTGTGCTGGAGGCTTTTCCCCTCACTCCCAATGGGAAGTTGGACCGCAAGGCGCTGCCAGCCCCTGAGGCGGAGGCCTATGCCACCAGGGTCTACGCGCCACCGGAGGGGGCGGTGGAGGAAGCCCTGGCGGAGGTGTGGAGCGAGCTGCTCGGGATCGAGCGTGTGGGCCGGCACGATG
>JBKDTB010000089.1:0-3433 GCA_046340515.1 Cyanobacteriota bacterium | reverse complement strand
GGTTTTCAGACCACTCGGGCATGGAGCCAGGAGGGAATTTTTCTGCTCAGGTGGTGATGCCCCGTGAACGGTTACGAAATCCCAGCCGGGGAAGCGGTCATCTCATCAGGTCTCGTGATGAGATGAAAACCGGAATCCTGCCGCTGTCAAGGGTCTTCCCGAATCAGGCTTCCCAGGGGGCCATCCCGACCTGTGAATGGGTACGATACTTTAAGTGTCTTTGCAAGAAGTCGCCTATGGGCGTGACCATGCTTCCACCAGCCTATCGACTGCAATCCTAGCCGCGCGAGCATTGCTCGAACACTCCATGCAAAGACTGACCCCAGACAAAAAGCCAAAGAATGGCTATATTAGAGTTGAGCTTTATGAGCAAAGTGGAAGGCATTGCGGAATATCTCAACTCAAGATCACCACCTGCTGAAATGAATCACACTGCAAAAAAGACGGCCAGTAGTTTAGTCTTCTTGGTGTTGCTTGTTACGAGCACTCTCAGGCATTCTGCGCAAGCACAGCCCACGCCAGTTCTAGGCGCTAAATTTAGTTTTGACATCCATATTGACATGGATTGTGGCGAGGAAGGGTGGCTGGTAATGGATTCCGCGATTCCTAAAGATATACTCCAGAAATACAAAAGCGTCTGCAAGTACATTGAGATCGAGGATATCAAGCTGGCGCTCGACGCAATGAAGCCGTTAATGGATTGGGTCGAAGTTAATCTTCCAAGAGAGTCAATAGATCGTGCAACTGCAAATTTTTACATGGGGCATCTCCATAAATCCCAGGGGACACTTGAGAAGGCCATCGCCTATTTTCTTGAAGCAGAATACATTTTTAAAAAGCTCCCCTTTATTGACCCAGCCCAACGGACAAGAGACTTATTCTATCCAATGTTGAATCTAATTCTTCTTAGCGAAACCTATGGTCTTGCCGGGCGCCATCAAGATGGTCTTGTAGCTGCGAGAAAAGCATTGGATGGCCTTGTAGCTGCGAGAAAAGCATTGGAGGAGGGCACTCGAGATCCCATCATGACGAGCCTTGAAAAGGAGCTTTATTCTATGCTGGCCAACACGATAGTAGCAAAACGATACGTAGAGCTTGGGCGAGGCAGCGACGCGATTGCAGTCATGGCAAATAACTCCAGGATCGCGCGTAGCCATATTAGAGACAATCCAGACATACTTGGTGGTCTTGGTATGTTTGAGATGCTTCTATTTGGTCTCTACAGTAGTCTTGGTCGAGAACAAGATGCCATGGCAGTTGCAAAGACCTACGGAGATTTATGTAAGGAGATGCAAAAAAAACAGACCCCCTGGATTAACCGATAATGAACTCGCTTCTTGCTATACTTGGACAGGGCTTATGTTGCAGTTTTCTGATAGCTTACAGGCCTCGCTCGCAAGCTACGAAGATTCAATAAAAATCCTTAAGAAACTGACGACGCAAGATCCTTTTTATGCCAAGAATCTATTGTACTCAATGGTCAATAGTAGTGATCTCTATTTGCGACTTGGCCGTAAGTCTCAATCACTTCTTCGCGCTGAAGAGGCTTTGAAGATGGCGCGCGAACTGGAAATACCGAAAGCCGACGCACCTGATCTCTCGGCCAGTACAAGCTTGATAGACGCCTATATCTACACGATGAGAACCGCAGGGTGGGCTCAATTCAATGCTGGCGAACCCGAAAAAGCCAGAGCAACTTTAGAGGAAGTGTTTTCAATTCTTCAACCTATTGCTGCGCGTAAATCGTCTTTTCAGCGTAAGCTTCTTGAGGTGCGCAACACACTAGATGAGATAAACCGCAAAGATGGCATTGACACAGGTAGCAAACGCATCCTTTCTCCAACGGATCTCCGCTACCTGCCGTCTTCTGACCCCATAACTCCCATAAAACGCTCCGTGGTATTGCTCTGGCCTGAATTCTCCGGCAATAACTCCGGAATCGGCTCGTTGGGGACCGGATTTGTGATTCGCCGCCAAGGCGATCGGGCATGGATTGCCACCGCTCTGCACGTGCTGCGCAATCCAGACGACTACCGCATGGCAGCCAAAGTGGAGGCTGAACTCTTCACAGGCCCGCTGCCGCCCGGTTTGGTTGCACCACGGATTGAGGTTGTTTTACCTAAGAATCCACTTCAAATCAAAGGTGGCGATGACCTGATCATTCTCGAGATTCGTGGCTTGCCACCAGATGTGAAACCCCTTCCACTGGCCACCTCAGCTGCGGAGGGTGAGCTGATGATCATCGTGGGCCATCCCACGGACAGCGATCCCTGGACGGTCGGAAGATTTCCCCTACGGAAGGCAGGCCCGACTCTTGTGCTGGATGGCCGGCTTACGGAGGGGGCATCAGGATCACCCGTGCTGACTCCAGCAGGCCATGTTGTAGGAATCGTTTTTCGCTCTAGCGGGGAAGGAGAGCCTGTGCCGTTTGTGTACGCCTTTCCAGCCCACTTAATTCAGGGGATACTTCCCTGAGATCTCCCGAGGGAACCATTGTCGATGAAGTGCCGCTGGGTTGCGCATCCTTCCGCTGTGGCCAGCGCCCTTGTTTTTGTAGTGTTAGCCCTGGCAGCGTGGGCATCCGCCGCTCCCCCACCCTGCCCCAGCCGGGAGGATCCTCGCAGCACGGCCTATCAGCTCCGGACGCAGATGGAGCGCTGCGAGGGGATCCGCGGCAGCCGGCCGATCGTGGCCATCGGCCTGCGGCTGGCCAGTTACACCATCGGAGAGGCCAAGAGAGAGCGACGGGCGGAGTGGGGAGAGGTGATTCGCCTGCAGGTGCCCGCAGGTCTGGAGGCCACGGTGGTGACGGTGCAGGCCCGCGGCGGCGACTACCAGATGACGCCCCTGCGGCTGGGCAGCCCCCGCCAGGGCTGGCGAGCTTTTGAGTGGGGAGCCGGCTTGATCCTGCGGGAGAACATCAGCCCCAGCCAGCTGCGGGCCACGGCCCTGCTGCGTCAGCCAGGGGATGCGGATCAGTGGCTGCCGGTGAAGTTCACCCCCGCCGGCGTCTACAGCCTGGTGATCGCCAGCAATGGTGCGCTACCGGTGGCGAATGTGCGCATCCTGGGCCCCGGTAAACGGCTGGTGCAGGAGTGCTCCGGTCCCACCCGCCTGGAGACGGAGCTTCTGTGCAACTGGGATGGCCGCAACGAACCGGCCGGCACCTACATCCTCGTCGCCCGCTCCGCGGAAGGTCGCGGCAACCTGCTGAACGTGAGCCTGCGTCACGACCCCCGCTGGTTGTCGCGCTGATGGGTCCTCGGGGCTGGCGATCGCGGCTGCGCTGGCCGCAGGTGCGGCCCGATCCCCGCGCCGTGCTGGGCCTGGGCCTTTGCGGCCTGGCCTGGGGTGTGGCGATCGCTCCACAGCGCCAACCGCTGGAGGGTGCGCTCCGCCTCAGCGCGCTGGGCTTTGTGCTCCAGCCCCCGCC
>JBKDTB010000088.1:0-2779 GCA_046340515.1 Cyanobacteriota bacterium | reverse complement strand
CTCGTCGACGCACTCGCGGCCGCTGATGAGGTAGAGAGACGTGCGGATCCAGGCCATCAGGGTGCGTTCCGCCGCTTCCCGGTTGCGTTCCTTCGCGAGTTCGTTGGTGAGATTCATCGGATCGGGCGGCGCGGCGCGGGGATCAGCTGGCCTCGCCGTAGGCCACCTGGCAGGCGGCATTGAGCAATTCCGCCTCCTGGGCGGAGGCGGGTTCACGGCCATTGAGGGTGCCCGCGTTGCAGTCGGCCGTGAGTTGCCAACTCGTGCCGTCGGCTGTCACCACAAAGCTCACGGAGCCATTCCCATAGGGTTGCACCGTGCCGAACTGCAGTTGGTAGCCGGAGTTGGGCACCACGATGTAAGTCACATCGTTGGAAACGGCATCATTCACCGCGTTGTTGATGATCGCCGCCGTGGCCAGGGTGCCAATCCCCCAGGCCGCCGCCCTGGCGCCCCACCATCCCCAGGGGGGTTGGCTCCAGCCGCCATACCAACCCCAGTTCCAGGGCCGGGCGACCCCCCACCCGGGTCGTGCCCAGCCCGGGTGGAGGTTGATGGCGCCGATGTTCACCTGGCGGTGCCAGTCGCGCTGGCGGGTGACGGAGCGATTGCCGCGATCAACGTCGATGGAGCGGTTGCCGTCGCGGTTGAAGGTGCGATTGCCGTCAAGAGTTCGGGTTCGATCACCGAGATCCCCTCTGCGATCCCCCGGATCTCTCCCGCCATCCGGCCGGGGCAGCCCGCCGGCCGGTCGGGTGGCGGGGCGGTTGAGGGAGGGATTGCCGACGCGGTTGAGGCGATCGCCGCTGCTGAAACCCCCGCTGGGTCGTTGGTCACCCCGGGTGAAGGAGCCTCCTCCGCTGAAGCCCGTTCGGGCATGACCGCCGCCACCCCCTCCCCGACCCCCACCACCGCCCCGCGCCCCGCCACCACCGCCCCGCGCCCCGCCGCCTCCGCCGCGTGCCAGGAGCCTGTCGGGTTGCGGCGGGGCGAAAGGATCCAGGCCGCGCGATGCGGCGACCCGCGGAGTCGTCACGCTTGCCGCTGGGAGTGGCGTGGCGGGCAAGGCCACCACGGCGGCGGTCGCCAGCCCCAGGAACGGGAGAAACGGCTTCCCCATCAGTTGGCCTCCCGCCGGGCGCTGATCAGGTTGCAGCCGGTGTCGTAGCAGAGGATGTCGACGCGACCGCTGGCGGCAAAGCGCACGCGCACCAGATCACGGCCGCGGAAATCCGGTCGCTCCTGCAGCAGGCTGTTGAGGTAGTTGGGATTGACCACGCAGAGGTCCGTGTCATTGAGGCACAGGGTGTTGGTTGAGAAGCGCACGGCGGCGTTCCGCAGGGGCTTCCAGCTGCTGGTGGCCCCGTCCCAAAGGCTGAAGCGAGCGGGCTGGTCGCTGATGCGCAGGGTGTGGGTGGTGGCGCCGATGGTGTGGCGGTAGAGGGTGGCTCCCGCTTCGTTGATCGCCTCCACCTTGCAGGCGACGGGGGCCGCCCCCCCCCGGGCGCACTTGGTGTCCAGGGTGTAGAGCACCTCTGCCCGGGACCCTCCCGCCTGGAGGCCCAGGGCCAGGGCGGCGCCCGTCAGCAGGGCGGCGGCGGCGGTTCGGGAGGGGTGGGCGATCGGGTGGCTGTGACGGCCGGAACGGCGTGGCGCCGAGGGCATGGAGAGGTCTTCAGACATGCCGGAACGGGGCCAACACTTCCGCAGCATGGGCAAGGCCCCTTCCCGCGTCAGGTGGCGGGGGGCGGGGTGAAACAAAGCGCAAATTCAGACCTGGCGCCTGCGGGCGAAGATGCCAAGGCTCAACCAGCCCAAGGCTCACCCAGCCGCCCCCGGGTCTGGCCGGAAACGCCCCTGGAGCGCCCACTCCGCGTCAGGATGGGCGGGTGTCGGGGCCAGGCCATGGCAGATCTCATCCCCTTCCCCAAGGTGCGCGAGGGCCTCGATCGCACCGGCCAGGTGCTGGCCGTGGCGGCGGGCACGGTGGCGGCCTCCCTCAGCGGGCTCCACGCCGTTGCGATCGATCCCCTGACGATCAGCCGGATCCGTTGCGCGGTGTCGAGCCACGGCGTGGCGGCGGCAGACCTCCTGGCCAGGCTTCCAGGGGAACTGGAACACTGCGGCGCCAATGCCGTGGAGGCCTTCCTCAAGGGGGGCGATGCCGCGGCCCATGGCGCCTGGGAGGACGGCACGGTCAACGTTCGCCGCGGCGCCCATTCGATCTCCTGGCCAGAGCGGGTTCGTGCCAGCGCGGACAACCACCTCGATGGCCTGATCGCCGCGGCCCGCACACCGCAATTCTGGCAACGCACCCTGGGCAACGCTGTTGAGGCGAGCGTTTATTCCGCGGCGATCACGGCCGTGGATCAACTGCTGGTGCATCGCGAGGCGTTGCTCAACGGCACCCCCGAGGACAAGACAGAGTGCCTCCAGCAGATCCTGCGCACCAGTGGTCTGATCGCCGCCGGTGCCCTGCCGGTTTCGCTGGTGCTGTCCGTGGCCCTGATGCTGGTGCCCGGCCTGGCGGTGGTGCTGGGTCCGTTGGGGGTGTTGGGCAGCGTGGGGCTGGGCCTGAGGTTGATCTCCTCCGCGGTGCTTCACCCCAGCCAGCAGGAAGTGTGGGCCCTCCGCTATGTGGAAGGTTTGCGGCGGGAATGGATCTATGCCCTGCGGCGGGATCGAGATGGCACGCTCACGATCACGGTTCAGGCGGAACCTGTGGGGTGATCGGGGTGTGTTGGCGGGCGAGTCTGGCGGGAGCTTTATCCTGAGAGCC
>JBKDTB010000087.1:0-14755 GCA_046340515.1 Cyanobacteriota bacterium | reverse complement strand
GGAACCTCTGGACAACAAACCAGCGCAGAGAAGGCTCGGCCACCCTTTGTTCAGGATGAGCAGTTTGATGGTGAACAAGGCATAAACAAGCCCTTTTTTCTCCCTCTTGGGGGCCTAATTCTTCCTATTTGGGGTTGTTTTTTCCCAAATAGGCACACCTCTCCCATAACTATGTCTTACATAGCAACTCATGCCGCACCATGAAGAGGTTTGAGAGGGCTGCCAGCACATTCACCTTGCAGCGGTTCTTGAGCATTCCCCGCAGCCGGGTTTTCTGAAAGCCGAACTGCTGTTTGATCACACGGAACGGATGCTCCACCTTGGCGCGGATGTGAGCCTTTGCAGTCTCGATCAGATCATCCAAACGTCCCTCGGTTGTGTCTGGTAACGCCCGACGCTTACCTGGACGCATGGCAGTACGGAAGCCGATCCCCCTCCCTTGCATCTCGGGCCGCTTCTCAATCCCCTGGTACCCGGCATCCGCATAGACCACCGTTTCCTCGCCATGCAGGAGATCAGAGGCTGGGGTGAGGTCGTGCACATTGGCGGCGGTCGTCTCCACCGAGTGGATCAGGCCGCTCTCGCTATCCACTCCGATATGGACTTTCATCCCAAAGTGCCACTGGTTGCCCTTCTTGGTCTGGTGCATTTCTGGATCCCGCTCCCGCTTCTCATTCTTCGTTGAGCTTGGAGCCTCAATGATGGTGGCATCGATGATCGTGCCTTGCTTCATCGCCATGCCGTTCGCCTTGAGATGCTCCTTGACTGTTTCAAAAATCTGCTCACCCAGATCGTTCACCTCCAGCAGATGGCGGAACGCAAGGATTGTGGTCTCATCGGGGATGCTGTCGGTGATCAGGGCAATACCGGCAAAGCGGCGCATCGTCGCAACCTCAATCAGCGCATCTTCCATCGACGGATCGCTCAGGTCGTACCACTGCTGCAGCAGATGGATCCGCAGCATGGTCTCCAGCGGATAGGGGGGGCGACCGCCCTTACTGCTGGTCTTGTAGTAGTGGGGTTCAATCAGGTCGATGAGCAGCTTCCAAGGCACAACAGCCTCCATCTCGGCCAGAAAGCGCTCCCGTCGGGTCCGCTTTTTGGCGGTGGACTGCTCGTAATCACCAAAACCGAACTGCTTGGAGCCCATGAAGCCTGTCCGCACCAGCGATCACCCTGCCATTCTCGCCCAGGGTGGTGTGGTTTTCCAGAGTCTCCTTAGTAGCCTAGGCTTTTCTTGGTGCTTCATCCCGTCCGCACGTGCACAAATGCCGAAGACAGAGGTCCTGAAAAAATGCCAAACCCTATGGCCTGCAAGTTGGAGATGGATGGACGAGACCGCTTGAGGTTGCAAGACCTATCAACCTGTAAAGCCCTCTGGTCTCCCCTTCAGAACCCGACCCCCAGGTCGTAAAATCGATCCTTTCGGGGGATCCTTCACATGGTCACCTTCGCGGCCAAGTCCAAAACCTATGAAACCAGTGGCACCGTCGGCAACGCGGTTGGACCAACAGCGGTCTGGGGAGGCGTCAATGTCTTTTATCAATTTAATTTTTCCAATACCTCTTCGCAAGCCATCAACTATGACCTCAACCCGCTGAGCAATGCCTCTGGCAATGGCGGAACGCTTCACTGGACATCGGGCAATCCCAGTGGTTCGTTGAATCCGGGTGAAGAGACGACCGTGACGTTCACGGTCACAAGTCCTGATTCTGATGTTGATAATGACGTCGCCTGCACCATGCTTCAGGCGGGAGCGGCCCCGCTGATCACCCTGGCTGGAGAGCAGCTTCAATTCCGCTTCTGGACATCTGGAGATGCCACCACAAAACAGTTGATCAACTTGTGTGCCACAGATAACTTTTCAATTGTGGAAAACACAGATGTGCAGAACAACGCCACCGGTAATGGCTTTTCTATAGGTCTGGGAGGTGGAGGCGGACCCTGCGATACGGAAAACATTTGCATCCAAGTCTCTGCCGCCACTTAAATCTTTGCGCCAGAATCGTCGCTCCCTTTCCGGTGGGGAGTGCTTGCGGGCCACACGCCGCCTCAGCCCCTCTCCTCCACCACCGGATTGTTGAGGCGGCCGATGCCCTCGATCTCCACACACACCCGATCCCCCGGCGCCAACCAGCGGGGTGGATTCGCCGCCATCCCCACCCCCTCGGGCGTGCCGGTGAAGATCACCGTTCCGGGCCAAAGCGTGGTGCTGCCGCTCAGGAAGGCGATCAACGCCGGCACATCGAAGATCATGTCGCTGGTGTTGCCCTCCTGCACGGTGGTGCCATTCAGGGTTGTGCGCAGGCCCAGCGCCAAGGGGTCGGCCAGCTCGGCGGGGGGCACCAGCACGGGCCCCAGGGGCGCGAAGGTGTCGAAGGTCTTGCCCCGACACCACTGCCCCCCGCCCCATTGCTTCTGCCAATCGCGGGCGCTGACGTCGTTGCCGCAGGTGAAGCCCGCCACCACCGCCAGCGCCTCCTCGCGGCTCACATTGCGGCAGCGGCGCCCGATCACCACCGCCAACTCCCCCTCATAGTCCACCTGCTCACTCACCAGGGCGCGCGGCAAGGTGATCGGGCCCTCCGGATCCTGGGCCGCCCCGGGGGATTTCATGAACAACACCGGCCACGCCGGCAGGGCCGCGCCCGTTTCCGCGGCATGGCGCCGGTAGTTGAGGCCGATGCAGAAGATCGCCGTCGGCCGCACCGGCGCCAACACTCGGGCGATTCGCGCCTCTTCCCCGCTGGGCCGCAACCCGCCAAACAGCCCCTCGTCCTCCGCCCCGGGGCCCGCGTCCCGCAACCGCTCCCAGCGGCCCGAGCCATCCCGTTGGGCGTGGTGCGCCACCCCTTCCGGATCCAGATACCGCATCAAAGCCATCGTCCGCTCCGTCCCGACCGTTCCATCAGCTCTCCACCGACGCTGCCTTCACCTTCTCACCCAGGGCGGTCGTGAGGTTGCGCAGGGCATCGGAGGCATCCCGCGGATCCAGCGCCACGCTCACCAGCGTGGGTCCCGCCGTCTCCCGGGAAAAGGCCCGCAAGGCGTCCCACAGCTCCCCCTCCCGCGCCACCCGCCGGGCGGCCTGGAAGCCCATCGCCAACGCCAGACCCACATGGTCCACCGGAGCCACGTCGTTGAAGGGGCCATCCAGCATCGGCCGCTCCGTGCCGTAGCCCGCGTTGTCCATCACCACCACCAGGGCGGGGATGCGGTAGCGGGCCAGGGTGGCGAGCTCGATGGCGCTCATCAGCAACGCCCCGTCCCCCACCAACACCAGGGGGCGCTGCTCGGGATGGGCCCCCCAGGCGCCCACCGCCGCCGGCAGCGCGAAGCCCAGCGACGCCCAGTTGCCGCTGTTCATGTACTCATTCGCGTCCTTCAGGTGCAGGGCGATCGAGGCGAAGGTGGCGTCGCCCGTGTCCGCCAGCACCACCGACGCGTCCGTCAACACCGCGTCCACCGCCAACAGCAACCGCCGCACCGTGAGCGGCCGCTCCGCCTCCGGCACAAAGGGCTCCGCCGGCATGGGATGCACCCGGGGCCGGTGGGTCGTAGGGCCGGTCGGCGGCTCCGCTTCCTGCCACACCTGCAGCAAGGTCACCGGATCCAACGTGTCCTGATCCCCCCGCTGCCACCGCAGCCCCCGCTCCATCTCCACCCGCAGGCAGGTCTCGGCGTTCACCCGCATCGTGAACACCCCCGTGTCGAGGTCGCTCAGGGGCATGCCCAGGATCAACAGGCCGTCGCTGCCCTCCACCACCTCCCGCACCGCCGCTTCTCCCATCGCTCCCTCGTACACGCCCAGATACTGGGGATGCCGCTCGCTGAGCAGGGATTTGCCGCTCAGGCTCGTGGCGAAGGGCCAGCCCTCCCGTTCCAACACCTCCCGCAACGCCTGCTGCAGCCCGAAGCGGTGGATCTCCACCCCCGCCAGCACCACCGGCCGCTCCCGACTCCGCATCCACTCCAGGATCCCCAGCCCCGTGCGGCGCTGCAGATCGGCCACCCGGGCCACGGTGGGCCGGGTGAGGGGCGGCACGGGGCGGGGCACCGGCCGGGTGAGGGAATCGCGGGGCAGTTCCAGATAGCCGGGGCGCGATTCTCGCCGCATGGCGTCCAGCACCCGCACCATCTTCTCCACCGCCGTGCGGCCCGAATCCAGGCAGGCCGTTTGGGTGCACACTTCCTTGAAAAATCGCTCCTGGGTGTCGCTGGCCCGGATGCGGTGATGGAGCAGGGCGTGCTCATCCGATTCCCGCAGGCCCGGCGCGCCGCTGATCACCAGCAGCGGGGAGCGCTCCGCGTAGGCCCCGGCCACCGGGTTGAGCAGCTTCAGGGCGCCCACGCCGTAGGTCACCACCGCCACCCCCAACCCCTGCAGGCGGGCATGGGCATCAGCGGCAAAGCCCGCCCCCTCTTCCCCCGCCATGCAGATCACGTCGATCGGGGAGCGTTCCAGCCGGTCAAAGAGGCCCAGCACATAGTCGCCCGGCACCCCGTACACCCGCCGCACGCCGCGCTGCAACAGGGCTTCGATCAATTGGGAGGTGATGTCCATGGGCGGCGGGAGAATTCCCGGCGAAGCGGATTGAGACTAAGGCCGGTTTTCAGGCCCTTCCCCCATCGAGGACCACCTCAGCGGGCCCCATCCAGGACCACCTCAGCGGGATCGAGCCATCGTGCGCCTCAGCTGGCCGCAGGCGGCATCCTCATCCAGGCCCCGGCTGGCCCGCACGCTCACGGCGACCCCCCGCTGCGCCAACACCTGCCGAAAGCGCTCCACGCTCCGGGGCGAAGGCCGTTCGAAGTCTTCTTCCTCAATCGGGTTGTAGGGGATCAAATTGACATGGCTCTGGAAGCCCCGCAGCAGCCGGGCCAGGGCCTCCGCCTGGGCCGGGGCGTCATTGACGCCGGCCAGCAGGATGTATTCAAAGCTCACCCTCCGGGAGGTCTGGCGGGCGTAGGCGCGGCAATCCTCCAGCAGGGCCTCCAGGGGGTAGCCCCGCGCCGGGGGGATCAGCTCCTGCCGCAACCGCTGATCCGGCGCGTGCAGGCTCACCGCCAGGGTGAACTGGGCCCGACCCAACACCGCCTGCGACCGCTCCGCCAACCGCGGCAGGGTGCCGGGCACACCCACCGTGCTCAGCGTGATCTGCCGCTGGGCCATGCCCAGATCCCGACAGAACACCGCCATCGCCGCCAACACCGCCTCGCTGTTGAGCAGGGGTTCCCCCATGCCCATGAACACCACATGGGTGGGGCGCCGCTCCATCGCCTCCCGCACGCTCAACACCTGATCCACAATCTCGTGCAGGGCCAGCGAGCGGGCCAGACCCTCCTTCCCCGTGGCGCAGAAGCGACAGGCCATCGGACAGCCCACCTGGGAACTCACACACACCGTGAGACGATCCGGACTCGGAATGCCCACGGTTTCCAGCCGCAACCCATCCCGGGTGCCCAGCAGCAGCTTGGTGGTGCCATCCGCCGCCACGCGACGGGTCACCTCCTGCAGGCGGCCGATCAGGGGTTCCCCCGCCGCCGCCTCCCGCTCCCGCAGCCGCTCCCTCCAGGCCTGCGGCCAGACGGTGATCGCCCCCACGTCATGGGCACCGCGGCGATAGAGCCACTCGTGCAGCTGTCGGCCGCGGAAGGAGGGTTGCCCCTCCGCCACCGCCCAGGCCTCCAGCGCCTCCAGGCTCTGCCCCAGCAAGGGCCCGCCACTCACCGATGCACAAACAGTCCGTGGCCCAGTTTCCATTCCACCAACAGCAGGGCGATGAAGCCCAACATCGCCAGGCGACCGTTGAGCAACTCATTGTGGGGATGAAATCCCCAGCGGGGCAGCCGCCGCTTCGGCACAGGCGTGCCGAGATCCGTGGTCTCAGTCGTCACTGAGCAGGCCCTCCTCTTGCAGATCCTCCAGAGCTTCGGGATCCGGGAACTGATCCTCTTCCAGCCCTTCCTCCTGGTTGGGCCGGAGGAAGGCCGCGAAGGTGCTGCTGGAGGCCTCGATGCCATGGCGGCTGCGGCTCGCTTCCAGGTCCTCGTCGGAGGGATCGTCGAGCACAGCCGCGTTCACCGGCGGCGCCGGCAATTCCACGGTGTAGTCGGGGCGCAGGTTCTGCATGCGGCGATAGCTCGCCGCTTCCTCCTCCAGGATGTCGGGATGGGGGCCCGCCTCGGAGCGCAATTCCTCCTCGAAGCCGCTGAAACCGGTACCGGCAGGGATCAGGCGACCGATGATCACGTTTTCCTTGAGGCCCCGCAACCAGTCGCTCTTGCCTTCAATCGCCGCTTCTGTCAGCACCCGGGTGGTTTCCTGGAAGCTGGCGGCAGAGATGAAGCTGTCCGTGTTGAGCGAGGCCTTGGTGATGCCCAGCAGCACGGGCGTGAACTCCGCCGGTGCGCCCCCGGTGATCCCCATGGCGGAATTCACCTGCTCCACCTGGCGCAACTCGATGAGTTCACCGGGCAGCAACGTGGTGTCGCCCGCATCTTCAATCCGCACCTTGCTCGTCATCTGACGCACAATCACCTCAATGTGCTTGTCGTCAATCGAAACGCCTTGCGATTTGTAGACGTTCTGCACCTCCTGCACCATGCGGAATTGCAACTTGGAAATCGCTTCCTGGGCGGCTTCCATGGTGGGTTTCACACTGCGGAGATCTTCGAAGAAGCACTCCAACAACTCATGGGGGTTGATGGGACCATCCGTCAGCAGTTCACCCGCGCCAACCTGCTGGCCATCGCTGACCATCACCGTGCGACCGAGCAGGATCGGGTAATCGGTGACGACGTCGTCCGACTCCATCACAGACACCGTGATCGAGTCGTCGTCTTCCCCCTGCTTGATCTGCACCGCGCCGCTCTTGCGGCAGAGGATGGCGGAATCCCGCGGGCGCCGCGCCTCGAGAAGTTCCTCGATTCGGGGCAGACCCTGCACGATGTCACCGGTTTTCTGCCGCTCACACACCAGAAGAGCCAGCCCATCCCCCCGTTGCACCAATTCGCCGTCGCGGACGTGCAACACAGAATCGGGCGACACCATGTAGGGGCGGCCGAGACGGATCGTCATCGAGTCCGCGCCGATCGTTTCCACCTGGCCGCAGCAGGGGGCAATCAATCCCTCGCCGATGGCATCCCCCTCCACCACGCGATCGCCCAGGCCCACAGAGGAGTCGAGACCATTCAGGCTGATGCTGCGGGTGTCGCCCGCGCGCTCCACGATCAGGCGGCGGATCGGTTCATCGGCTGTGGCATCCGGCAATTGCACCACCCCGTCCTCCTTGCAGAGAATCTGGGTTGTGGCCACCACATCGCCGCGCTTCACGCTCACCCCGTCCTCCACCTGGAGTTCGGTATGGGTGGAGCCGTGGCTGGCGTCGGAGAGGGTGTCGCGACGCACAAGCAGGGTTTCCAGAATCACCAACTGCAGGCGATCGATGGTTTTGGCGCGCTTGTCGGCGACGGATTCCACATCCACCGTCATCTGGGGCGTGGTGTCAAAGGTGTCGAGAATCAGCTGCGTCCGCAGCAGCTCCACACCCTCCACGGATTTCACCAGCTCACCATCCTTGAAGGTGAGCCGCTGGGAGGCCCGCAAGCCAAGGGATGGCCCGCCAGGCTGCTTGATGGCGGTCGATTCAGGCAGATGGGCCTCGTCGGGGATGAAGTATTCCTCCACGGGACGCAACAGCAGGGCACCTCCCTGGGTGGTGTCCACCGCTTCGACAAACACGATGGCTTCCGCCGTGATGCCCGGGGCGATCTCCTCGCCGGGATTGACCATCAAGCCATCCTGATAACGGCTGAGCACCTTGCTGTCCGACAGCAGATGGAGGGTGCCGGAGCGCACGATGATCTCGCGAAGAATATCGTTCTTCTGGGTGACCGTGACGATGCCGGCCGTCTGGCTGAAGATGTCCTTCACCACTTCGGTGCCGGCCTCAATCCATTGACCATCCTCGATCATCAACAAAGAGATGTCTTTGTTGATCTCGTGAGTTTCCTGGGGAATCCACAACAGGGTGCCTCCCTTGCTCACCTCAAAGCCATGCTTGGCCGAGCGTGCTTTCTTGATTGACAGGCCTGGTGAGAATTTGACCATGCCACCTGTTTTGGTGCGGAAGCGATCATCGGCCAGTTCGGCGATCACCTCTCCGGCGCTGATCTTGCTGCCAGGGGCCGTGCGCAGCAGATAACGGGCACCTTCCTTGTCTTCCAGGTGCCAGATCTCTCCCGAATGAGTAGATTCATGCACCAACTTGCATTCTTTGAGGGTCAGGCTTGTCGTGACGATCTGCACTTCGCGCGAATCGCCCGCCGACTCCCGCAAGCGCACGGCGCCGCCATACTCACTCACCAGTCGACTCTCCGCCAACACCTCCCCGGTTGTCACCTCCTTTCCACCTGCCACCACGGGCTGGGCGTTGGGCGGCAAGTTATACACGTCGCCACTGAAGACCCAGAGCCGGCCAAGACGTTGCGCCTTGTGGGTGATGTTGCCCTGCCGGTCGGTGACCTCCCGCGGCTGTATCACCTCCTCAAAACGCACCTGGCCGGCCAGGTCGCAGATCACATCCTTGGTGGCTTTCTCCACACTCTTCTTCACCTGTGCGCCAGAAGAAATCTGGGCAAGGATCGTGTCGGCCAGCACCTCCTGACCATCATTCACGAAGAGGATGGAACCCGTGGTGATGTCGAGCTTTTGTGTCTTGCCCTTGTCTGTTGGCTTGAGCTGAAGGGTGAAGTCAACCTCCGCCAGGTGGGCTTCCACACCATGGGGTGTGCGGTGCGGACGCACGCGACCCTTGGCCTCAAACTCCACGATCCCCGCGCACAAGGAGCGCACCACGCCTGTTTCGGCGGTGGACACCCCCCCCGTGTGGAAGGTGCGCATGGTGAGCTGGGTGCCGGGCTCGCCGATGGACTGGGCCGCGATGATGCCGACCGCTTCGCCAAGATCCACAAGCTGGTTGTGGGCCAGGGCCCAGCCATAGCATTTGCGGCACACGGAACGGGATGCTTCGCAGGTGAGGGGCGACCGCACCAGCACGCGGCGAATCCCCGCCTGTTCGATGGCCCGGCTGAGACCGGCGTCAATCTCGGTGTCGCGAGCGGCAATTTCGTTGCGCTCCTGGTCAAGGATGGGGGCTGCCGCCAGGCGACCGACCAATTTGCTGTAAAAACGCCCTTTTTCATCGGCATCAATCACAATGCCGCGCGTGGTGCCACAGTCTTCCTCGCGCACAATCACATCCTGCGCCACGTCGACCAGGCGGCGGGTCAAATAGCCGGAGTCGGCCGTCCGCAGCGCGGTGTCCACAAGACCCTTGCGAGCCCCGTAGGAGGAAATCACATATTCCGTGACGGTGAGACCCTCCCGGAAGTTCGTGCGGATTGGCAGGTCAATGATTTCCCCTTGCGGGTTGGCCATCAATCCGCGCATGCCCACCAACTGACGCACCTGCGACATGTTGCCGCGGGCGCCGGAGTTGGCCATCATCCAAACGGAGTTCAGCGGATCGTTGTCATTGAAATTCCGCTTCACTTCCTCCACAAGACGCTCATTGGTTTCCGTCCAGGTGTCGATCACCTTGGTGTGACGCTCCACCTCCGTGATCTCACCCAAGCGATAGCGTTCTTCGGTGTTGGTGATTTCCTCCTCCGCTTCCTGCAGCAGACGGGCCTTCTCGCTCGGGATGCGCAGATCATCCACTGAAATGGAGACTGCGGCCTGGGTGGCGTAGTGAAAACCGAGATTTTTCAGCTCATCCGCCATCGAAGCCGTGGCGGCGGTTCCATGATGCTTGTAGGCCCAGGCAACGAGGTTGCGGAGAGCTTTCTTGTCAATCACCCGGTTGCGGAAGGGCGGCGCGACATGGGCAGGTGTGCTGACAGGCTCGGCAGCTGGGGCAGGGATGGTTTTGGAGTTTTTCTTCTTTGCGGAAGAGGTGGCCATGATCAGGAGGGGGTCAAGAAACAGGGAGATGAAACCGAAGAACGGAGTGCTTAATTCGCAGCAACGGCATCAATGATGGTTTGGTTGATCACGACGCGTCCCACGGTGGTCAACAAATAACGACTGATCAAGGCGCCATCCTCATCAAAACGATCCCGGCGGAAACGCCACTGATCGACACGGGTGCCATCGGAGAGGGTGTCCGAAGACAGAGGGGTGTCCCCCTCCTCATCGGCTTCCACTTCACCGTGGAAGCGGACCCAGACCCAATCGTGCAGATGCAGATGCTTCTCTTCAAAGGCAGCAATCACATCTTCCAGGCTGGCGTAGGTCAAAGAACGGTTGCCGAAGTCTGGCTTGGCCTTCGCCCGATTGACGGCCGTGAGGTAGTAAGCGCCGAGCACCATGTCTTGGGACGGGGTGATGATCGGCTCGCCTGTGGCAGGGGAGAGGATGTTGTTGCTCGCCAGCATGAGCATGCGGGCTTCCGTCTGGGCCTCAATGCCGAGGGGTACATGGACGGCCATCTGGTCACCGTCAAAGTCGGCGTTGAAGGCCGGGCAGACCAAGGGATGGAGCTGAATGGCGCGTCCATCGACCAACTTGGGCTCAAACGCCTGAATGCCGAGTCGGTGAAGCGTTGGGGCACGGTTCAACAGGATGGGATGGCCTTCGATCACCTCCTGCAACACCTGCATCACCTCATCATCTGCCTTCTGAATCAACTTCTTGGCAGCTTTGATGTTGTTGACAATGTTCTGACGAATCAGGCGATGGATGACAAAGGGCTGAAACAACTCAATCGCCATCTCCTTGGGCAGGCCACACTGGTGCATCTTCAACTTCGGCCCAACCACAATCACGGAACGGCCGGAATAATCAACCCGTTTCCCCAGCAGGTTTTGGCGGAAGCGCCCCTGTTTGCCTTCGATGATGTCGCTCAGCGATTTCAGGGCGCGGTTGTTGGCCCCCACCACCGTGCGTCCCCGTCGACCATTGTCGATCAACGCGTCCACCGCTTCTTGAAGCATGCGCTTCTCGTTGCGCACGATGATTTCCGGAGCCAGAATCTCCTGCAGACGCGCCAGGCGATTGTTGCGGTTGATGACCCGGCGGTAAAGGTCATTCAGATCGCTGGTGGCAAAGCGGCCGCCGTCCAGTTGCACCATGGGGCGCAGATCAGGAGGGATCACCGGAATCACATCCAACACCATCCATTCCGGCCTGGCATCGGTGGCGATGAAGTTGTCGATCACACGCAGACGCTTGATCAACTTGGCGCGTTTCTGCCCCTTGCTGGCACTGATTTCCTCGCGAAGCTGCTCCGCAATCTCATTCAACTCCAGGTCGGACAGCAGCTGCTTGAGGGCCTCTGCGCCAATGCCGACGATGGGCTCATTCTCAATATCGGAATCTTCAGCAAAGATCTGATCCTCGATCTCCAACCATTCATCTTCCGTGAGCAGCTGCTTGTAGACGAGATCCTTGTGATCGCCGGGATCCAGCACAACGTAGCAGTTGAAATAAACAATCTGCTCCACATCCCGCAGGGGCATGTCGAGAAGGATCGCCACATAGCTGGGGATTCCCTTCAGATACCAAACATGGGAGACCGGCGCTGCCAGCTTGATGAAGCCCATCCGATGGCGACGCACCCGACTTTCCGTGACCTCCACGCCACAGCGCTCGCAAACGATCCCCCGATGGCGCACCCGCTTGTATTTGCCGCAATGACACTCCCAGTCCTTGGAAGGTCCGAAGATCTTTTCGCAGAACAGACCATCCATCTCCGGCTTGAGGGTCCGGTAGTTGATGGTCTCGGGCTTGGTCACCTCACCCACCACTTGCCCATTGGGCAGGGTGCGCTGTCCCCACTGCATGATGCGGTCGGGGGAAGCAAGGGTGATCTTGACGTAATCGAAATAGTTTTCGTTGCGTTGGTTGCTGTTAGACATGGCGGGAAGGATGGGTCAGGGGCTAGGCAGAAGGAAGGTCAATCTTCGTCATAATCCGCAACGCCGAGGGACTCATAAGTGGGTCGGCTTGGTGTGCTGCGACGGGGGTTGACATCTTGCATCAGGTCGACTTCTTCGCCAGAGTCGGTATAGACAGCAATGTCAAGGCCCAGGGACTGCAACTCACGCATCAACACCTTGAACGACTCAGGCGTGCCGGGGCGTGGGATCGGTTTTCCTTTGACGATCGCGTTGAGCGCCTCATTGCGTCCCTGCATGTCGTCGGATTTCACCGTCAACAGTTCCTGCAGGGTGTATGCCGCTCCATAGGCCTCAAGCGCCCACACCTCCATCTCTCCAAGCCGCTGACCGCCCTGTTGCGCTTTGCCACCCAGGGGCTGCTGGGTCACCAAGGAGTAAGGGCCGGTGGAACGGGCGTGGATCTTGTCATCAACCAAGTGAACCAGTTTGAGGATGTGGGCATAACCCACTGTCACCGGTTGGTCAAAGGCTTCACCCGTGCGCCCATCGATCAGCTGGATCTTGCCAGGGTTATCTGGGTTGTAGACCCATTCCTTGCCTGGCTGTTTGGCCGCTTCTTCCAGATAGGCCTGCACAGTCTGTTTCGATTTTTCAGCGCCGTGCATTTCGTCAAACGGAATCACCTTCACACGGCAGCCCAGGTGGGCAGAGGCCCATCCCATCAGGCACTCGAACACCTGACCCACATTCATCCGGCTGGGCACCCCAAGCGGATTCAACACAATGTCCACCGGCGTGCCATCCGGCAGGTAGGGCATGTCCTCGCGGGGAAGGATGCGGCTGATGATGCCCTTGTTGCCATGGCGGCCGGCCATCTTGTCGCCCACCTGAATCTTGCGTCGCTGGGCCACATAGACCCGCACCACCATGTTGGCTCCAGGCGGCAGCTCGTCCCCCTGTTCGCGGGTGTAGATGCGCACATCAACAACCCGGCCGCGCTCGGTGCTGGGAACGCGCAAAGAGTTGTCGCGCACATCGCGTGCCTTTTCGCCGAAGATGGCGCGCAGCAACTTTTCTTCCGGCGGTTGATCCGATTCCCCCTTGGGAGTCACCTTGCCAACAAGAATGTCGCCACTCTCAACGTAAGCACCGATGCGAATGATGCCCATTTCGTCGAGATTTCTCAGGCTTTCCTCGGCGACGTTTGGAATTTCACGCGTGATTTCTTCGGGGCCGAGCTTGGTCTGTCGGGCCTCGATCTCATATTTTTCGATGTGCACGGAGGTGTACAGGTCGTCATGCACCAACCGCTCGCTGACCAGGATGGCGTCCTCATAGTTATAGCCTTCCCAGGGCATGTAGGCGATCATTACGTTTTGCCCCAGGGCGATCTCACCCCCCTCACAGGCGGATCCATTCGCCAACACCTGGCCAGCGATCACCTGATCACCCTGCTTGACGATCGGCCGTTGGTTCAGACAGGTGTCCTGGTTGGAGCGCTGATACTTCTGTAGATAGTGGGTGTATTCATTGCCTTGATCATCACGAATCACAATCGCTGTGGCGTCGACGAACGTCACCGTGCCATTCACGCGAGTGATCGGCACCATGCCGGAATCCCTGGCCACCTGCGTTTCCAGCCCGGTGCCCACCAGGGGGCGTTCCGGCCGCAGCAAGGGCACAGCCTGGCGCTGCATGTTGGATCCCATCAGGGCACGGTTGGCATCATCGTGTTCCAGGAAGGGAATCAGGGACGTGGCAACGGAAATCACCTGCACGGGCGACAGCTGCACGTAATCCACCTGCTGGGGCGGCACCTTTTCAAAATCCTGGCGGTAACGCACCGGAACCAAATCGGAGGTGATCATCCCATTGGCATCGGTGGAGATGTCACCCGGGGCGATGCGGCATTCATCTTCCAGATCGGCCGAAAGATAGATGGGCTCACCGCTCTTGATAACCACCCCATTTTCCACTTTCCAGAAGGGAGTTTCAATGAAGCCGTATTCATTCACCCGCGCGTGGGTGGCCAGGGATCCGATCAAGCCCGCATTGGGCCCTTCCGGGGTCTCAATGGGGCAGATTCGGCCGTAGTGGGAGGGATGGATATCACGGACAGCAAATCCAGCCCGCTCGCGGGTGAGGCCTCCCGGGCCCAGGGCGCTGATGCGTCGCTTGTGGGTGAGCTCCGCCAGGGGATTGGTCTGATCCATGAACTGGCTCAACTGGCTGGAGCCGAAGAACTCCTTGATCGCCGCCACCAGCGGTTTGGGGTTCACCAATTGGGCGGGGGTCAGCGAATCGGTTTCACCCACGGTCATCCGTTCCTTGATGATGCGCTCCAGACGATTCAGGCCAACCCGAACCTGGTTCTGCAGCAGTTCACCGACGGAACGCACACGGCGGTTGCCGAGATGGTCAATGTCATCCAGGCTGGCACCGCCGACATCCAATTCGAGGTTGATCAGATAGTCAATGGTGGAGAGCACATCCTCCGGGGTGAGGGTGCGAACCGCATCGGGGATGGTGAGGCGCAGCTTTTTGTTGATTTTGTAGCGGCCAACCCGTCCCAGGTCGTAACGCTTGGGATCAAAGAAACGGCTGTGCAGTAACTGCTGACCACCACTGACCGAGGGTGGCTCGCCGGGACGCAATTTCTTGTAGAGCTCAAGCAGGGCTTGATCTTCCGAGGAAATCCCTTCGTCGTTGGCAGCAGCAATGGATTTTTGGTAGTATTCCGGGTGGCGCAATTTATCCAACACGTCGTTATCGGAAAGGCCAATGGCACGCATCAACACGTGGGCATTGATCTTTCTGGTTTTGTCAACCCTGACGTGCAGAAGGTCGTGTT
>JBKDTB010000086.1:0-52804 GCA_046340515.1 Cyanobacteriota bacterium | reverse complement strand
CTACATCAAGAACAACCACGGCATCTCCGGTGATCCCGGCGTCATCGCCAACAACTACATCGACTACGCCATCAACGCTCTCGTCTGAGCTTCCCTGGCCTGGTCCACTTCATGCCCCCCGCTCTGGGGGGCTTTTTTTGTCCCTTCCGCCGCAGGATGTGCCGGATGGTGTCTGCCGCCACGGCCCCAGGGAGGCGGATGGCAACATCAGAAGAGTCCGTTGTGTTGGTCCCGCTCCCCATGTCAGGCGTGCACGAGAGCCCTCCTCCCCTCACCGCGGCAGGAGAGCCCATCAGCGAAGCCGAGGCCCTCCGACGTCTTCGCCAGAGTCAGGATCAATCGCTTCAGTATTACGCCGCTTGGTGGCTGGGAAAGATGCGCAGCCAGCACCCCGACACCATTCCCCTTTTGCTCTCGGCGCTCCAGCAACGCCAAGCCAGGCCAGTGGGCGCCGGCGTGGAGCACAACGCCGTCGCCCGCAACGCGGCCCGGGCCCTGGGCAAGGTGGGCGATCAGCGGGTGGTGCCGGAATTGTTGGCCACCTTGGCCGATGAAGACGAAGGATTGCGGGAGGCCGCCGCCCGCGCTCTCGGAGAGCTGGGCGCCACGGCGGCCGTGCGCCCTCTCTGTGAGCGCCTGGCCAGTGGGCTGGAGGGGGCGGGAGCCTGCCAGCCCAACAGCCCCAAACTGCGGGAACCCTGCGAGGCCCTGATTGAGGCCCTGGGGGAGATCGGGGTGGCGGAGGAGGAGGTGCTGTCGATCATCGCGCCCTTCCTCGAACACGAACGCCCCTTGATCCGCAGTGCCGCCGCGCGAGCATTGCTTCAGCTCACAGGAGATCCGTCCTGGGGCGCCACCCTGCTCACCTTGCTGGAGCATCCCCAGTTGCAGGTGCGCCGCGCCGCCCTCATGGATCTGGGGGCCGTGGGCTGGCGCACGGCTCTCGATCCCATTCGCCTCACCCATGCGGAAAACAGCCTCAAGCTGATCGCCCTGCGCGGTCTGGTGGAGCGGGGATACGGCGAACCGTCCACCGAAACCCTTCTGGAGGCCATGGATGACCTGCTCTGAAACCTTCCCTGCCCCACCTCCGGGGCCGGCGCTGGATCCCTTTCCAGCGCTCATCGCCGCGGTGGAAGAAGCGGATTCTGCCTCCCAGCTGCTGCGGACCACCCGGGAACTGGCCCACGCCTTGGAGAACCATGGGCGGGGCGAGATGGGTTTCCCGCCGCCGGAGGAGGCCCTCGCCTGCCTGGTGCGAATCCTGGGTTACAACACCCCAGGAGCGGCCGTGGCCGCCGTCGAGGGCCTGACGGCCAGCGGGCCTGCCGCGGTGTCCGTGTTGCTTGCGGGACTCGACGACAAAAATTACGGGGCGCGGGCCTGGGCGGTCCGGGCCTTGGCCGGGATCGGTGATGTGCGCGGTCTGGATCTCCTGGAACAGGCGCTGGCGGATGACATCGGGCCCAGCGTGCGCCGAGCGGCCGCCATCGGCATGGGGACCCTGCGCTTCGAGCCCCTGGAGGGGCCCCAGCGCCAGGCCGTGCAAGAGCGCGCCCTCCAGGCTCTCCAGGCGGCACGCCACGACGGCGAGTGGGTGGTGCGCTACGCCGTGGCCGCCGCCCTGGAGAAGCTGGCCCTTCGCCTCCCCCCACCGGAGCAGGGCCGTGACGCGGCGCTGGCCACCCTCGCTCCTTTGGCCGACATGGAACGGGAAGAGGTGCCGGTGGTGCGCCTCCGCGCCAGGCTTGCGCTCACCCGCCTGACCTTCCCGTGACCGCCTCCCCTCCTCCCACCGACGCGGCCCCCCGCCCCATCGGCGTGCTCTTCGTCTGCCTGGGCAACATCTGCCGTTCCCCCGCCGCGGAAGGGTGCTTTCTGGATCTGTTGGCACGGGAGGAGCTGGGGGACTTCTTCCATGTCGATTCCGCAGGGACCGGCCACTGGCATGTGGGCCAACCGGCCGATCCACGCATGCGAGAGGCGGCCGCCCGTCGCGGCATCGTTCTGCCCAGCCGGGCCCGCCAGATCGAGCGAGCCGACCTGGAGCGCTTTGCGCACATCCTCACCATGGACCCGGACAATCACGCCGCGGTGCGCGCGCTGGCGCGGGGGGGAG
Source organism: Cyanobacteriota bacterium (assembly GCA_046340515.1). GTDB lineage: Bacteria > Cyanobacteriota > Cyanobacteriia > PCC-6307 > Cyanobiaceae > Cyanobium. The sequence goes on along the minus strand of JBKDTB010000086.1, from coordinate 50,685 downwards.
CCGTCCCGGCCCGCATTGAACCCTTCACCCGCTATTGCCGACGCCACAGCCTCGATGCGGTGCCGGATCCCTATTACGGGGGGCCGGCAGGTTTCGAGCGTGTGCTGGACATCCTGGAGGATGGATGCAGCGGGCTTCTCGCCAGCCTCAGGTCTGAGAAGCCCTGAGATCCCCGGGGGAATCGGAAACCACCGGCGGGCCCCCTGGTCCAGGCCAAGCCTCCTCCGGCACCTTGGCCCGAAACGCATCCATCAGGGCTTCCATCACCGCCTCGCTCGGCATGCCATCGGTCACGAGCACCAGGGCATCCGGGGCTTGCCGCAAGGGAGCCACCGCCCGGTTGGAATCCCGTTCATCGCGCTCGGCGATCTGACGCTCCAGCTCCTCCAGATCCGGCACGGCAAAGCCCTGCTGGCGCAGATCCCACGCCCGCCGCCGCGCCCGCTCCGCCACGCTGGCGGTGAGGAAGATCTTGCACTCCGCCTCAGGGAACACCGCCGTGCCCGTATCCCGTCCTTCCGCCACCAGCCCTCCCCGTTCTCCGAGGCGTTGCTGCTGGGCGGTTAGGCTCTCCCGCACGCAGGGATGGGCGGCCACGGCCGAGACCACCGCCGTGACTTCGGGGCCCCGGATGGCTGTGCTGACCTCATGGCCATTGACCTGAATGCGCAACTGGCCCGCTTCGGTCTGGCCCAAATCCAGATCCAGATCCACCAGCAGGGGCGCCACCGCCCGGGGATCTTCCGGGTCGACCCCCTGGCGCAAGACCCACCAAGCCAGGGCGCGATACATCGCGCCGTTGTCGAGATAGGTGAGGCCCAGTCGGCGGGCCAGGGCACGGGTGACCGTGCTTTTGCCCGCTCCGGCAGGACCATCAATGGCAACAATCGGCGCTCGGAGCATCAGAAAGAGGTGATCGATCAGACGGGTTGATCCGCAGCGGACGGCGGCTGCCAGGAGTGTGAGGCCCGGGTGCCGTTCGAAGGGCTGCAGCGTATGCCCATCCACCAAAGCGACATACTCTGGCAGCACACCCTGATCGCGAAGGTCCTTCTCCAGCCGCGCGAGGAGGGTGGGCACGGGATCGCCCCTCTTGACGGAGGCCGCCGCCGCCGCCAGAGCGGCCGGAAGAGCCCGGGCCCGCCCCAGCTCGTCGGCGCTGAGATAAGCGAGCCTGGAACTCAGGGCCAGGCCATCGGGCCGGCGCACGGTGGCCATCGCCTCGATGACCACGGGCAGCCCCAGATCGGCCACGACCCGTCGGAGCACCACCAACTGCTGCCAATCCTTTTCGCCAAGGAACAAGCGCGCGGGACGCACCATGGCCAACAACCGGGTCACCACGGTGGCGACCCCCTCAAAATGCCCGGGGCGTCCCGGACCACACAGGGTGGCTCGCAACGAGGCAGGTGGAACGACGTGGGTCAGGCCGGCGTCTCCGAACGGATAGATCTCCGAAGCGGAGGGGGCGAACAGCGCATGGGCCCCTGCGGCGGCGGCCAGGCGTCGATCCTCTTCCAGGTGGCGGGGATAGCGGTCAAAATCCTCGCCAGCCCCGAACTGCAGGGGATTGACGAACACACTCACCAGCACCCGCGGATCGCCCCACCAGCGGGGCGCGGCCGCCCGCTGAATGAGTTGGCCATGCCCCCCGTGCAGGGCCCCCATGGTGGGGACGAAGTGGAGGGTGTTGGGGGGGAGAGACCGGCGCCAGGCGGCGAGGTCACGATCCGTGCGCAGAACGAGCAAAGGGGTTGGGAATGCCAAAAAATCCTCCCAGCCCGGGGGCGGGAGGATCCGGATCGGCAGAATCAAGGCTCGAAAAAGAAGGCCCGATCAGTCGATGACTTCCAGTTTGACGTCAGCGATACCGCTGGCGGTCACTCCCAAAACCTGTGCGGCGCCATGGGCCAAGTCAATGATGCGACCACGACTGAAGGGACCGCGATCATTGATGCGCACGACAGTCGTACGACCGTTGTAAAGATTGGTCACACGCACCTTGGTGCCGAAGGCCAGGGTGGGATGGGCCGCCGTGAGCGTGCCAGGGCGGAGAACCTCGCCACTGGCTGTGCGACCGCCAAAGAAACCAGGGCCGTACCAGCTGGCCTGACCCACTTGAACACCCTGAGCGGAAGCCAACAGTGGGGATTGAGACTGCGGCACGGGGGGAGAGATCCTGAGGAACTTGTTATCCCAGCGGGTGGGTGCAGGGCGTTCAGCAGGGGCGAAGGGAGCCAGGTCGGGTGAGGTGAGGGAAGCGGCCTGGGAGGGCGCCAGGGCCGTTCCGGCCATCAGAGCAGCTACGGAGCCGAGGAGTTGGAGTGTACGCATGACGCTCGGAACTCACCGGAAATGGGTGACGTGAGAAGACCTCTGTCACGGCGTTCGAAGAAACTGTGCAGTGGATTGAACTCCAGATTGCGACAGATCGTGGTGAACGTTCGGGGTGAATTCCTGACTGGGGAAAGACAACTCGCACAAGTTACCGGGGTTTTCATGGTGGAAACAGCAAGAAAAAGACCCCTGAGACTGATCAGATTTTTTCATGCTTAAGCATTTCACCAGTTTTGACCGGCGTTCCGGCGGACCGCCCCCGAGGAGGCATGATGAGGAAATCTGATGACAGCAATAAGGTGCGGTGATGAAAAGCTGTGCCAATCAGCCTGCCGTCCACCACCAGAGGGCGATTGAGCGGGGTTCCTGAGTCGGTCGCGGCTCGCCATTGGAGGATCGGTGGACTTGATCTGTGGCCATGGACTATCGGAGTGCGGGCGTGGATGTGGGGGCGGGACGGGCCTTCATCGACCGCATCCGTGACAGCGTCCACTCCACCCACCGTCCAGAGGTGTTGGGGGGGGTCGGTGGATTCGCTGGTTTGTGCCGCCTTCCCGAAGGCCTGCGGCGGCCCCTGCTGGTGGCGGGAACCGATGGGGTGGGCACCAAGCTGGACCTGGCGCAACGCCTCGGCTGCCACCAGGGCGTCGGCATCGATCTGGTGGCGATGTGCGTCAACGACGTCATCACCTGCGGGGCCGAACCCCTCCTCTTTCTCGATTACATCGCCACCGGACGCCTCACCCCGGAGCACCTCGCCGAGGTGGTCGAAGGCATCGCTGCGGGCTGCCGCCAAAGCGGTTGCGCCCTGCTCGGCGGCGAAACCGCCGAAATGCCCGGGTTTTACAGCCCGGGCCAATACGACCTGGCAGGCTTCTGCCTCGGAGTGGTGGAGGAGGAGAAGCGCATCGACGGGCGCAGCGTGCGGGCAGGCGATCGCATCGTGGGCGTGGCCAGCAGCGGGGTGCACAGCAATGGCTTCAGCCTCGTGCGGCGCATCCTGGAGGAGCGGGGGGTGACGGAGGAGACCCGACTGGGACCGGAGGGTCCTCCCCTCTTGCGGGAACTGCTGACCCCCACCCTTCTCTACAGCTCCCTTGTCCAGGCCCTGTTGGCGGCCGATCTCGTCCCCCATGGGATGGCCCACATCACCGGGGGAGGCTTGCCGGAAAACCTGCCCCGCTGCCTGCCGGAGGGATGCCACGGGGTGGTGGATCCGCACACCTGGGAACGACCAGCCGTGTTCCGCTGGCTTCAGGAGATGGGCCAGGTGCCGGAAACCGATCTCTGGCACACCTTCAACCTGGGCGTGGGTTTCTGCCTGGTGGTGAGCGCTGACGCGGTGGCCCCGGTGGTGGAGCTGTGTCGGGGCTGCGGCCACAGGGCCTGGGAGATGGGCCGGATTGAGGCGGGCGACCCTCCCGCGACAGGGCTCGCGGGCTTGCCCCTCGAGGCCGCCCTCTGAGGACGAGCCTCAGGGCCCCTCTACGATCTTGGTCGCCTTACAGTCAAGCGGCTTTGCGGCTCCCGCAGCCGCATGCTGAGACCCAGACACCCAAGTGCTCATACAGCCGATGTTGAATACCACTTCTCGCATCACCAGACGCCGCAGTTCCGCGGGCCCGATCCCTCCCCAGCGCCCCCAGCCCGTGCGCCCCAGGGTGCGGGAGTCGACCCGAGAGATCCCACAGACCGGGGGCCAGCGCCCCACGTTTCTGTCCCTGCGCGACCACGGCAAGGTTTATGTGGTGGATCTGCCGCGCCTCTCCGATGGCCAGCTCACCCAAATCTTCAACGAAGCCCAGGGCGTGCTGGAAAGCCTCAACCGTCGCCTCGCGGAACTGGACGCCCAGATCTTTCTCAATCCCGCCGACCAAGACACGCGCATCCGCGCCACCACCAAGCGGGACGTGACCGAGCGCTTCCTCAATGCAATCGCCCAGGAGCAGGAACTCAGACGCAGCAATCCCGCCCTTCGCGCCGCTGCCGGCGAATCCCTGGCCCGCGCCTTTCTGGAACTGGCCCGCCACCGGCTGCCTGGCTCCACTTTTGATTCCCTCCTGCAGGAAGCCCTGACCGCCTGCGGTCCTTCAGGGTCATCCCTCGATGGGGCCGGAAGCGAAGCCGACATGCTGCGCCGATTCCAGTCGGATGGGGAGGAAGACGAGGGTGAGGAGCCCGCTCCGAGCCTGCCGGTGGTCATCTCCTCCACCTTCTGAGGATCCACCGCTCAAGCGCTCTGAAAGGGATTGGACGGCATGCGCACCCGGTTGGCGAAGGCCAGCCGATCCAGTGCATCCCGCTCCTCCGTCGTCAGGCTCCAGGTGAGGGCCTCCGCCGCCTGCTCCACCTGTTGGGGTCGCCGAACGCCCGGAATGGGCATCGCGCCATGGGAGCGGCACCAGTTGAGAGCCACCGCCGCGGCTGGAGCCCGTCGCGCCGCGGCCATTTGAAGCAATTCCTGGCGCAAGGCGGTCGCTCCCCCATCCAGCCGACGAAAAAGCAGGCCGCGGGGCCCCGCAGGCCGGGGGCGGCCCGGCCCGGGCGCCAGAGCCAGCCACCCCAGGGCCAGGGGGCTGTAGGCGATCAGCTCCACCCCCAACTCACGACACACCTCCGCCACTCCTCCGGGGGAGACCGCTTCCGGAGCCAGGAGCGAACACTGCACCTGCAAGCTGGCCAGGCGAACCCCGCACGCCGCCAGGTGGGCATGAAGCCGGCGCAACCGCCGGGGGCCAATGTTGGAGAGCCCCAGCTCCCGCACCGCCCCCGCCCGCACCTGATCCGCCAAACCATCGAGGAGGGGCCCCTCCTGCCAGGGCGCGTAGCGGGCCGTGCTCCAGTGCAACTGCACGCGATCCAACTTGCCCTGAAGCCGTTGCCGCGAGGCGGCGAGGGGCTGATCAAATCCCCGCCGGCCCAGGCGCCAGGGGAAGGGAGCCAGCTTTGTGGCCACCGTCAGGGCCTCTCTCTGCTCGGGCGGCAACAACGCGCAGAAGCGGCCGAGCAGAGTCTCGCTGCGTCCGTTCCAGCGGCCCGTTCCGTAGGAATCCGCCGTGTCAAAGAAGCGAAGGCCCAAGCTGACCGCCCGGGCGAAGGTGGCCTGGAGGTCCGGGTCCCGGGCGGAGTCGTAGCCCCAAAGGACTTGATTGCCCCAGGCCCAGGTGCCAAGACCGATGGTGGGAGGAGAGGGAGTTGGGGGAGACATCCGTCGCCACCGCGCGGCAGTGGCCATGATGCAATCCGGCAGCACGCGACCCTTCCTTGATTCCGGCCCCTCCCCCAGCGTCCCCCGGGCCTCCCCCATCGGCCCCACCGACGGCGGCCGGTGCGGAGTCAACCGGCGGCCAGCCTCCTGACGGCGAGCCCGACCCGATCCTCTGCGGCCACTGCGGACGCACGGCTCGCAACGGCCTCTCCTGCCAGGGCATGTGCGTGGCTGACTCGGGCTATTGACCGATCAGCCGAGGGTCCCGACAGGTGTGCGGGACGCTGTGTTGCGGGATGTGCAGTTTTTTGGCCTTTCCCCCGGAAAGCCGACACCCCTTAAGAATCTCTTTAGGGTTCAGGACCTCCGGCTGAAGTGCCTTGACCCATCCGAGCTCCCTGCTGATCGCCATGGCCCTCTTCGGGCTGATGGTGGTGGAAATCGCCACCCGGCTCCATGCCACCGCCTGAGCCAAGGATCCCGCCGCAAGGCCCGGGAGGGCCAGACACGCGGCGCAGATCGCAAATGTCGGCTTTCCCCATCCACGGATCAGGGTTTCGTCCTACAAAGGACAAGTTCTGCTTGCCGACTTGGTGAAGGTCATCCACCACAACAACGAGCACCTCCTGTGCCTCTCGTCCGAGGAGGCGGCGCTTCTGTTGGATCTCTGCCATGCAGGTGTGATCTCCGATCACCTCTCTCCCGCCAGAAGCCGACGTCGGCGGCTGGAGAAGCTGGTCGGGGATCTGCAGGGGGCTCTGCATGCCACCGCCCAGGCCGTGTGGCGACGGCAGAGCCGAGGTGCCCTGCCGGGAACGGCCCTCTGACCCGAACTCCCGCCCTGAACGCCGGCCCCCGTCACGCTGAATCCCACCGACAGACGACGCCCCTCCACGGGTGGGACCCCTTGGCGAGGAACCATTGGCTCAAAGGCGATGAAGCCCCGCGGCTGAGGCCTTGGGGGGAAGGCCCCCACCAGGAGAGGAAGCCCGGGTCTGAAGAAGGCGGCACCCAGATTCGAACTGGGGATAAAGGATTTGCAATCCTCTGCCTTACCACTTGGCCATGCCGCCGTGAGGGAGCAAACTCCCAGATGTGGATCGTATCAGCCATGGCATGCCCCCCCGGTTGCTGATCCTGAGCAACGGGCACGGGGAGGACCTCATCGCCCTCCGCGTGATCGAGGCCCTGCGACGTCTCCACCCCACGGTGAGCCTCGCCACCCTGGCTCTGGTGGGGGAGGGGGCTCCCTTCACCGCCGCCCGAGAAACGCTGGGATTGGCGTGCCTGGGCCCCTGCCAGCCGCTGCCGAGCGGCGGGTTCAGCAATCAGAGTCTGCGCGGCCTCTTTCAAGACCTCGCCGCCGGGCTTCCCCGCACCACTTGGCAGCAGTTCCAGGAGGTGCGGCGCTGGGGCTCCAGCGGTCAGCCGATCCTGGCGGTGGGAGATCTCCTGCCCCTGGCCATGGCCTGGCTGGGGGGAGGGCCCTACGGCTTCCTCGGCACGCCAAAGAGCGACTTCACCTGGAGAACGCCCGCGCCCGCCGGATGGGGCTCCACAGCCCTGGCCGACCGGTACCACCGCTGGAAGGGCAGTGAATGGGATCCCTGGGAATGGGGACTGATGGGAAACCGCCGCTGTCGGCTGGTGGCCGTGCGGGACCCCCTCACCGCCCGGGGTCTGGGGGCCCATCAGGTGGCCGCCCTGGCTCCGGGCAACCCGATGATGGATGGCTTTTCCCCCCAGCCCCTGCCGTCGTGCCTGAGGCAGGGGCGCCGGTTGTTGCTCCTTCCCGGCAGTCGCCTGCCCGAAGCCTTGGGCAACCTGAAGCGTCTGCTGGCGGCGTTGCCCGATCCGGGCCAATGCGATCAGCTCGGGGGGATCACCGTTCTGCTGCCGACGGGTCGGGGCCTGCACAGTTCCCCGCGGCTGGCCCCCCTCTTTGACGCCGCTGGCTTCCAGCTCCAGCCCCCCCCACCCCTCCAGGGCGTCCAGACCCGCTGGAAACGGGGGACCCTGGAGGCTTGGATCGGCCCGGGGTGCTTTGAGGCCTGGGCCCCCTGGGGGGAGGTGGGTCTGGCCACCGCCGGCACGGCCACCGAGCAGCTCGTGGGCCTGGGAGTGCCCGCCCTGTCGTTGCCAGGCCCTGGACCGCAGTTCACCGCAGGCTTTGCCCGGCGGCAGAGCCGACTGTTGGCGGGCGCTGTCCAGCCGTGCGGCAGCGCCGAGGCGTTGCGGGCCCGCCTGCTGGACCTTCTGGGCGACCCGCGGGCCAGGGAACAGCTCGGCCGTCGCGGCCAACGGCGCATGGGGCCCGCGGGAGGGAGTGCCACCCTGGCGAGGATGGTCAGCCAGCGCCTCCTGTTTCCGCCATCGCACGCTTTGCCCCCCGGGGGGGGATGATGCGTGCTGAACGTTTCCCCCTGGCGATGGCCGCGATTCCTGATCGGCACTACAACGCGGCTTGCGGCCGCTTGGCGAGCTGGTTGGGCGTCAGCATCGCCTCAGCGCGTCGGAAGGTGGACATCCGGGCCGCCCGGGAAGGCCTGACCGACACCGCGGAGCGCATCGCCCTGGCGGAACGCATGTTGGCGGAAGCCGAGGCCTCCGGTGTCGACAACCGGGCCCTGCTGGAGGCCCAGCTGGGGGCCCTGGCCAGTGAGGAGAATTTCATGACCGAAGACTGAGCGGCTCCCGGAGGCACCCACCCTCCGGCCTCAGTGTTCGAAGACGGAACCGAAGCGCTGGCGGTCGAGGGCCGCGAACACCGGAACGCAGGCGAAGCACTGTTCGGCCAGGGCCCACCGATCCTCCCGCCGCAGCATGGTTTCCAGACGGATGCGGGCAGGCAGCAGCCAGCGCACATCCCCGCAGGCGTAGGCGAGCTGCACCGAGCTGAGATCTTCCACCCGCCCCCAGTCGGAACTCTGGGCCTGCTTGTCCAGTTCCACCCCCACCAATTCATTGACCACTTCCTTCAGCCCATGACGTGGGGCATAGGTGCGGGCGAGACGACTGGCAATTTTGGTGCAGAAGATGGGGTTCACGGCAATCGCCAGGTTTTCGGCAAGAGCGGCCACATCAAAGCGGGCGAAGTGGAACACCTTCTCCACAGCCGGATTCTCCATCAGCCGTTGCAAGCGCGGCGCCTCCTTCTGACCCCTGGCCAGGCGGATGCAGCACACCTGATCCTCCCCGTCGCAGATCTGCACCAGGCAGAGCCGATCCCGGCCATGGATCAGACCCATCGCTTCGGTATCCACCGCCAGGGAGGCCGCCTGCTGGTAAGTGGCCAGCCAGGCCTCGTCGAGATCCCCGTCAAACACCGCAAAACGGGCCGGTGGCGGCAGGGTTTTGGCGGCCGCAGAGGAAGGCTGAGCAGCGGGAGGGCTCTCTGTCATGGCGGCCGAGGTGTCTTCCCTCCATGCTGAGCCATCGCCCGGCTCGCCTCCCCGGGTCGCAACCGGCGCCCCGTTCAAGACACAATGGGTTGGCTTGTGATGCGGCGATGGCTCCTCTCGGATCGACCCTGGTGCTGACGCTGTTGCTGGCGATCGGTCTGGTCTTCTTCCTGCGCGCCGCCAGCAAAGATCGCACCACGGTGGTGGATGTGCGCTCGCCCCGCCCCGCCGTGGATGTGTTGGAGGGCCTGGTGGCCTGGCTCCAGGCACGGGGATGGCACCCCACCGCCAAGGATCCTCAACGGCAGGTGCTGAGCTTCGCGGGTGAAGTGCGCGCCAGTCTGCCCCTCGCCCTCCTCCTCTCCCTCCTGGCAAGCCTGGGGTTCGGCAGCCTGGCCCTGGTGCTCCACGAGCTGGTGCCGGGAGCCGGCCCCTGGGTGTTCGCCCTTCCCCTGCTGGGCCCCCTCGCCGGCCGTCTGTATTGGCGCCGGGCAAGCCGTCGCGAGATCCTGGAGCTGCGGTTGATGGAGGACTCCACCAGTGGCGGCAGCACGGTGCGGCTCCGGGCCCATCGCGATGAGCTCATCGCGATGGAAACGGAACTGGGCCCCGCCCTTGGACTGGCCAGTGATGGCCGGCTGCTGAGTTCCCCGATCTGACTCCCGATGCGTCTCGTGTCTTCGGCAACCGCCCGTGGAGTTTTCCGCCGGCTGACCCTCTCCACACCCCTCAGCCTGCTCGCCTCCGGCCTGCTCGGGCCCATCGTCAGTCCTCCCGCCGAGGCCCAGACGACAACCTCCCCCCCCGTGGCCCCGATCTCCAGGAGAGGCGTCCTCCAGTTGGACCCCCTGGCAACCGGAAGCCGAGACCCGGGGGCGATCGATCCCCTCACCGGTGTGCGCAGCCCGATGCGGAAGGATTGGATCGGCCTGCGCTCCGTCTCCCCCGAAACGCCCATCCTGGTGATGGCCGGCCACGCCGATTCCCAGGGAATCGGTGGATCAGGCACCAGCGGCGAAGCCGTGGGGCTCCTGGGAGCGGCCCCCATGATGGCAGGCATCACGGACGAGCACTATTGGAACCTCGTGCTGGCCCACGCGGTGGCCACCCTGGGTCGGGAACGGGGCCTGCGGATTGCCTTCTACAAACCTCCCGTGCGCACAATCCTGGATCCGGATGATCCCGGCACCAACTGGAGCGCGGGCCGGCAACACGCCCTGGCCGATGGCTATGCCTTCGAGATCCACTTCGATGCCTATGGGCCCTCCGGAGTCGGCTCCGGGTTGATCCCTCCCCTGCATCGCCCCTTCAGCCGCATTGATGAAAGCCTGGCTCAGGAATTCGGGGCCTATCCGATGAACTTCCGCAATCGCCTCGGCGGACCGAAGCGCGGCGTGGCCATCCTGGAGCTGGGCAAGCTGGAAGGGCGTTTGGAAGCTTCCCTGCGCGATCCAGCCACCCGTCAGCAGACCGTGCGCCTCCTCGCGGAACGGGTGGTGGCGGCCCTGGAGATCGGCTTGGGCCGCCGGCCCGAGCGGCTCGCCCCGGAGCCGATCAGCACACAGCCTGCTGGGCTGCGCAACGGGTTTCCAGTGACCCGTCTTCCAGCCAGTTCTGGGGCCGAGTGAACACGTCCGTGAGCAGAGCTTCCCTGGATCCGGCCTCTGGGCTGTAGGCATACTCCCAGCGCACGAGCGGCGGTAACGACATCAGGATGGATTCCGTGCGGCCGTTGGTCTGCAGACCGAAAATCGTCCCTCTGTCGAAGACCAGATTGAATTCCACGTAACGGCCACGGCGATAGAGCTGAAACTGCCGCTCCCTCTCTCCCCAGGGAATGGTTTCCCGCCGTTCCACGATCGGCACGTAACTGGGAAGGAACGCTTCTCCGCAGGACCGCGCCAAGCAAAACAGCTTCTCCCAGTCCTGGGCGACTGGGCTCACCGCCCGAGACGCCACTGCCGCCGTCCCCTCGGGGTCAGTCCCTTTGTACAACATGCCGCTGCCATCCTGGTAGTCGTAGAAGATGCCGCCAACGCCCCGCGTTTCGCCGCGGTGCTTGAGGAAAAAGTATTCGTCGCACCAGGGCTTAAACACGGTGTAATACACCGGATCCACCGCCTCACAGGCCCCCTTGAGCGTGCGGTGAAAGTGGCGGGCATCTTCCAGAAAGGGGTAGTAGGGGGTCAGATCCGCCCCGCCACCAAACCACCACACGGGGCCCGCCTCGAAATAGCGATAGTTGAGATGCACGGTCGGCACCCAGGGGCTGCGTGGGTGCAGCACCATCGACGTGCCGATCGCGAACCAGGGGTGTCCCTTCGCCTCCGGCCGCTGATTGAGGATGGAAGGCGGCAGTTCTTCCCCCTGCACTTCGGAGAAGTTCACTCCCCCCTGCTCAAAGATCCGGCCCGCCTTGATCACCCGCGAGCGTCCGCCGCCTCCTTCCGCCCGCTCCCAGCTTTCCTCCTGAAACCGGCCCTCCCGATCCAGGGCTTCCAGCCCAACGCAGATCGAATCCTGCAGGCCCATCAACAATTCCCTGGCCCGACTCCTGGACCCGTCCGGGGGCATCGCACTGGGAAGGGGGGTGGCCATGAAGCGGGCATGAACTGGGATCCTCTCAACCATCCCAGCCCGGCGGGGTGCTTCACAAGCCATCGAGAGGCTCTGTCACCCCTGATGGTTTCTAGGATCCGGACCACCCAACGGCGAGGGTCTCTCTTCCCATGTCCACCTCCAACAGGGATCCTGAGCCGGGCGCCAGCTCGGGGGATCGCGAACAGCGGTTGCTCGAGGCTCTGCGCCCCGTGTGCGATTCCGGAACCGGAAAATCACTGCTGGAACTGGGTTGGATCACGGATGTGCGGCTGCAGGGAGCGCGCGCCATCTTTCGGCTGGCCCTTCCCAACTTCGCCGTCAGCCAGCGGGATCGCCTGGCCTCCGAGTCCCGAGAGGCCCTCTTGCGTCTGGAGGGGATCCAGGATGTGCAGATCGAGCTGGCCGCCCCTCCCTCCTCCGGGCCCATCGGCGGGGCGGGCCATGGCTCCGCTCCGGGCGGCGGCCCGCCCCAACGACAGGCCATCCCTGGCGTGCGGCGGGTGATTGCCGTGAGCAGCGGCAAGGGTGGCGTGGGAAAAAGCACGGTGGCCGTGAACCTGGCCTGCGCCCTCGCCGCCCTCGGCCTGCGGGTGGGCTTGCTGGACGCGGACATCTATGGCCCCAACGCTCCCACCATGCTGGGTGTGGCCGGGGAGGTGCCCGAGGTGAGCGGGAGCGGAGCGGACCAGGTGTTGCAACCCCTGGAGACCTGCGGGTTGGCCATGGTTTCGATGGGACTCCTGATCGGGGACGATCAGCCGGTGATCTGGCGGGGCCCGATGCTCAACGGCATCATCCGCCAGTTTCTCTACCAAGTGGCTTGGGGGGAAAGGGACGTGCTGGTCGTCGATCTCCCCCCCGGCACGGGCGACGCCCAGCTCAGCCTGGCCCAGGCCGTGCCCATCGAGGGCGGCATCATCGTGACCACTCCCCAGCGCGTGTCGCTCCAGGATGCCCGCCGGGGCCTGGCGATGTTCGTGCAGATGGGGGTGCCCGTGCTCGGCGTCGTGGAGAACATGAGCTGGTTCCTGCCTCCCGATCTCCCCGAGCGGCGCTATGCCCTCTTTGGCAGTGGCGGCGGCGCCCTGCTGGCCGAGGAGGCGGGGGTGCCGCTGCTCGCCCAGATCCCTCTTGAACTGCCTGTGCGGGAGGGGGGAGATGAGGGGCGGCCGATCGTGCTCGCCCAACCGGATTCGTCCTCCGCCCGGTCGTTCCGGGATCTGGCCGAGGCCTTGTGCCAGTCCCTCTCCCTCAGCGGGGCTGCGGTGTGAGGCCGTGGTGACCGCAGCGCTCCATCGCCGGCCGCCCAGCCGGCCCCTGTGGCGCACCCTGCGACGTCGGATCGAAGCGTTTGACTGGATCCTCTGGGGCGTTCCCCTTGGGTTGAGCCTGCTGGCGGGGATCCTGATCGCCAGCACGCAACGTCAGGCGGATTACGCCGACTGGATGCAGCACTGGATCACCGCAGTCGTGGGGGTGGTCCTGGCCCTGCTCGCCGCCCGCCTTCCCCTCGATCGCCTGCGGCTGGTGCGATGGCCTGTTTATGGCCTCACCCTGGCCAGCCTGCTGGCCGTGCGCCTTGTCGGCACCTCCGCCCTCGGGGCCCAGCGATGGATCAACGTGGCTGGCTTCCACGTGCAGCCGTCGGAATTTGCCAAGGTGGCTGCCATTTTTTTGCTGGCGGGCGTGCTCTCCCGCTACCCGGTGGAGCGGCCGGTCGACCTGCTCCGACCAGTGGCCCTGATCAGTCTTCCCTGGGCCCTGGTGTTCATCCAACCCGACTTGGGCACGTCGCTGGTGTTCGGAGCCATTCTTCTTGTCATGCTTTTTTGGGCGGGCCTGCCCGCCAGCTGGTTGCTGCTGCTGCTCTCCCCCCTGATCACGGCCATCCTCACCGGCGTGGCCCCCTGGGCCCTGGCCCTCTGGATCCCCCTGATGGCCCGGCTGGCCTGGCAATCCTTGCCGTGGAGGCGCGCGGGACTGGCCGTGGTGACCACCACCCAACTGCTGTTCGCGGTCCTCACGCCCCATCTGTGGACGCACGGACTGAAGGAGTACCAGCGAGAACGCCTCGTGCTGTTCCTTGATCCCGCCAAGGATGCCCTGGGGGGGGGCTACCACCTGCTGCAGAGCAAGGTGGGCATCGGCTCCGGGGGGCTCTGGGGAACAGGCCTGATGCACGGATTGCTGACCAAGCTGCGGTTCATCCCGGAACAGCACACGGACTTCATCTTCAGCGCCCTGGGGGAGGAGACGGGTTTCGCGGGCTGCACGCTGGTCGTGGCGGCCTATTTGCTTCTGTGCTGGCGCCTGCTCCGCATTGCCAGCCATGCCCGCACGGACGTGGAATCCCTTGTTGTGGTGGGGATCGCTGCCATGCTGATGTTTCAGGTGGTGGTGAACATCTGCATGACGATCGGACTCGGCCCGGTCACCGGCATCCCGCTTCCCTGGTTGAGTTACGGGCGCTCAGCGATGCTCGTGAACTTTCTTTCCATCGGCCTCTGCGCCTCGGTCAGCCGTCGCGGTCGCGCCAGCCAGCGCCGGCCGTGAGCTTCCCTTCCCTGAGGAGACAGCTCAGCGCGGGAGTCCCCCCCGGACGTTGCGATGAAGATGGCGTGCGCCGACTCTGGTGGGGCTCCCTGGCCACCCTGCAGGAGGATCTGCTGCTCAAGGACGCCGCTCCACCACGGGGCGTCTGGCTGGCCTCCCCCTTGCCGGCCCTCTACGAGCCTGCCCTGCTGCGGGATCTGAGCGGCTTCGTCTGGACCCCGGCTGGATTGGCGGAGCTGCTGCCTCAGGTTCAGCCCTTGTTGCCGGTGACCCGGGAGCGTGGCTCGCCCCCCCCGGCCAGCGGAGGTTTCCAGCGGTTGCCCCTGCGCGAGGGTGATGGCGACGACCCTCTGCTGGTGCTGATCACCCCGAGGCTCCAGGTGGCCCTGCTCCTGGATGGTCCACCGGCGGCGCGCAGGCTTGTGGTGCGCTTTGAGGCCGCCATGGTCGGCCAGGCCCTTGAGGGCTTCGCCCACCGGTTGCGCGAAGATGATCCCTTGGCCGCCACGAGGCTGCGGCAACGGCTGGAGGCGCTCGGTCCGCTGCACAACGACCCTGCGCTGGGCCAGCGGTTCTGGCCCCTCCTGGCCGAGCGCCTGGCCGCCATGGCCCCAAGCGTCACCCTGCAGCCGGTGGAGCCGCCCATGCGGGCGCCCTCGGCGGCCACCCCGCAGGATGTGGCCGCCGAGCTGGCCCTGTTGGAGGCCCTGACCCATGAGGTGCGCACCCCATTGGCCACGATCCGCACCCTCATTCGCTCCCTGCTGCGGCGAACGGACCTGCCATCGGTGGTGCGTCATCGGCTGGAGCAGATCGATGGCGAATGCAGCGAGCAGATTGACCGCTTCGGGTTGATCTTTTTGGCTGCGGAGCTGCAGCGCCAGCCGAGCCGCGGCCAACCGCTGGAAGCCAGTCAGCTGGCGCGCACGGATCTGAGCCAGCTGCTGCGCCAATTGGAAGGGCTTTGGCAGCGGCAGCTGCGTCGCCGCGATCTGACGCTCACCCTGTCCATCAGCGACGACCTTCCTCCTGTCCTCAGTGACCCGGTGCGGCTGGAAACGATGCTGGGGGGCCTGATGGATCGCTTCAGTCGCTCCCTTCCAGCGGGCAGCCACGTGCGGTTGCGGCTGCGGCCGGCCGGACAACGGCTGAAACTTCAGATCAGCAGCGATGATCCCAGCCGCCGCGACGGCACCACCCCGGCGGCGACGCCGCACGACACCGCCCGGGTCGGCCCCGTGCTGAGCTGGAATCCCACCACCGGAAGCCTGAACCTCAGTCGACAGGCCACCCAGCTGCTGTTCCATCGCCTGGGGGGACGCTTCACGGAACGGGGCGGCTCCAGCCTCACCGTCTTCTTCCCCCTGGCGGAGCGGGCCGGGGAGGGGCGATTTCTTGACGGGGTGTGAAGAGTGACGGCGAGGTGGCGATCCGCCCGAAACCTCAGTGCTAGCTTCTGCTCGAAACGGTCTGCAGAGCCATGCCCGCAACGGCCCTCAACGGTCAACTTCCGAAGTACATCGGCAGCACAGGTGGCCTGCTGAATTCCGCTGAAACGGAGGAGAAATACGCCATCACCTGGAGCAGCACCACGGCCCAGGTCTTTGAATTGCCCACCGGGGGCGCCGCCGAGATGAATGCCGGCGAAAACATCATGTACTTTGCCCGGAAGGAGCAGTGCCTGGCGCTTGGCACCCAGCTGCGCACCAAATTCAAACCAAAAATCGATGACTATAAAGTTTATCGCATTTATCCTGGCGGTGATGTCGAGTTTCTCCATCCCAAAGATGGTGTTTTTCCCGAGAAAGTGAACGAAGGGCGTCCGATCGTGGGCCACAACCCCCGTCGCATTGGCGAGAATCCTGATCCCTCCAGCTTGAAGTTCACTGGCAAGGCCACCTACGACGCCTGATCGCCAGTCTCTGCCATGAGCCATCTGCGGCGGGGATGCACACCCGCCCTTTTTTTTGTGTGTTCCCTTGATGCCGCCCGCCATGCCAGGCCTTGATCGGAAAGCGGATCACTCTGCCTATCTCGCCAGGGCAGAGCAGGGATGCACCTTCATTCCCCTTTGGAAATGCTGGCCTGCGGATCTGGAAACGCCTCTCACCACCTGGCTCAAGGTTGGAGCCGGCGGTTCACGGGGCGTGCTCCTGGAATCCGTGGAGGGAGGGGAGCGCCTCGGACGCTGGAGCTTTGTGTTGAGCGATCCCCTCTGGACGCTCACCTGCCGGGGAGAGCAGGCGGAGCGCCAATGGCGAGATGGCCGGCTGGATGCGCTCGCCGGCAACCCCTTTCTGCTCCTCCGTCAGTGCCTGGCCCCGATCCGCCCGGCCCCGATTCCCCATCTGCCACCGGTGGGCCAACTGTTCGGCTGCTGGGGCTTTGAGTTGATCCGCTGGATTGAACCCACGGTGCCGGTCCATGCCCCTCCACCGGGGGGGCCACCCGACGGCTGTTGGATGCTCGCCGACAGCCTGTTGGTGTTTGACCAGGTGAAACGACAGATCACCGCTGTGGCCTATGCGGATCTCAGTGGCGGTGCCCACCCCGAGCAGGCTTGGGACCATGCCGCCGGGCGAATCGCCAAGCTGGAAGCCAAGATGCATGAGCCTCTCCCCTCCGGCGTCACCCCCCTCGATTGGCATGAGGTTTCAGGACTGGATCCCACCCGGGGCCTGCGCACCCGCAGCAATTGGCGGCAATCTGATTTTGAGCATGTCGTGCGGCGGGGGAAGGAACACATCGCCGCTGGCGATGTGTTCCAGCTCGTGCTCAGCCAGCGGCTGGAAACCAGGGTTGATCGGGATCCCTTTGATCTGTATCGCAGCCTGCGAATGGTGAACCCCTCGCCTTACATGGCGTTTTTCAACTTCGGCGACTGGCATCTCATCGGCTCCAGTCCGGAGGTGATGGTGAAGGCGGAGCCCCTGGCCAACGACACCATTCGGGCCTCCGTGCGGCCGATCGCCGGCACCCGGCCTCGTGGGGCGGACGCCGCCGAAGATGAAGCCCTGGAAGCTGAGCTTCTGGCGGATCCCAAGGAACGGGCGGAACACGTGATGCTGGTGGATCTGGGCCGGAACGATCTGGGGCGGGTCTGTCGTCCGGGCTCTGTGTCGGTGAGCGAGCTGATGGTGATCGAGCGCTACTCCCATGTGATGCACATTGTCAGCCAGGTGGAGGGGGATTTGGCGGCCAACCACGATGTGTGGGACCTCCTCATGGCTTGCTTTCCGGCAGGGACCGTGAGCGGGGCACCGAAGATCCGAGCCATGCAGCTGATTCATGCCCTCGAGCCTGATGCCAGGGGTCCCTATGCGGGCGTCTATGGTGCAGTGGATCTGAACGGCGCCCTGAACACGGCCATCACCATCCGCTCCATGGTTGTGCTTCCCGATCCCAATGGGGGGTCTCGGGTGCTTGTGCAAGCAGGGGCTGGAATTGTGGCTGATTCCCAGCCGGAAATGGAATACCAGGAAACCCTCAACAAGGCCCGTGGCATGCTCAAGGCACTGGCCTGCCTGCAGCACCCCCATCCGACCCAGGATCCATGAGCGGCCCCTTGCTTACCAAAGGCTTTGAGGTGGAGATGTTCACCGGGCGACGCGATGGCACGGTGGTGGGCTGCGCAGCCGAAGTGTCCCAGGCCCTGGAAGGATTCGTCACCGAACCGGACAACCGCAATCTGGAATACATCACGCCTCCAGACGCGGACTACAGACGACAACTGGCCTTTCTGCTGGCGCCGCGGCAACAGCTGAGAAGTTGGTTGGCGGAACGGGATCTCACTCTCCTGCCCGGCAGCACGTTGAGCCTGGGGGACAGCAACTGTTTTGAGCGCTCCAATCCAGCGAACGACTACCACGGGGCCATCGAGCGGCTCTATGGAACCCGGGTCGTCACCGCCAGTGTGCACATCAACCTCGGCATGCGGGCCATGGAGCCGCTCTTCGCCGGCCTGCGGCTCTTGCGCTGCGAAGGGGCACTGCTGCTGGCCCTGAGCACCAGTTCGCCGTTCCTGGACGGCCAGGCCACCGGCAGCCAATCCCAGCGTTGGCTTCAGTTTCCCCTCACCCCGCCCCGGGTTCCCCTGTTTCTCAGCCACAGCCACTATGTGTCCTGGATGCATGAACAATTGGCCGAAGGAAGCATGTTGAATGTGCGCCATCTCTGGACCTCCGTGCGGCCCAATGGCGAACAGCGCCCGGAGTCACTCAACCGCCTGGAGATCCGAATCTGTGATCTCATCAGCGACCCTCGAGTTTTGCTGGCGGTGACGGCCTGGGCCGAACTCCGGCTGCTGCTGCTGATGGGAGACCCCACCCGCTTCGACCCGCTTCAGGCCAGCTCCCTGACCCCGGAGGAACTGGCCCAGCTGGCCGATGCGAATGACCGAGCGGTGGCCAGGGACGGATTGGACGCGATCATCCGCCACTGGCGCACAGGCGACTCCGTGCGGGCGCGGGACTGGTTGGGGGAGGCCAGTGGCGCCATGGCGCCGCTGGCGGAGCGACTGGGATTGGGACCCATCCTGGAGCCCCTCGCCTCCGTGCTGGAGGAGGGGAGTGAATCGATACGCTGGGTGAAGCGCCATCACGCCGGGGAACCCGTTGCTCGCATCCTGGCCACGGAAGCCATGGCCATGGAAGCCAGGGATACGGCGCTTTGGGAGCAGTTGATGACAGACCACGTCCACTCTTTGGGATGATCATGGCAGCAGCCTCCGCCACCCCCCCCATGCGGGAGCCCGCAGCCCCCCAACGTCATGCCCTGGAAGTGCCCCCTCAGACCACACGGCTCCTCGGGGAACGGTTGGAGCTCGTCGAGGAGCTCTGGCTGGCCGTTCTGCACAGCGAATGTCCCCCTGCCCAGGTGGAGCGACTGATCCGCCTGAAGGAACTGAGCGGCCGCTTTGATCCGGTGGATGATGGCAGCCGCCAGCGGCCGATTGAGGCTGGCGTCAACAGCGAAGCCATCTCCCAGGTGATCCGTGACATGGATCTCTCCGATGGCATCGCCGCCGCGCGGGCCTTTTCTCTCTATTTTCAGCTGATCAATATCCTTGAGCAACATATTGAAGAACACACCTATGTGGAGAGCTTGCGCCAATCCGGATCCAACGGCAAGTGGGATCCCTTCCTGCCGCCACTCGCCAACCAAAGCGAACCGGAAACCTTTCGGCAGCTCTTTGAGCGCCTGCGCGCATTGAATGTGCCGCCCAGCAGCCTGGAAAATCTTCTGCGTGATCTGGATATACGCCTGGTTTTCACCGCCCACCCCACAGAAATTGTTCGCCATACGATTCGCCACAAGCAACGTCGTGTCTCTTCCCTGATTGACAGGCTGGAACAGGCGACGAATGAGGATGACCGCTCTCTACTGCGGCTCCAGCTGACCGAAGAAATACGCCTGTGGTGGCGCACGGATGAACTGCATCAGTTCAAACCTTCCGTGTTGGACGAGGTGGAGTTCGCACTGCATTATTTCCAACAGGTTTTGTTTGACACCCTGCCGCTCCTCCAATTGCGCATGCGGGCGGCCTTGAAGGACAGCTACCCCGACGTTCACGCCCCACGCGATGCTTTTTGCACCTTTGGCTCCTGGGTTGGGGCAGATCGCGACGGCAATCCCTCCGTCACTCCCGAGATCACCTGGCGGGCCGCCTGCTATCAACGTCAGTTGATGCTGGATCGCTATGTGAAAGCCGTCACAGAGCTGCGTGACCAGCTCAGCATTTCCATGCAATGCAGTCCCGTGAGCCAGGCCCTGCTGGAATCGTTGGAAATGGATCGCCTGCGTTTCCCGGACATCTACGAAGAGCGGGCTGCTCGCTATCGCAAAGAACCTTATCGGTTGAAACTGAGCTACATGCTGGAGCGCCTGCATCTCTCGGAGCGTCGCAACGCCCTGCTGGCGGAGGCTGGCTGGGAGTCGCCGCCCAGCGAACCACCAAGCCCCGCCAGCCGCCTTGGGGGCGGCATGGTGCAGGCCAGCACGCATCAGGAGCTGCACTACGCCTCGGAAGAAGAGTTTCGCAACGACTTGGAGTTGATCCGCAACAGCCTGGAAGCAACAGGATTGCACTGCGAGGGACTCACAGCCCTGCTCAGCCAGGTCCACATCTTTGCCTTCTCCCTGGCGAGCATGGACATCCGCCAGGAAAGTTCCCGTCACAGCGACGCGATTGATGAACTCACCCGCTATCTCCAGCTCCCTGTTCCCTACGGGGAGATGGGGGAGGAGCAACGGGTGGAGTGGCTGCTGACGGAGTTGCAAACCCGGCGCCCCCTCCTCCCCTCGGTGGCCTCCTGGACCGCGCCGACGGCGGAGACCTTCGCGGTGTTTCAGATGCTGCAACGGCTGCAGCAGGAATTTGGCCCCCGCATCTGCCGCACCTACGTGATCTCCATGAGTCACACCGTTTCCGACCTGTTGGAGGTGCTGGTGCTGGCCAAGGAAGCCGGTCTGGTGGATCCAGTGGAAAAGCGATCCCAGCTGCTGGTGATCCCCCTGTTCGAGACCGTGGAAGATCTGCAGCGTGCACCCGCTGTGATGGAGCGCCTGTTTGAGGAGCCCTTTTACAGGGAATTGCTCCGATCCGACACCCCGATGCCCCTGCAGGAAGTCATGCTCGGCTATTCGGACAGCAACAAGGACTCCGGATTCCTTTCCAGCAACTGGGAAATTCATCGTGCGCAGATTGCCCTGCAGGCCCTCGCCAACAAGCATGCGGTTTGCCTCCGCATTTTCCATGGCCGTGGCGGGTCCGTCGGCCGGGGAGGTGGGCCCGCTTATCAGGCGATTCTTGCCCAGCCCAGCGGCACTCTGGGAGGACGGATCAAAATCACGGAACAAGGTGAGGTGCTGGCTTCCAAGTATTCCCTCCCTGAGCTCGCTCTTTACAATCTGGAGACGGTGACAACAGCGGTGCTGCACAGCAGCTTGGTGAGTACACGCATCGACGACACTCCCAGCTGGAATGCGCTCATGGAACGCCTGGCCGCACGCTCCCGCGAGCATTACAGAGCGCTGGTGCATGACAATCCAGATCTGGTGGCTTTTTTCCAGCAGGTAACCCCGATTGAGGAAATCAGTAAACTCCAGATTTCCAGCCGGCCCTCACGACGCAAGAGCGGTGCCCGTGATCTGTCCGGTCTACGGGCCATTCCCTGGGTGTTTGGCTGGACGCAAAGCCGCTTTCTTCTGCCCAGCTGGTATGGCGTTGGCACGGCTTTGGAGGATGAATTGCGGCAAGATCCTGAACAGATTGAGCTGCTGCAACTCCTGTATCAACGCTGGCCTTTCTTCCGGATGTTGATTTCGAAGGTTGAGATGACCCTCTCCAAGGTTGATCTTGATCTGGCCAAACACTACGTCAATCATCTGGGTCGGCAGGAAAATCGCGAGGCCTTCGGGCGCATCTTTGAGGCCATTGCTTCGGAGTTTGCTCTCACCCATGGCCTGATCTTGCGGATCAGCAACCACCGCCGCTTGCTGGATGGAGACCCTGCTCTGCAATTGTCTGTGGATTTGCGCAACCGCACCATCATCCCCCTGGGCTTTCTCCAGGTGGCGCTGCTGCGCCGGTTGCGCGATCAAAATCGCCAGCCCCCCATCAGCGAAGCCACTGGCGATGCCACAACCGACGCGCCGGGCCACACGTACAGCCGCAGCGAGTTGCTGCGCGGGGCCCTGCTGACGATCAACGGCATTGCCGCAGGCATGCGCAACACCGGCTGACCCGCGGGAGCGTCCCTTGCTTCTTCCCTTCCGTGGACAATCCATTCCCAGTCCCTTGGGACCGGGCTACGTCTTGTTGGTGCAGCCCAGCCTCCGGGTGGAGGCCCTCAACGGGTTGCTGCGAAGCTGTGGCGGCCAGCCCCGATCCGCCGCCCTTTGGAAGCGGGTGATCGACCACAGCGCCTGGCATTTGGCGGTGGAGGATCCACAGGGGGTGTGGGTGGGCTTCGTTCGCGCCACCAGTGACCGCGCCCTCAACGCCAATCTCTGGGACCTGATCACCGCCCCGACCGATCCGACGAGGGATCTGGTGATCCAGGCCCTCGTGGGGGCGGCACTCGATCGGCTGCGGAGGGAGCTGAGCGGCTGCAGCGTCTCCATCTCCGCCCCGACGGAGGCCATCGGCGCCCTTCAGCAGGCGGGATTTGTGATTGATCCGGGTGGCATCCGCGCCATGGGCCTCCACCTGAACAGCCCGGCATCCGATCGGTTGGAGAACCAGCATGGCCCTTGAGACAAGGCCATGCCACCTGGAACCAAGACCCTCCTTTCGCCTTTCCTTTCCAGGATGAGAACCTTCTCACAGCAAGAAGGAACGACACCCGGGCCTCCAAGGCTGGGGGACCATGCCGCCGATCCGCTCTTCCCCACCGCCAGGGTGAGACATCGATCGATCAACGAACGTGCGATCAACGAACGTGCGATCGTCGAACCTGCGATCAATGAACGTGCCCGCCTGTTCCGGCAGAGGGGCAACGAGCATGGAGGGACTCGAACCCCCGACACTCAGAACCGGAATCTGATGCTCTATCCATCTGAGCTACATGCCCAATCTCAGGCCTCGGCCTGAACCTTTAGCTTACCCCTTGGCCGCCCCGTCTGACCATGCGGCTGCAGCGCCTGGAGCTCCGTCAGTTCCGCAACATGGAGAGCCTGCGGCTGCTGCTGCAGGAACCGCGCCTGATCGTGGTGGGCGCCAATGGGGAGGGGAAGTCCAACCTGCTGGAAAGTGTGGAGCTGCTCACCAGCCTCCGGTCCCACCGCTGCGGCAGCGACAGGGATCTCATCCGCCGTGGTCAGCCGTCGAGCCACATTTCCGCCACCACGGTGGAGGGCGACGACCTGGAGCTGCACCTCCGGCGCGTGGGGGGGCGGCAAGCCCTGCGCAACGGCAAGACCCTCGATCGTCAGGTGGATTTGATGGGAAGCCTTCGCAGCGTGGGCTTCAGCGCGCTTGACATGGCCCTGGTGCGGGGAGAGCCGGCCCTGCGCCGGCAGTGGCTGGACCGGGTGGTGATGCAATTGGAGCCGGTGTACGACGCCCTGCTGCGGCAGTACGGGAGGGTGTTGCGTCAGCGAGCCCAGCTGGTGCGGCGGCGATGGAACAGTGACCAACTGCTCGACGCCTTTGACGCCCAGATGGCTGTCCTGGGCACACGCCTCCACCGCCGGCGCCTGCGCGCCCTGCAACGGTTGGCTCCCCTGGCCACCCGTTGGCAGGAACGCCTGGGCGGAAGGGGCGAACCCCTGGCGCTGGGTTACCGGAGCGGCACCCCCCTTCCCCAGGGGGAGGGCGCCGCCGGCCTCACCGACACCACGGTGGAGGAAAGCACCTGGCGGTTGGCCCTGGAAACCCGGCTGCGGGAGCAGCGCGGCGAGGAGGAACGACAAGGTCAATGCCTGGTGGGCCCCCATCGCGACGACGTCGCCATGCTGCTGGGCGATCTTCCCGCCCGCCGCTACGGATCGGCCGGACAACAGCGCACGCTTGTGCTGGCCCTGAAGTTGGCTGAGCTGGAGCTTGTGACAGCCGTGGTGGGGTCTCCGCCCCTGCTGCTGCTGGACGACGTGCTGGCGGAACTGGATCCCCGGCGTCAGCAGTTGCTGCTGGAGGCCGTGGGGGAGGGGCATCAATGTCTGGTGAGTGCCACCCATGTGGAGATGTTCACTCGGGGCTGGTGCCGGAGAGCCCAGGTGGTGGCGATGTGCGGCGGTGTGTTGGGCTCTCCGGACTGAACCCATCGCCCCCGGGTCTCCAGGCAGCGGATCTGACCCTATGGTGGGAGGCTGTTGTCATTCAGACCCTGATGAATCAGAGCTTGTCCTGCCTGCATCCCAACCCGGGATGGGGCGCGGCCTCCTCCCCTGTTCCCTCCACTGCCCCAGCCCCGGCTTCCACCAGCGAAACGGTCGGCAAACACTGCATTCTCGAGCTTTACGACTGTGACAGTGCCAAGCTCGACGACGAAGCTTTCCTCAGGACCACCATCACAAGCGCTGCCAAACGTGCTGGTGCCACCCTTCTGCATCTGATCACCCACCATTTCGATCCCCAGGGGGTGACTGGGCTTGCCCTGCTGGCCGAATCCCATATTTCCATCCACACCTGGCCGGAATCCGGCTACGCGGCAGTGGATGTCTTCACGTGCGGCGATCACACGATGCCGGAACGGGCTTGTCACGAGCTGCGAACGGCCCTGGGGGCCTCCCGCCACAAGCTCACCAGTTTCCGGCGAGAGACCCCCCTGGGCGTTGGGGAGAGCGAGAGGGAACCTCGACTGGCCAGCCTCTGATCCTGCTGCAACGTCTCCACACAGCCCCCGGCTTCTGACAGCCGCCGAGCCATCTTGCCGCCAAAGCAGGATCCGGTTCAGAGCCGGGGGACAGGGGCGGAATGGGGTCCGAGAAAGGACAGGCCCAGACGTCCCGCCCACCCCGGGCCGCAGCGTTGGTTTCAAGCGGGGCCTCAGGGAGTGGTCCCCCCTGTCAGATCACGGTTGAGCTTGCCGCTCACCAAGCCTTCCAGATCGAGCGTCACGGCGTTGAATCCCAGGTCCCGCAGGTCGCGCACCAGTTCCTGGCGAAGATCGTCCTTGGCCATGCGCTCCAACAGAGCCGGCAAGCAGGCCGCCGGCACTTCGATCCGGGCGGTTTCGCCATGGCTGCGCACGCGAACATCCATGAACCCTTGCCGCCGCAGCCACTCCTCCGCCGCCCCCACCCGATGCAACCGGGCTGCGGTGATTCCCTCCCCATAGGGGAAACGGGACGCCAGACAGGGCTGAGCCGGCTTCTCCCACCACGGCAGGCCCAGGGCACGGGACAAGTGCCGCACACCCGCCTTGTCCACCCCTGCTTCCGCCAGGGGAGAACGCACGTTGTGCTCGCGAGCCGCCCGGAGGCCGGGGCGATGATCTTGACGATCATCCAGATTGACGCCATCGAGCACCTGGGCCGCCCCCGCCTCCGCTTTGATGCGCGCCAACAGGCCATGCAGTTCGCGCTTGCAGGCGTAGCAACGGTCGGGAGGATTGGTGGCGTAGGCGGGATCCTCCAGCTCAGCCGTGGGGATTTCTCGGTGGCGCAGGCCCAGCCAATGGGCCTGGGCACGGGCTTCAGCGAGAAGGTGGGGCGCCAGGGCGGGGGACACCCCCGTGATCGCCAGGGCGCCCTCTCCCAGCCGCTCGGCGGCCAGGGCCGCCACCAGGGAGGAATCAACGCCCCCGGAGTAGGCCACCACCACCCGTCCAAGGGAATCCAGCATCTGCCGGATCCTTTCAAGAGCCAGGGCCAGATCGGAGGGGAGGGGCTCCAGCAGCGTGAGGGAAGGTGTCAACGCCATCCGATCTTTGGCCCCAGGCGGCCGAATCATCCTGGCAAGTCGTCATCGATGCTGGGGGTGGGACGGCTTCTCAGTAGCATCCACAACCCCTGGCCTGGCCCATGACCCCGCCGACCGACAGCCCAACCAGCCAACGGGGCACCGGAAGGGGCATCGGCATCCGCACGGCCCGCGACAGAGATGAACGAGCCCATGGCCAACTGCACGTCTACGACGGCGAGGGCAAGGGGAAAAGCCAGGCGGCCCTCGGGGTGGTGTTGCGCACGATTGGCCTGGGGATCTGTGAACAGAAGCGCACCAGGGTGTTGTTGCTCCGCTTTCTCAAGGGACCCGGACGCTCCTACGACGAAGATGCGGCCATCGAAGCCTTGCAGCAGGGCTTTCCCCATCTCATTGACCAGGTGCGCACCGGCCGCGGCGACTACTTCACAGCCAACGAAGCGACATCTTTCGATCGCATGGAGGCCCAGCGCGGCTGGGACATCGCCAAGGGAGCCCTGGCCAGCAATCTCTACTCCGTGGTGGTGCTCGACGAACTCAATCCCGTGCTGGATCTCGGCCTGTTGGATGGGGAGGAGGTGGTGCGCACCCTGGCCACCAAACCTCCCGGGATGGAGGTGATCTGCACCGGCCGCGGGGCCCCGGCATCCCTGGTGCAGCTGGCGGATCTGCATTCGGAGATGCGGGCCCACAGCGTCGAGGCTCCGGGCATGCAGGGCATAGAGATCTACACCGGCGAAGGGAAGGGGAAAAGCACCAGCGCCCTGGGGAAGGCCCTGCAGGCGATCGGCCGGGGGATCAGCCAGGACAAAAGCCACCGGGTATTGATCCTCCAGTGGCTGAAGGGAGGAAATGGCTATACAGAAGACGCAGCGATTGCAGCACTGAGAGAAAGTTATCCCCACCTCGTTGACCATCTGCGCAGTGGTCGAGACGCCATCGTTTGGCGAGGTCAGCAACAGCCGATTGATTATGTGGAAGCCGAACGGGCCTGGGAGATTGCCCGGGCAGCCATTGCCAGCGGGCTCTACAAAACCGTCATCCTTGATGAACTCAATCCCACGGTGGATCTGGAGTTGCTGCCGGTGGAGCCAATCGTGCAGACCCTGCTGCGCAAACCGGCAGAGACAGAGGTGATCATCACCGGCCGATGCAAAAGTCGGCCGGCTTTTTTCAATCTTGCTGGCGTGCATTCCGAAATGGTTTGCCACAAGCACTACGCCGAGCGGGGCGTGGACCTCAAGCGCGGCGTGGACTACTGAAGCTTCGCCTCAGTAGAGGGGCACCTTCGGATCCACCTCCTCACTCCAGGCCTGGATCCCGCCGCTCACGTTGACCCCCTCGATGCCATGGCGTCGCAGGGCAATCAACGCCTTGGCCGAGCGCCCCCCCATCTTGCAGTGGACATAGAGGGTCTTGCCCGCGATCAGTTCGCGCACCTCCTCAATGGCTTCGCCACTCTCAATGCGGTTGAGAGGAATCAGCACCGACCCCGGAATGACGGCAATCTCGGCCTCCGGCGGGTTGCGCACATCGAGAAGCACCAGATTGGGGGCCTCCTCCTCCAGCAGGGTCTTGAGTTCGGTGACGGTGATCGCATCCACGGCGGCGGCCTCCTCCTGGCCCGGGGCGGTTCCAGCCACCCCGCAAAACTCCTGATAGTCAATCAGCCGATCGATCACGGGTCGATCCGGATCGGGCCGCAGACGCAGCTCTCGGAAGCTCATCCTCAACGCATCGAAGAGGAGCAGGCGCCCACTGAGGGTGGTGCCGATGCCGGTGAGGATCTTCACGGTCTCCGTGGCTTGGATCACACCGATGATCCCCGGCAGGACGCCCACCACGCCCCCCTCGGCGCAGGACGGCACCAGACCGGGAGGCGGCGGTTCGGGGAAGAGGTCGCGATAGTTGGGTCCGCCCTCATGGTTGAACACCGTGGCCTGCCCCTCAAAGCGGAAAATCGAGCCGTAGACGTTGGGCTTGCCCAGCAGCACACAGGCGTCGTTCACCAGATAGCGGGTGGGGAAGTTGTCGGTTCCGTCGCAAATCACGTCATAGGAGGCGAGGATTTCCAACGCGTTGTCGCTGGTGAGCGCCGTGTTGTGGAGTTCCACCTGGCAGTGGGGGTTGATCTCCAAAATGCGATGGCGGGCCGATTCGATCTTCGGCTTGCCCACCCAGCTGGTGCCATGGATCACCTGGCGCTGGAGGTTGCTGGAATCCACCACGTCGAAATCCACGATGCCGAGCCGGCCCACCCCCGCCGCGGCCAGGTAGAGGAGCAGGGGGGATCCAAGGCCACCGGTTCCGACGCAGAGGACGGAGGCGGCCTTCAATCGCTTCTGCCCCTCCATGCCCACTTCCGGCAGGATGAGATGGCGAGAGAACCGGGCCACCTCATCGGGGCTCAACTGAACGCCTGTGGTGTCAGGAGGGAGCATGAAGGCCAATCCCGCGGGAAACCTGGGAATCCTCCATTTTCCACACCAGGCGGCGCGGCGGCCCCTCCTCCGGCAACCACCAGCAGGCCATCCCGGCCACACCCTGAATGACCAGCAAGGCGGGGGGAACGGCCAGGGCCCGATCCGTGGCCGATGGCACGGGCTCTCCGCCGGGATGGCTGTGCAGCGACCCCAGCACCTGCCAGCCCCGCCGCCGCGCCCACTTCTGCGCCAGCAGCTGCTCCCGGGGATCAATGGCAAAGCGGCGAACGCGCTCGGCCGCCGGGCTCCACACGTTGCGGCAGGGCCACACCAGGCTCACCCGCCAACGGGGCCCCAGCAGCAGAGCACAGGCTTCCTCCGACCCGGCGGTGTCCACGACTCGCCGGGCGACGGTCAGCACCTTCCGACCAAAAAAAATGTGCTCTGGCCAGTCTTGCGTCACGCCTGTATCTTAGGAGCGTTTTTCTGATGCAGGCCTGATCGGCGATGAGTGACACCACAACCGAAACTTCTGAGGTGAAGCCCGCCGAAAGCAGCCCCACCGGCGAAGCGGGATTTGATTTTCAAAAGCGTTACACCGAAGTGGTGAGCAAACTGAATGAGACCCTCGGCCAGGTGGACTGGAGTCAGTTCGGCAAGTTGGCCAAGGCCACCGGCATCCTTCTCGCCGTCATCATCGCCCAGATCCTGATCAAGGGCGTGCTTGACACGATCAACCTGCTGCCCATCGTCCCTGGCCTGCTTGAGCTGCTCGGTCTGGTGGTTGTCGGCAATTGGGCCTGGAACAATCTCACCACCAGCGAGAAGCGCTCAGAGCTGATGGCCAGGGTGGACCATCTCAAGAAGGAATACCTCGGCTGATCCAAAAGCTCGCCTGAATCTCTCGCAGATCCCGGGCCTGAGCCCCTTCACACCTTGCGTGTCATCCCAACCCAGGGATCCTCGGGCTCACCGCAAGCTCAGCAGTGTGTCCACCACTGTCTGAGCTTGTTTTTTGTATCCACCGCCAAAAAGATTGGCGTGGTTGAGCAGGTGATAGAGGTCGTAGAGCGCCTGCCGCTCTTGCCAGCCCGCTGGCAAGGGCCACTCCTCTTCGTAGCCGCGGAAGAAGGGCTCCGGGAAGCCGCCAAACAGGCGAGCCATGGCCAGATCCACCTCCCGATCCCCGCGATGCGCCGCCGGATCAAACAGGCTTGCCCCGCCCCCCTCCAGCAGGGCCCCATTGCCGCTCCAGAGATCGCCATGCACCAGACATGGCAGGGGAGAGTGGCCCTCCAGCCAGGACGGCAGGCGATCCACCAGGCGTTCGGCCCCGTTCATCGGGCTGCCCTCGCGTGCGAGCCAGCGAAGCTGGGGGCGCAGGCGACACTCGGCAAAGAACACGGCCCAGTCGTCTCGCCAGCCATTGATCTGGGGGGAAGCGCCGATGAAGTTGTCGCGAGACCAACCGAAGCCGCCGCCAAGATCCCCGGCCGGGGAGGGCGAAAGGCTTTGGCGGTGCAACCGGGCGAGGTTGGCGCCGCAGGCGGCCCAGGCGCTGGCGGGGGCCCCGCCCCGGGCCAGTTCCAGCCAAGGCAGCACCAACACGGCCTCGTCGCCAGCCAGGCCCAGGGCCAGGGGCTCGGGGATCACCAGACCCTCCGGAGCCACCTTGGCCAGGGCCGCCAGCCCCTCCGCCTCCGCCTCCAGCAGGGGCAGCCGATCCGCGCGGTTGGTTTTGGCAAACAGGCGGCCGCCGCCCGCCGCGCCCAGACACCAGGCCCTGTGGATGCAGCCTCCCCCAACGGGGGCGCGGGACACCAGCGTGATGCCGAGCTGGGTGCGCAGCCAATCGGCCAACGGATCGGCGGGGGAGCGCACCATCAGGGCAGAGACGGCAGGCCGGGAATCTGACAAACCCTAGACTTCCTTGCCATGACCGATGTGCTGGTGGTGGGTGCCGGCATTGCCGGACTGACGACGGCCGCGTTGCTCGCCCGCGACGGCCTGGCGGTGACCCTCCTCGAATCCCACCGCCAGACGGGCGGTTGCGCCGGCACCTTCCGACGGGGTCCCTACATCTTTGACGTGGGCGCCACCCAGGTGGCCGGTCTGGAGCCAGGCGGCCTGCACACGCGCCTCTTCACCCGCCTCGGCGTGGCCCCTCCGGCGGCCACGCCCCTCGATCCAGGCTGCGTGGTGGATCTGGCGGATGGTTCCCCACCCGTGGCGCTCTGGCGAGATCCCGAGCGTTGGCGCCAGGAGCGCGAGCGCCAGTTTCCAGGCAGCGGCGGCTTCTGGGCCCTGTGCGACCGGCTGCAGCGGGCCACCTGGGCCTTCGCCGAGCGGGATCCGGTGCTGCCTCCCCGCTCCTGGTGGGACCTGGCCCAACTGCTGCGGGCCCTGGATCCAGCGGTCCTGGCCTCAGGAGTGTTCGCCGCGAGCAGCATGGCCGATCTGCTGCGTCTCACCGGCGCCGCCGCCGGCGCGGGGGGACCGCGGCTCCGGCGTTTCCTGGATTTGCAGCTGCGCCTCTATTCCCAGGAACCCGCCGATCGCACGGCCGCCCTCTACGGCGCCACCGTGCTCTCGATCGTGCAGGAGCCTCGCGGGCTGTGGCACCCGTTGGGATCCATGCAGGCCTTGAGCACGGCGCTGGAGGAAGCCCTGGCCATCCACGGGGGGGTGCTGCGCCTGCGGCAGCGCGTGCGTCGCCTGCGACCGCCCGGGGCGGCGGGGGGGCTCTGGGTGGTGGAGGGCGAGGGGCCCGGGGGGGTGCCCTTTTCTCTCCAGGCCCGGGACGTGGTGGTCAGCCTGCCGCCCCAGACCCTGCCAGATCTGCTCCAGGACGCCCTGCCGCCGGGCTATCGCCGCCGCCTGGAGGGCCTCAACGAGCCCAGTGGCGCCCTGGTGTTCTACGGCGCCGTGGAGCGCCGCCACCTTCCCGAGGGGATCGCCGGCCACCTTCAGCTCGACTGGGCGGATCCCGGGTCGCTCTTCGTCTCCCTCAGCCAGGAGGGGGATGGCCGGGCGCCGTTGGGAGAAGCGACGGTGATCGCCAGCGTGTTCACCCCCGCACGGCCCTGGTTCGACCTGGAGGAGGGCGTCTACCAGGCGCGCAAGCAACGGGCGATGGCGGGGATGCAGTCGGGCCTGAAGCGCCTGCTGGGCCTGGAGGCCCACCACTGGCGCCATGCCGAGATCGCCACGCCCAGGGGTTGGCAAGGGTGGACCGGGCGGCCACGGGGCGGGGTGGGCGGCCTCGGCCAGCATCCCAGCCGCTTCGGCCCCCTGGGCCTGGCCAGCCGCACCCCCCTGCCGGGCCTCTGGCTCTGCGGCGATTGCCTCCACCCCGGGGAGGGCACGGCGGGGGTGAGCGCCTCGGCGGAGATGGTCTGCCGGCAGGTGCTTCAGGCGCGTCGCCTCCGGCCCTGAGCCCCTGCCGCCCACGCCTCCACCCGGGTGCGGCAAGCTGGCTCCGTTGAAGCAGGCCGTCCCATGGCGCCCCTCCCCCCCCCGGAACCCTCGCGCCAGCTGGAGACGATCGCCTCCCTGGAGGCGCGCAAGATCCGCTTCGAGCTCAACCGCTACGCCCTCCCCACCGGCTTGGAGGCCACCTTCGGGGTGATTCGCCATCCGGGGGCCTCCCTGGCGGTGCCCCTTCTCGATGATGGCCGGGTGGTGATCCTGCGCCAATACCGTTTCGCGGTGGCCTGCCGCCTGCTGGAGTTTCCCGCCGGCACCCTGGATGCGGGGGAGGACCCCCTGGGCACCATGGAGCGGGAATTGCAGGAGGAAACCGGCTACGCCGCCGAGCGCTGGGATTCCCTGGGCGCCCTGCTGCCCTGCCCGGGCTATTCCGATGAGGTCATCCACCTCTTCCTCGCCCGCGGGCTCTCCCGGCTGGAGCACCCCCCCGCCGGAGATGATGACGAAGACCTGGAGGTGCTGCTGATGGAGCCGGCCGAGCTGGATGGGGCCATTGCCAGCGGAGATGAAGCCCTGGACGGCAAGAGTGTGACGGCCTGGTTTCGCGCTCGTCAGCTGCTGGGGCTCTGAACGGTTCGCCCGGCATGCCTCCCTCCCATCCCGCCGCCACCCACCAACACCTGGCCGTTGAGGCGGAGCTCGCCGACGGTTCCCGCCGCTTCGTGCGAGAGCGCTTGCGCCTTCCAAGGGGCCAGGAGGCCAGTTTCGGCTGGCTGCGCCATCCCCCCGGTGTGCTGGTGGTGCCTCGGCGGGTGGATGGTCGTCTGCTACTGCTGCGGCGCTGGCGGCCAGCGGTGGGGCGTTGGGTGCTGGAGTTTCCCGCCGGCCCCCTGGCGTCCGGGGAATCGCCGGCGGAGGGGGCGGAGCGGCTGCTGCGCGACCTGATCGGCCGGGGCGACGGCAGCTGGCATGTCCTCGGCACGCTGCGACCCAATCCCGGCTACTCCGATGAACGGATGACCCTTGGCTGGCTGGCGCTGGCGCGGGGCGTGGGCGCCGGGCTGCCGGAGGATGGGGTCCGGAGGGGGGAGGGGAGAGAAGATCCGCCGGTCGGCGTCCTGGCGCGGCTCGGACTCTGGACGCCCCAAGCCCTGGAGGCCGCGTTCAGCGCCCTCGAGGAGCCCGTGGACGCCCGCAGCGTCAGCGCCTGGTTTCTGGCTCGGCAGCAGGAGGGGCGGGCATGACCCCACCCCGCTGGCTGTTCTGGCACCGTCGCGATCTACGCCTGGCGGACAACCTCGGCCTGGCCGCCGCCGCTGCGGCAACCCCGGCCGTGACCGGCGTTGTCGTGCTCGATCCGGCCCTCCTCTCCTCCCCCGACCTGGCGCCGGCCCGGGTGTGGTTTCTCTGCGAAAGCCTGCGGGAGCTGGCCGAACGCTGGCGGCAGGCCGGCAGCCGCTTGCTGCTCCTGGGCGGGGATCCGGCGGAGGTGCTGCCCCAACTGGCAGCCGCCATCGGCGCGGAGGGGGTGGCCTGGAATCGGGATGTGGAGCCCTACGGGCGGGAGCGGGATCGGCGGGTCACCGCGGCCCTGCGGGGCCAGGGCCAGCAGGTGCTTGTGGATTGGGATCAGCTGCTGGTGCCACCGGAGCGGTTGCGCACCGGCGCCGGAGATCCCTATCGGGTGTATGGCCCCTTCCTGCGCAGCTGGCGGCGCCAGGTGGAGGGACGGGCCGCTCTGGGTTCCGCCGCCGGGGGGGGGCTCGACCCCGTGGCGGCCCCCGAAGGACTGCTGGATCTGACGCCGGATCCGTCGCAAGCCGCCTGGCCGGAGGAGCGCCGCCACCTCTGGGAGGCCCTGCCGTTGCACACGACGGTGCCCACCGCCGAAGAGCTCGGAGCCTCCTTCCTCGGGGAAGCGCTCTGCCCCTGCCGGCCCGGAGAGGCCGCAGCCCTGGCGCGGCTGGAGGCCTTCTGCGGCGGTGGCCGGGGAGGCGGGGCCCTGCTGGCCTACGGCGAGGGCCGGAACCTTCCGGCGCTGGAGGGCACTTCGGGCCTGAGCGCCGCACTCAAGTTCGGCACCCTCAGCCCCCGCCAGGCCTGGGCGGCCACCCGGGAAGCCCGCCAGCTTGCCCGCGGCACGGAGGAGCTGGATTCCATCGTGGTGTGGGAGCAGGAATTGGCCTGGCGCGAGTTTTACCAGCAGGCCCTGTTCCATTTCCCCGAGCTGGCGGAGGGCCCCTACCGGCCCCATTGGCGCCATTTCCCCTGGCAAAACGACCCCTGTTGGCTGGAGGCCTGGCGGGAGGGACGGACGGGCATCCCGATCGTGGACGCGGCGATGCGTCAGCTGAACAACAGCGGCTGGATGCACAACCGCTGTCGAATGATTGTGGCTTCCTTCCTGGTGAAGGATCTGATCTGCGACTGGCGCCTGGGGGAGAGGGCCTTCATGGCGCGACTGGTGGACGGAGACCTGGCGGCCAACAACGGGGGCTGGCAGTGGAGCGCCAGCAGCGGCATGGATCCGAAGCCGCTGCGGATCTTCAATCCCGCGAGCCAGGCCGCCAAATTCGACTCCGAGGCCACGTACATCCGCCACTGGCTGCCGGAGATCGCCCATGTGAGCACGTCTGATCTGATCAGCGGGGTGATCCCCCCCCTGGAACGCCGCGGCTATCCCGCCCCCCTGGTCGACCACAAACACCAACAAGCCCTGTTCAAGGCCCTTCATGCGGCCCTGCCAAGGGGGTGACCTCCTTCCTTGAAGAATCTCTCTCCCGGAGCTTGGAGCCTCTCTCGCCCGGAGAACCCGGAGGAGGGCTCAGACCGGCAGGGGGGCGTTGGCGGGACAGGCCGCCCGGCCGGCCAGCACCTGACGCAGCGCGCCGACCACAGCCTGCTGCTGGGCGGGGGCCAGTTCCGGGAAAATGGGCAAGCTCAGCACCTCGGCGCAGAGGCGCTCGGTGTGGGGCAAGCTGCCGCTCCTGTAGCCCAGATGGGCATAGGCCGGCTGACGGTGAATGGGGATCGGGTAGTAGATGATTGTGCTCACTCCCGCCTCCTGGAGCTGCTGTTTGAGCCAATCGCGGCAACAGGCCTCAGGCAGTCCGTAGGTGGCACTGTCGGTGGAGGGTGTACAGCGGCTCTGGCAGGAGGGCTGGGTCGTGGGGCAGGCGGCCAGGCGCACAACAAACTGGTTCCAGCTGTGGCCTGATGGGCCGACGTCGGGAAGGGCCAGGCCCGGGAGATCCCCCAGCTCCCCCAGATAGGTGGCAGCGATCGCCCTTCGGCGCTCCACCCACCCGGGAAGGTGGGGCAGCTTCACTTGCAGCACGGCAGCCTGGAGGGCATCCAGTCGGCTGTTGTAGCCAAGGGAGGTGTGGAGATACCGGCGCGGCATGCCGTGCACCGCCAGCTCCCGCACCCGCTGCGCCAGGGCCGAATCCCGACACACCACGGCGCCGCCATCACCGGCCGCGCCAAGGTTCTTCGTGGGGAAGAAACTGAAACAGCCCGCGTCCCCCCAGCTGCCCACCGGACGTCCTGCCCAGCTGGCGCCGGCGGCTTGGGCGCAGTCCTCGATCACCAACAGGTCATGACGCCGGGCGATGGTGAGGATCCGCTCCATGTCCACCGGGCGACCGAACAGGTGAACGGGCAGCAGGGCGCGGGTGGCGGGAGTGATCGCCGCCGGGATCCGCTCCGGATCAAGGAGATAGGTGGTGGGGTCGACATCCACGAAGACCGGCGTGGCGCCGACGGCACTGATGGCTTCCGCCGTGGCGAAGAAACTGAAGGAAGCGGTGATCACCTCGTCGCCGGGCCCGATGCCCAGGCCTCGCAGGGCGAGGATCAGCGCATCGGTGCCACTGTTGCAGCCGATGGCGTGAGGGACGCCACAAAGATGGGCGAAGGTTGTTTCGAAGGTGGCGATGGTGGAACCGCCGATGTATTGACCGCTGCGCAACACCTGCGAAACCGCCTCGGAAAGGGGGTCACCAAGTTGCCTCAGCTGTTCGTCGAGACTGAAGGGGGGCACATGCATGGCGGCAACCTTAAGCCCCGCGAAAGAATTCACAAGGGGGAGCGTGGCCCCCTGCGCTGTTGGCCCTGAGACCAGGCGGGGTCCTGGCCGGGATGCCACTTGATGTTGCAGCCGATGGAGGGCACCTGTTCCGCTGAAGGAACCTGCCCCGCCACCACCGCCGCCAGGGCGGCGCGCAGATCCCGCCCATCCAGGGGAAGGCCATTCCCGGGCCGGCTGCCGTCGAGCTGGCCGCGGTAGGCCAGCTGATGACGGCCATCAAAAAGGTAGAGATCCGGAGTGCAGGCCGCCTGAAACCCTCGGGCCACGGCCTGGCTGTCATCCGCCAGGTAGGGGAAGCGCCAACCATGGACCACGGCCTGGTGGGTCATTTCAGCGGGGCCGTCCTGGGGATGGGTGGAAAGGCTGTTGCTGCGGATGGCCACAACGGTCACCGCGTCAGCGAAATCTTGCTGCAGACGGGTGAGTTCCGGCTCGATGTGCTTCACGAACGGGCAGTGGGGGCAGAGGAAAAGCACCAGAACTGGCCGCCCCGCCAACGCCTCGTGCGCCGGCAGGGCACCGCCGCAGACCGGGGTGAGGGCCTCCACCATCAGGGACCAGGGGAGGAGAGTGCCCAGCGGGAGCATGGTGGAGGGGGTCAGCGCCACGGAGAACCACACCAACGGGGGAGGAAGACGGATCATGGCGCGAGATCCGCTCCGATGGCCGTGCCCCCGAGGCTGTCCCTGGCTGTGCTGCCTGCCCTTCTGGCGCTGCTTCTGCCGGGGTGCGTGCCGGCGACGGAACGGCCCAGCTGGCGTGTTTACGCCCTGCCGCGACAACGGCCGGATGATGGCCTGGCCGTGGTCACCCGCCCCGGCGGGGAGGGACTGCACCTCTGGCTGGATGTGAACACCGGCGAGCCGGGCCGTTGCACGCCGATCTGGAACCCCGATGGAGCCCGCCTCCGAGGGGGCGATGGCGACCACCCCGCCAGCATGGGCCGGGCCCCGCGAGAGGAGTTCTTCCAGGCCCTGGGCCATGGTCGCGTGCGACTGGCCCTGCGCCAGCAGATGGAACGGCTCTGCCGGGAGCGGGCCCCCGCGAGCGCGTTTGCCTGGCAACCGCCCCCGCGCACGCTGCGGGACCTGCCACCGGAGCGGCTGCCCCTGCTGGAAGCCAGGGATCTGCTGAGCCATCCGCGGGCCGTGCGGCGGGCGGAGAAAAAGCTGCTGGGTCAGCCCCTCACCGCCGAGGACTGGGATGATCGTCCCCTTCCTCCGCCCCCGCAGGGGCCCTGAGCCGGTTCTCCAGCGCCACGGCGGCCGCGTAGCCCGGTGGCACGGCCACATCCCAGAGGATCTCCGGTTCGCGCTCCATCCCGGCCACGGGGTGCTCCGGGCAGGCCGACTGGCGCAGCCGTTCCAGCCCGGACAGCCCCTCGCCGCAGGCCTTGAGCCGGGCCTCCAGGCGACACCAGGCCCGCAGGAAGGCGGCAGACCGTGCCTCCGGGGGAAGCCCCTCCAGGGAAGCCGTCAAGGCGAGAGGAAAGACCCGCTCGGCGATGGGTCGCCAATCCAGGTCGGGCCGCTCCCGCTCCACATCCACCCCCACCTCACGGTTGCCATGGAAAGCCAGAAGAATCAGGTCACCGGAATGGCTGAGGTTGAACCCAGGCCCCCCGGCGCAGCGGGGTTTCCCCCGAAGGTCAACATCCAGGGCCACCGCCGCGGGCCGCTGCCCCAGCCAGTGGCCCAGCAGCCGCCTCAGGGCGCAACGACCCACCAGAAAGCGCTCCTGGTCGGCCCGTTGGCGATAAGCGGCGTGGCGCTGGCGTTCCGCGGCGGAGAGGGTGGCCAGCAGGGCCTCAGGCACCGCAGCCACCAGGGGATCACGGCGATCGAGCCGGAGCAGGAGGGGATCGGCCGCCGCCTCGGGGGGCGGGGGGGGGCTGTCCTCCAGGCGCCAGGCCAGGGGGTGGAGAGGCTCAGGGGGTGGGGGGGGAATCGGAGCGCCGGGGTTGGCCATCGCGCTGACCGAAGAAACAGGGTCTGACAGCTTGCGGTCCCTCTACGACAACAAGGAGGGGTGCAGCATCAGGATCAAACTGCGACTCTCCAGCGGGACCCCCGGCGGCGTCCAGCGCTCCGGGGTTTCCGGCAGATCCTCATCCGCTGGCAAGGCCGTGTCGATCACGCGCATCCAGCCGGCGCTGGAGGCGGGCAGATCAAAGTGCATGGCTTTGTAATAAGCGTTCCAGCCACACCACAGCAGCGCTCCCTGCCGCGCGTCCTGCACGCTCCAGGCCAGGCTGTGCGACCAGCTGGCCCAATCGGGCCGGTGCAGTTCCACCCCGTGCCACTCCCGCCAGAGCACCGGCCCCTCGCCCGCCCGCCTGGGTGGAGCGTCTCCGAGGGGAAGCTCGGGATTGAGCAGGGAAGCCAGCTGTTGGCGGAGGCGGATCAGGCGGCCGAGGAAACGGCGCAGGGCAAGATCCCCCGCATCCGGCCGCCAATGCATCCAGCCCAGGGGATTGTTCTGGCACCAGGCGTTGTTGTTGCCTCCCTGGCTCCGCCGCACTTCATCCCCCATCGAGAGCATCGGCACCCCCGGCGCCAGCATCAGGCTGCAGAGGAGATTGCGCATCTGGCGATCGCGCAGGGCCGTGACCGCCCGGTCGGTGGTGGGCCCCTCCACGCCGTGATTCCAGCTGTTGTTGTGGTTGTCGCCGTCGCGGTCGTTTTCGCCGTTGGCCAGGTTGTGCTTGCGGTTGTAACTCACCAGATCGGCCAGGGTGAAGCCGTCGTGGGCGGTGAGAAAGGTGATGCTCCGCCCCAGGCTGGCCGGCTGGCCCCCATAAAGATCGGGGTTGCCCGCCAAGCGCTGGCTGACGGGCCAGCAACATTTGTCATCCCCTTTCCAGAAGCGACGCATGTCGTCGCGGAAGCGGCCATTCCAAGTGGCCACTCGGCGGGCGGGGAAATCGCTCATCCGATACAGGCCCCCGCAGTCCCAGGGTTCGCTCACCAGCTTCAGGTCGCTCAGCTCGGGATGGGCCTCCATGGCCTCAAACAGCGGAGGCTGGTCGAGAGGCGTGAGGTCCTGGCCGCGGCTGAGGGCGATGCCCAGGTCGAAGCGGAAGCCATCAATGCCGAGCTCATTGGCCCAGCAGCGCAGGGATTCCAGGATCAGGTGACGGCTGAGAGGCTGGTTGGCGGCAATGGTGTTGCCGCAGCCGCTGACATCGAGGTAGTCGCCGCGGCTGTTCTGGTGGTAATAGGTGGAATCGGCAAAGCCACGCCAGCTGAGGGTGGGCCCCGCCTGGTTGCCTTCGGTGGTGTGGTTGTAGACCACATCCAGCAGCACCTCCAAGCCGGCCTGGTGGCAGGCGGCCACCAGGGTGCGAACCTCGTTGCGGGCTTCGAGCGGATCGGGGCTCACCAGATAGCCCGGATGGGGCGCCATCCAGCTCAGGGGGCTGTAACCCCAATGGTTGAAGCGTCCGGCGGGGGCATCTTCCGGATCAAAGGCCATCACCGGCAGCAGCTCCAAGGCTGTGACACCCAGCTCCCGCAGGCGGGGCAGGGTGTCGATCAACCCCAGCAGGGTTCCCTGCCGGGCGGGAGGGACGGGGCAGCCCTCCCCGCAGGTGAACCCCCCCACATGCAGCTCGTAGATCACGCTTTTCTGCCAGGAATGACGCGGACGGGGGGCCCGGCTGAAGTCGAACGGATCCCGCTCCGTCACCACCCCCTTGAGGCAGCAGGAGGTGTTGGGGATGGCCCCCACGGCCGCGCCACGCCTGTATCGCCCCCAGCCGGCCAGGGCACGAGCGCAGGGATCCACAAGCACCTTGGAGGGATTGAAGCCGTGATTCCCTGGCTCCAAGGGTCCGAACACCCTGTAGCCGTAGCAGCAGCCAACGCCGACCCCCTCCACCGCCACATGCCAGTGATCCCCGGAGCGGTGCTGGCCCTCCAGGGCCAGGATCGCCTCGGGCTCTTGAGCCTCGCCATCGGCGAACAAGAGCAGTTCCACCCGTGTGGCCAGGGGGGCCACCACAGAGAAATTCACCCCCCGCGAGGTCACGGATGCCCCCAACGGCCAGGGTTTGCCGATCCTGATCACCGTCTGGAACGACGCGATTTGGGCCAAGCTAGGCGCCCCCCGGATGCTTGTCTGTGCGCTGCATGGTTGGCATGGTCCTCCAGGGGGCGCCAGCAGGTGCGGGCCTTGCCCGGAAGCGATGGCCCGCAACGGGTTCCCATGGAGGGGCTTCGAGGGCCACAAAAGCATCAGCCGGCGAAAAAACACCGAAAAAGCTGGGCACTCCCTGGCTTTTGCTGTTGCCGCCCTGCGCGAATCCCCATACGATTGGGCGGCGTTAGCCCTGTGGCGGTCGGATCTCCGATGCGCCTCCTCTCCATTTCACCCATCAGACCGCCAACCGCAGGCTCCTTCCCTGAATCATGAACAAAGCTGATCTCGTCAATCTCGTCGCCGCTCGCACCGAGCTCACCAAAACAGATGTTTCCCTGGTCGTGGACGCGGCCATCGAGACCATCATTGATTCCGTGGTCGAAGGCAAGAAGGTGTCCATCCTGGGCTTCGGCTCCTTCGAGCCCCGGGAACGGTCCGAGCGCCAGGGGCTCAATCCCAAGACCGGTGAAAAGATCAAGATTCCAGCCAAGCGCGTACCCGCTTTCACCGCTGGCAAGCTCTTCAAGGATCGGGTTCAGGGCTGAGGGTCTCCAGGCCCCTGTCGTCAGCGGCTGGGCGGCCTGAGAGGGCCGCTTTTTGGTCGGCGCCACCCGTGTTTTCCGATGTCCTGGTCGAACACCTCGCGATGGGGCTCCGCCTGCGCCAGCAGGGCGTCAGCGGTCGGTTCGCTCCCTCACCGAGCGGTGCCCTCCATCGCGGCAACCTGCGCACAGCGCTGCTGAGCTGGCTGGATGCCCGCCGCCACGAGGGTCGATGGCTGCTGCGCATCGATGATCTTGACCAACCGCGGGTGCGTCCAGGCTGCGAGGAAGGGATTCTCGCCGACCTGCACTGGCTTGACCTGCACTGG
This sequence comes from Cyanobacteriota bacterium, assembly GCA_046340515.1. Classification (GTDB taxonomy): domain Bacteria; phylum Cyanobacteriota; class Cyanobacteriia; order PCC-6307; family Cyanobiaceae; genus Cyanobium. Next base: position 10,267 of record JBKDTB010000086.1, on the reverse strand, counting down.
GATGGCCCTCTGATCCGCCAGAGCGAACGGCAAGGCCTTTACAGCTCCGTCCTGTCCGCTCTGCGTCGATCTGGCGCCCTCTACCCCTGCCATTGCAGCCGGCGACTGCTGGCGGACATCTCCGCCCCCCATGGCGGCTTCGCCCCTTACCCGGGAACCTGTCGCCCCCTGGAGCCGTTCTGGGGGAAGCGGGAGAGCCGCTGGCCCAGCTGGCGACTGAAGATCGGGGAAGGGGTTGTGCACTGGGAGGAGCGCTGGGGGCCTCCCGGAGCCCTGGACGGAGCGCGGGATGTGGGGGATGTGGTGCTCCGCCGGGCAGATGGTGTGGTCGCCTACCACCTGGCGACAGCGGTTGACGAGCTCACGCTGGGCATCAGCGATGTGGTGCGCGGCGCCGATCTGTGGACCTCGACCGGCGCCCAGGTGGCGGTTTGCCGGGCGCTGGGCTGCCCCCCGCCCCGCTATGGCCACGTTCCGTTGCTGCGCGACAAGGATGGGAACCGCCTGAGCAAACGGTTGGACTCCGAGGGGTTGGAGGCGCTCCGCTCCAGGGGGCTGGATGGTCCGTCGGTGATCGGCCTGCTGGCGGCCAGCGTGGGCCTCGTCCCCGAGGGCACGCGTGTGAGCGCGGCGGAACTGCTGGGGGAGGTGCGCCGCCGGCCGGCCCTGCTGGAGGCGGCCCTGGGTCCAGAGTGAAAGCGTGAGGCTTCAGAAAGGTTTCGGATTCCTTGGCTGTTCGCCGGCACCCACAGGCGGCAAAGTGTGTAAATCGACACCGTTTGCCACCCAAACTATGGCCTCCACCCCCTCCTTGGCGCCCCCCAAACCCAACAGCGTGTCGACCTGTCGACGGTGCGGGGGCAGTGGCATCCTCCGACTGGAGGACGCTCGCTTTCGCACCTGCCTGGATTGTCTGGGGCGGGGGGTCACGCCAGAGGCGCCAATGGCCGCAGGCCTGCGGCGGGCCGATGGTTCAGCGAACCCCCGACCGCTTCGAGCGCCAGATGAAGAAAGCTGCCGTGCCCACGACCGCGGCCAAGGGAGCAGCGGTCAGCAACAGCAGAACGACGGCGGTCCAGTCTGTGTACATCCCTGCGGTTGAAGTGCCCGACCATCATCCCAGCTCCGGGGTCCGCCCCGTGGACGATGCTGCAACGAGTCGTTTCATGGGCGACCTGGACGCCGGGCGAGGGAGTAGGCCAATAAGGAGCTGCCTCACCCTTCCGTGGGCGACACCATCACGACACCGGCGGGGTTCACGATCACGCCCTTAGCCGATGGCTCCTACCGCATCTGCGATCAGCACAGGCACTGTCTGAAAACCAACACCCTCTGGGAAGCCCAGCAGCGGGTGCAATGGGCGGAGGTGCATCACCAGGCTCTGACGGAAGCCGAGCCACCGCGAGACAAGAGCTGATCCCCTTACAGTCAGACCATTGCCCGGAATTGAGCCGGCCTGAGGGCCATCCTTCCCATGTCGTTTTGGACCCCTGCCCTCGACCCCGCCAACCCCCTCATCGGCAGCCATCCCGAGCGCTATGTCTTGAGGCTTCAGGCCAAAGATGGCGTCCTGCCGGAGAGCGAGACGTTTCTTGGGCTCAACGCCGCGGACCAGAGCATCCAAGAAGTGGACCAAATGGAGGCTGCCCACAAGTTCCGCACCCATGAAGCGGCCCTCCGGGCCGCCAATGAGCTCAACCGCCTCGGGCGAGGCCCTTTGGACGTTGTCAAGGTGGGGGATCCGTGAGACAGGCTTTGTGACGGTTGTGTGTGCGCTCACCCGATCTCGATAGGGTCAATTCAGATCCAGTCCATCGAGGAGCGGTCCATCCATGAGCACCCCCGCCCTGAAACGTCAGCATCAGCACACGCTGGAGGCCCTCTTCAGCCATCCTTTGGTCCATGGCCTTCGGGCCTCCAAAGTGGAGGCGCTCCTCCACGCCCTGGGGGGGGAAATCACCCCGCTGAGCGGCCGTCGTCTCCGCATTCAACTGCCGGGCGGACAGGAAACCTGGCTGCAGGTCGGCGAAGGAGTGCACCATCCCGACCTCGATCCAGAGGCGGTGCTGCGCGTGCGCCATCTGCTGGAGGAGGGGGGAGTGACGCCGGATCATCCGGAGGCGGAACCTGAGAGCGCAAGGGGAGATCAGGCCCGGAGGCTGGTGATCCATCTGGATCATCACCACACCGACATCTGGCGCCTGGACGGCGAGGCGGTGGAACATGCCGAACTCAGACCCCATGGGATCTGGGGCAGCGGAGAGAATCTCAGCCATCGCCATGATCGTGACATCGCCGGCCAGAAGGCCCCCCTGGATCACGACGATCTGAACCGCATCATGGAGGCGATGGAGGAGGCGGATGCCGTGCTGCTTCTCGGCCACGGCACGGGCGAAAGCGACATGCGGCAGCGGCTCCTGGCCCATGTGCGTCGCCAACGTCCTGATCTGCTGCAGCGCCTGGTGGGAGTGGAAACCCTCGCCAACCCCAAGGCCAGTGAAGGCCAGTTGCTGGCCCTGGCCAAGGAGCATTTCGGCAACCTGCCGCACCGCCGAACCCTTGTGATTCCTGGCCAGCCGGTGGAGGAGGGGTAAGCACGGCGCGTCATCAGATCCCTTCCCGGAGTCAACACACGTCTCCAGAGGAAGGGGTTCTCCAAGGGGAAAAACTGCACATAAAACGCGTAAAGAATCCGACCAAGATCACGCGCCATAGCCACGATTCCCAGCACCGAGCGCAGGCAGCAACCTTGGCAGAGCCCTGCGAGAATCAGGAGGCAGGCAACAGGGGAGAACGCCAACAAATAGCCACAGAAAGACCTCCAAAATAGGGCTCTAATCATCAAGAGTAGCTTCTGATAGGAAGTCAACTTAAAGTCAAAACCCGCAAGAAAACTGCAGGCCTGTCGTGTAATGGCGAATCTCAGAAAGACCAGGGAGAGAAGATTCCATCCGGCGGAAGCCACCCAAAGCTCTTGATGGCGTTACGCCACTTGCCTGGGCATAAGCTGTCATTTGGCAATGGCAACGTCCACATCAAACGCCATACCGTGGCCGATGGCCCCATGAACAACCTTTTTGGACATGGCCCATTCCACTGGTAGAGGTGCCTTTTCTTCTCCTGGGCTCAATAGGGGGAGTTCGCAGCAACGTAGAGAAGAATCGCCTGCTCTGGCAAGTTGCGTGGGAATCCAATGATGTCACCGACCATCATGCATCCTGATACCCCCAAATCTCCAGCTCAGAGTCGTGCTGAGTTCTTCTACCAAAGCAATACCGGCAAACCCAAGGGATTCGTAATTCTCTTCCTGAATTCATCAGTCGGACAAGTCGAGATGGGTTGAAAAGGAACAATACATGGATCGGGCATGGTTCGCAGCGGCTCCCCCCCCTTCCGTCTGATTCCTTTCGTCAGCAGAGAGAACCAAGGGCATGATTGCTCCCCTGCCATTGCCAAGCTCCGATTGCAGCGTCAAGACGAAGTTGCAGCATATTGGGCATGGAAAAGCAGGGAGTTCCCAGGGCATCCGCCTGAATCAGCCATGGCGAGTGGGGAGATCTGAGACTGGAGGACATCTTTTCTCTCGCCAGTGTTGGGTATTCCAAAACTTCCTCAGCCCCCTTCCAGCACAGAACGTGAATGGCACACCCGAGTGTTTCTGGACTTGGGATGGCATTACATATTGCTCTGGAGAGTCAAGGAGAAATCAGGGTACAGACTTTTCCCCAGGCAAAATAATCAATCCCTAGAAACTCACGCACCAAACCCACTCCAGACTGAGCGATTACACTCAACAATGACATTCAAGGGGGGCCAGGTCAAACATGCTACAGTTAGATCGATGACAGCCCAAGGCTTGATCATCCAATGAGAGCAACCATTTTTTCTCTCTTCTGCAACCCCAATGCTGATTCGCGAATTCCAACAGTCACTTCAAAATAACGATCTTGATACCGCCAGGAAGCTGATCGCTCAAGCCAAAAATCTCCACTACCCGATCATTTTGATCGATCACATGGAGGCAAGCATGAATGGAAGCAAAAGCACAGACGATGAGGAGAACGCACTTGGGCAACTGCTTGCGCAAAATGAGCTACCACAAATCAGCATCAGCAATTATCTTCTTTATCGGGATGACTTAAAATTTCTTGGTTATGACCAAAAAAAGGCAGAAACACACCTGATTGAACATGGGATTAGTGAGCTTATCAAAGAGGAAGAGTCCCGACCTCAGGTCCGACGATATTTTGATCTCAATGAAACTGATCAGCAAGATTTCGCACTCTTAGTGATTCGCTCAAAACCCCTCGAAGACAAAGAAGTCCTTGTTAATGGGACGGATGGAATCTCTGTTTTCCATGCAAATCTTGCCGACCTAACGGTTTATATCCATGAACGTGAAGAGACGGTCGACCTCCAAGATTTTGCTGCCTGGCTCTATCTACGCAAAAAGATTCCCTATCTTTGCATCCTTGATCAAAGCGATCGTCCGCTCGATGGCTGGAAAACTGCATTGATCTCATCTGCAAAGTCCGACCAAGATATTATTTTTAGCGAAGAATATGTTGTCAGCAAAGCCGATCCAAGATGTTTCCGGCGAAATCGTCAATACAAGTCGGCGCCATCTCTATTCAGGATCTTTACACGCGGCTATGTGAGTGGAATTTTCGCCGTAAAGACACAGCTGTTGTGTCAACTAGAGACCCGGAAAGATTTTTATCAATCAACATGGTGCCTTCAAGTTGATATACTACAGCAATCTAACCGCTTACCATTACTCATTAATCGGCCACTCTTGGTCCGCAATCAGGCCATCAATCACGCCATACTTGAATTTGGTGATCACAACTTACGCCACCATGCTCGCCCAATTCACGATGGCTATTTTCAGCTGAGTAAAACAAACATGATCGCGATGAATGCCCTCAGGAGTGAGTTTCCGGCTCTGATCGGACAGGGAGATGAAGGTCAAATCGTTTTCCAGCCGAATGAGGGGATGAATTCTCTTGTTGTCAGCATAATTATTCCGTTTCGCGACAAGGTTGACCTCTTAGAACAGTGCATTAAGTCGCTAATCAAAAACGAAAAAGCTATTTCCTTTGAAATCATTCTAGCTGACAACGGAAGTGTTGATGCAGACACAAACAGATACGTCCAAGTTCTCATGAAAGATTATCCAGGTCGGATCGTCCATGTCTATATTGACGAACCATTCAACTATTCCAGAATAAATAACTTAGCCTCCCTGCATGCCTCAGGTGAATTGATCTTGTTACTCAATAATGATATTGAATTTTTAGGCCCCAATCCTCTGGCTCAGATGGCAGCTTACTTTGCCTTTGAATCGGTTGGGGCTGTCGGCGCAAGCCTTCATTATCCAGACGGGGCAATCCAGCATGCTGGAATTGTGATCACTCCGTCGGCAACCTATGACACCTATTCACCATATAAGGGCACTCGCGATGAGGAGTATGATTCATTTTTTATCAACTTGAAGTCTGCTGATGAATGGTCTGCAGCCACGGCCGCATGTTTATTGGTCCGCAAAGAAGATTGGTTACACCTTGGCGGTTTGGATGAGGATCTAACAGTTGCCTACAATGATGTGGATTTTTGCCTGAGGCTGCAGAAAGAAGGCAAGCGAGTCTTATCTGTCCCTGGGCTTCAGATCAACCATTACGAATCCAAGTCTCGCGGGGAAGACATGCTTGGCGAAAAATACAACAGACTCCACAAAGAAGCATGGACTCTTCGGTCAAAACACAAGCAATATTTCTCCGTACCTGATCCCTACTGGTCTAAGAATTTAACGATTTCAAATCCACGGCCATGGGCACTGTCAAATGACAAACCAAATCTGATCCAGCAAATCTGCGACACAGGAATTTACAATCGACTGGATGGATGGCGAGCTCCTTCCCATTCCCATACCTGTATCTATGTTGGCTTTGACGCGTATTCACGCCTGCGTCCAGACGTCATTGAACAGATCCGGGCATTGGCCGACTTTTATAATATTATCTATGTGACATCATCCCATCAAAATATTCTTAAAGATCCACGTTTTGCCGACCTTCAGCAATCAACCTTCCGTGTTCTCATTCGCCGGAACCTGGGGTATGATTTTGGTAGCTGGCGTGCAGGCATATTGGATGGTAGCGAACTGCTATCTCAGAGTGAAACTTTATTGTTGATGAATGACAGCCTGTATGGTCCGATCATGCCCATTGACAAGATGATTGAGGAAACCATTGAAAACCCAGCAGACATTGTTTGCATGACGCGAAATTTAGTTGGAGGTGAGCATGCACAAAGTTATTTTGTAAGCTACAAGAAATCAGTGGTACACAGTCCTCTCTTTCAGACATTCTGGAAAACCCTGCCTGTCTTTGACTGCAAATTTAGATTAATTCAGGAATGCGAGATCAACTGGAGCAAGGCATTATTGGGTGCTGGATACATGATTAATTCCCTTTATGATAGTGGAAACTATGGCAATCAGACCCACATAGACTGGAAGAAACTGATCCAAGAGCAAGGCTATCCTTTTATAAAGAACGAACTTTTACTTCGTAACCCTGTCGGGCAAGACATCCAAGAAATGGCCGCTTTCCTTAGACTCAATCCCGACTTGTTTGAAAAAATGAAAGAATTTTGGGCTGAAATTGGAGTCTCACCATGTTTCCAAGACGCTTCACTATAACGGGCACAAGCCAATGCTGTCCGACAACACTTTGAGGCAAAATCCTATTGAATTCGTCGGCTGTTGCCTCCAATCAGATGCTTGGTTATTGGCCCTTCGCTTCAGGGTGCCCAGGGTGGTGCGGCAAGCCCTGATTCGCAGGGCAAGCGAGCCGCTTTGGTCCATGGTCGGTTTCCCTGCGGGGCCTGAGCCCTTAAGGGAACAGCTCTCTGGTGGATGAACTGGCTGTATCATTCACTCCCACAGGAAAGTGATGTTGCAGACGTTGAAGCGCAGGCCCCCGACTGGGCTGCCGAGACTGGACAGGGTCAGGGTGAGAGCCACCACGGCTCGCTCCATGGCTGGGGAAGGGCAAACGAGGCTGGCTGGAGATCGATCTTTGAGGCCAGCGTGCGACGTTGCACGGCGTCGCTGGCCAGCCTTTCCGCCGGAATGCAAAGCCGAGAGTCCCAACCTGGCTGCGGGGCCCTCAACCCAAAGCTGCTGAGCAGAGAACAGCTGACCCTCAGCCGTTCTCTGCGCATGCCGCAGGAGCTGTGGGGAACTGCCAGCCGCATCCCGAGCCCAGGCAGACATGGAAGAGAGCACGGCCAAGGCGGCAGAGATCATCAGTCGTCTGATCCAGCTGGCTCCGGAGACGTTTCACAAGCGGCGCTGGATGGACCGGCACGTCAGGAGATGGCGCATCGCCCGTGCCAAGCCATGGATGGTGAGGATGCGGTCGGCGGAAAAGAAGGCCCGAGCAAGGGAAAGGCCGATTGCCATCGCGACACGAATTGGCGGTAACATTTAACGACAAACAGTTTGACCGCTGCTCGCCGCTCTGACGATGACCAGCGAGATCATTGCCATCGAGGACTGGGTGTTGCCCCAGAGAACGGCGAAGGCCGCCCACAACCGAACCGAGTATCTGCGGCGATTGAAGACGGCAGCTGGGCTGCGAACTCGGCGCTGGCGTCGGTTCGTTCGGCCATCGCGGTCAGATCACGCTTGAGGCGCTCCACCACCTCATCCACCCGCTCGACCGGCAGCAGCTCAGGACCTGATTATTGTGGTCTAGGTTTTCTGGACAGCTCCCATCGTTAGCACGGTGGAGGTGATCGAGATGCCGCGCCGCTTCTCCAGCTCCATCCAGTCGGAGGTGACCTTGCGCTGCTCTCCCTGGGCCTTCACGGCGCCCACCTGCTGCATGGCCCCGCCGTAGAGGAGCAGCTTTTCCGTGAGGGTGGTTTTGCCGGCGTCGGGGTGGGAAATGATGGCGAAGTTGCGGCGACGGGCCACGGCTGCGGCCAGATCCCCCCCGGGCTGGGCGGCGGGCGCGCCCGCCAAGAGTGTGCTGGTGGAGGGGCCGGAGGCGCCGGCAGGGGAAGGGCTGGTCATCGCACCAGCCTGCCAGTCCAATTCCCAAACCTGAGGAGTGGTGCGCCTCTCCCTCTCGGCGGGCCTGCAGGGAGCGCTTCCGATCTGCGCAGCCGGGCCCAGGTGGGGGCCGGAGGAGAGCGGAGCCGGGGAGCCCTGAGGGGCGGCGTCAACCCGGAAGGCGGCCGTGAATGTCCAGGTAGCGGTTGTCCAGGACCTCCACCCGCAGGCTGTCCAGGCCCGCCGAAGCCAGCTGGGCCTCCACCTCCGGGGGCGTGAAGGCCGCCGCCAGGGAGTTGGCGTAGTCGAGCCGAAGCACAGGGGGCGCGGCGGCGGCAAAGAGAACCACCTTTGCCTGGAGCGCCTTCAGGCTGGGGGGACGGAGCAGATCGCGCACCACCACAAGGGCTCCCTGGGCGGCCCACCGGCGCACGGTCTGCCAAAAGACGGCCGGATCATGGAGATGGTGCAGCATGCTGTTGCTGACGATCAGGTCGTAGGGGGGGGCGAAGGGCTCCGGCAGGGCGGCGAGGGCGTCTGCGGGCAGGGGCAGGCAAGCCTGGTGGAAACGCAGCCGGGGCCAGCGCTGGGGCTCCGCGCCAAGGCGCTCCCGCGCCAAGGCGAGCATGGCCGCGGCGCCATCGATCGCCAGGTACGGGGCCTGGGGAAGGACCTCGGCCAGGCGAAAGCTGATGTTGCCGGGGCCGCAGCCCAGCTCGAGGATCCGTGGCGGCGCGGCGGGGGCGGGCGCCGCCGCGAGAAGGGCCAACACCTGGTCGGTGAAGGCCTGGTCGGTGGGGGCGAAATCGGCTTCGGCGTAGGCCTCGGCCTGGAGGGGCTCGTCCATGAGTTCGGGCTCGCAGATCCGCTCCATGTCCCCTGCCGTTGGTGGAGGAACTCATCATTGCAGGCGGGCAGACGGGATTCCCAGTCCGTGCCCGTTGCCCACCCCTGGCACGAGGGCCCCGCCACCGCGCCGGCGGCGGCCAGGGTGCGAGGGGGGGGTCCCGACAGATGGTGCAGGAGGCTTTCGCATTTGGCAAAACCCGGCCGCACAGAGCCCCGGATCGCCTTCGCTTCTCACCTTTTCTTTTGCCCGCCTTCACCCCAATTGCCGGGAGTTGCGGGTTCCGCTGGGAAACAGGATCGGCAATCTACCACGCATGTCGGCCCCAGCTCCCTTCCCGCGCCTGTCGGCAGCGCCCCTCTTCCCCCCTTCTAGGAGCCTGTTGCGCGTAGATCACCCAGCTCCGAACACCACACCTCTCCACAGACGCCCGTAAATCTGCCCAGATCCCAGTGACAGCAATGGATCCGCCTGGGAGAATGGGTCATGCAAAAGCTCAAAACCTTCCGTCCCTGGGCTCCGAGGCAGACCTCCTTACTGCCGGCCTCACCGAGTGACTGGCTGTCGGCTGACCATCAGGTGTATTTCCTGCTCGATAGGTTCTAAGAGCTGGATCTCTCGGCGATCTTGATAAAGTCCCAGAGCAAGGATCCCCGCGGTGAGACAGGGTTTGACCCGAGGATGATGACGGTGTTGCGGCTCTACGCCACCTGCGCAGGCATCGTCTCCTCCCGCAGGATCGAGCGCGCCTGCTACGAGGATCTGGCCTTTCGGGTGCTCACCGGCAACCAGCAGCCGGACCACAGCCGGATCAGTGAGTTCCGCCGCACGCAACCTTGAGGCGCTCAGTGGGCTGTTCGTGCAGATCCTGCGCTTCTGCCAGGAGGCCGGCATGGTGAGCCTCGGCCATGTGGCACTCGATGGCACCAAGGTGCAGGCCAATGCCTCCAAACACAAAGCCATGAGTCATGAGCGGATGCTCAAAGCCGAGGCTCAGCTGGAGAAGGAGATCAAGGAGCTGATGCGGAAGGCCGAGATCCTGGATGCGCAGGAGGACGGCAAGTACGGCAAGGGAAAGCTGGGTCGTGATCTACCCAAGCAGCTGCAGCGCCGTCAGGACCGCTTGGAGAAAATCAGCCAGGCCCGCAAAGCGCTCGAGGCGGAAGCGGCGGCTGCCGCTTCCCGTGATCGCGCCAAGCAGGCAACAGCGGCAGAATCCGCTGCTGCAGCTGCTGACGCGGAGGCAGAAGCGGATGCCAGCGAGCCGCACAAGCTGCGCAAGAAGGCGGATCGCTCACGGGAGAAAGCAGAGGCCGCCAGAGATCTGGCGATCGAGAAGGCTGGTGAGGCAGGCCTTG
>JBKDTB010000085.1:0-34304 GCA_046340515.1 Cyanobacteriota bacterium | reverse complement strand
TTCAACAACAGCCGCAGCCTGCACTTCTTCCTGGCGGCCTGGCCGGTGGTCGGCATCTGGTTCACCGCCCTGGGCGTGAGCACGATGGCCTTCAACCTGAACGGCTTCAACTTCAACCAGTCGATCCTGGATTCCCAGGGCCGTGTTCTCAACACCTGGGCCGACGTGCTGAACCGCGCCAACCTGGGCATGGAAGTGATGCACGAGCGCAACGCTCACAACTTCCCCCTCGACCTGGCCTCCGCGGAAGCCACCCCTGTAGCTCTGACCGCTCCGGCCATCGGCTGAACAGGTCCAGGATCTGATCCGATCGGAATCAGCGTCTTCATCTGTTGAATTTCTCAATGAACCTCGCCTCAAGGCGGGGTTTTTTGTTGTCCATCAAAAGATCCTCTCGGGCACCGAGGAGACGCGACTGAATGGCCGCCTTTGTGGCCTTGCAGAGGAGTGGTTTCAAGGGATATGCCTTGACACTCTTCAGGAGGAGATTTTTGTGTCAACAAGGCCTGGTGGCTGCAATCTGATGCCAGAACATCGCACACCGCCTCCAGATCAAACCCATTCGCGATCCATCTTCCGATGAGTTGTCATGAGGCATGGATTGGTGTTTCTGTTCTTCCCTCAAGACTGGTCTTGCCAGCCAACATCTCATTTCTGGCGCGGACCACAGTTCTGCCGCTATCGCCACGCTTGTGCTTGCAGCTCCAAAAGGGGCGATAATGCAGTGGAGAGAGGGAATGATGGAACTCTGACCCTCTCTTCTCGAAGGTCTTGCCATGGTGATTGAAGCCAGACGGTTGCTCCCGTGTTGTCGACAAGTCAGCCTCCATCTGAGCTCGAATGTCCTAAGATCGAAAGAGATTTCTTGCACCACTTGGGCGAACTTCTTCCTTCAGGTCTGGGCGCCTCCGGCTTTCCTGGCTGGCCCTCCATTCTTCTGTCTACGATTGTTCTTGTGATTGCCCTCTTGCAGTCTGGTGAGAGTCGTGACGACGATGACTCCGGGCCTGGAGATGGTGGAATCATGCAACCTGTCGGCTCAAGTGCTTGAAGACCTTCAAATGTATTGACTGTAAAAGACAAAAATCTTCTCTCCTCTTTTTCTAGGCTTTAACAAATTCTTCAAATCCCCTCAAGTCACCCTTTTTCAGCCATCAGGGCAGAAGATCTAATTTTTATCCGGTGGTTTTGCCAGGGATGTCCAGGGGATTAGGCGACCGTTTTCCTGGGCCTTGGTTTATTTTGTGTGATTTGTGATGTTTTTATTCGAGAGGTTTTGGAAATAAGTAAAGTCTCATATGTCTGGCATCTGAACCTTTGCAGGGATAAGTGAGGCACTGGAAAGACCTGCTCCATTGGGAGCACAGGAGGCCTAACCTTCGATCCCGGCTTTTTACCACGGACGAGTCGATGGTTTTCCACAGCATCCTTAGACCAGTATGGGTAGATAATCAGTCATGGCAGAATTTCCCAAGGCTCATTAGCTAAACTCTTTTCAGCTTAATAACTGGCGTTATGGCTGTTGACCATATTTGCACTCCAAGCATTCGGAATAGATGAGGCAAAGAGTTTTCCAGTGGTTCCTGATCAAATTCATTCTGCGGATCCCCTGAGGAACCATTTCGTTTGTTCTCACTCTGGTAGCCCCTGCGACAAGTTGGACAGGTGGAGCGTTTCACTGGTTTTTCAGAGCTTCCCTATTGAGATTTATCTGAGGATCAGCAGCCTCTTTGTGAGCATAAATATGGCTTGTCATTTCTTATCTGTCTTTCTCTTTCTCTCTCGCCCCTCTAGCTGTTCTGCTGACACCGAAACAAAGACCCTCCGGTTGCAAGATTCACTGGGGAACCCCCGACCTGCGTGTGACTGAAAACAACTCTCCTCTGCCATCAATACAGCCCCGATGGGTTTTGCTTGTCTCCATCGGACGTTCGACACCTGATGGACAGGCGTGACGGGGCTCTGGTCAGCCGCTTCCTTTTGGATCAGAACCAAGCATCACAGATACACCTCCTCTTCGGGATAGGTCACCCGATTCGAAGGGCTGCGCCCGTAGAGCGCGGAGAGTAACAGCAGAATGCCCAGCCGTCCCACGAACATGCCAACGATCAACACGAGCTGACCCCAGCGGTTGAGCTGGCTTGTCACCCCCACATCCAAACCCACCGTGCAAAAGGCCGACATGCAGGTGAACAACTTTTCCAGGAACGTGAATTGACCCGCCACATTCTCCTCGCCGCCAGCCGTCGGGCCGAGCCCAAGCAGGAGCGTCATCGCCACAACAAACAATCCTGAGGCCACGGTCACACCGATTGCCTTGAAGATCAACTCCGGGGCAATGCGTCGCTGACGAATCACCACGTCTCGTTGGTTGTCCAGCGTGGAGCGGGTCGCTCCAAGCAGGAGGGCAAAGGTGGTCGTCTTGATGCCTCCCCCTGTGCCCCCCGGGCTGGCGCCGATGAACATCAACCCGATCATCAACAGCAGACCGGCATCGGAAAGTGTCTTCTCGGAAAGCACAACGGTGTTGAATCCAGCCGTGCGCGTGGTAATGGATTGAAAGATCGTCACCTGCAGCTTGTCCCAGAGTGTGAGGTTGCTGATCACCCCATCCCCGGCGAACTGCTCCGTGAACATCAGGCCGATCGCTCCCACGGCTATCAGGAGACCGGTGCTGCGCAACACCAAGCGGGTGTGCAGGCTGAGGTTGCGCAGGCGCGTCAGGCGAAAGCGTTTGGTCCAAAGATCATTTGTCACCCGCCACCCGATGCCGCCGATCACGATCAGACTGCCGATCACCCCGTTCACCACCGGCTGGGAGCGATAGGCCACCAGATTGTCGCTGAACAGTCCGAAGCCCGCATTGTTGTAAGCGCTGATGCAGTGGAACAGAGAAGCCCACAGTCGTGCAGCGGGATTTGCGATGTCTGTGAACCCAAAGCAGTAGAGGATCAACGAGCCCAATCCCATGATGATCGCTGCCGTGAGCAGAATGGAATTGAACGTGGGTCCAATCCCTCCCACCCCGAACTCATCGAGTGCCCGTCCCCGATCCAGCCGCTGCCTCAAACCGGAGCGCCCCTGCACGAAACCCTGCAGGAAAGTGGTGATCGCCATGAGACCCAGCCCGCCGATGACAATCAGCGCCGCCAAAACGACCTGACCGATCAGGGTGAGTTCCTTCCCCACGTCGATGATCGACAGGCCCGTCACCGTGATCGCCGAGGTGACCGTGAAGAGCGCCTCCCACAGGCCGACCGTCTCCGCCGAGCAGGCCGGTGAGGCCAGGATCACAGTCCCGGCCGTGATCACCAGCAGACCCGTCACCACCGTGAACTGGGGCACGGTGAGATGGCGTCGCCCTTGATCCAGGCGGGCCAGGGGGCGTGCCAGCAGGGGGGCTTGGCTCACGGCGTGGCGAGAAAGGAGCACCCTATTGAATTGAATGGCGGAGTCACCGCTCTTCACCCCGCTTGGATTCCGGCCCCTGGCGCCACCACCTGCTCTTGGCTGGTGGTGGCCACACCCATGCCCTGTTGCTGCGGCGCTGGGTGATGCGGCCCCACCTCCGACCAGCCGCCACCCGCATCTCCCTCGTCAGCCGCCACGGTTCCCTGGCCTACTCGGGGCTGGTGCCCGCCATCCTGGCTGGGCTGGAGCCGGCCTCCAGTGGTCGCCTCGACTGGTTTCAGCTCTGCGCCCTCGCCGATGTCGCCTTCCTGCGGGCGGAGATCACAGGGCTGGATCCCTCGGCGCGTCGACTCCATCTGTCGGGCCGCCCCCCCTTGGCCTTTGATCGCCTCAGCCTGGATGTGGGCGCGATCACCCCCGCAGGCCCGGGAGAGATGGCCGTCAAGCCCCTGGAACCCTTTCTGGCCTGGTGCGCGGAGGGCGCCGTTGCGGCGCCCCGCCTGCGGGGTGGAGGAGCCTCGGCGGTGGAGGTGGCCCTGGCCTTGCGCGCCCGGGGGGCTCGCCCCCAGCTTTTTTTGCGTGGCTCCAGCCTTCACCTGCCCTCCGCCGCCGCCAACCGCCTGGCGGAGCGCCTCCTTCAGCAGGCCTCCATCCCCGTTCGGCGCCAGGTGTCGAAGGAGACGCCGGCGGATCTGGCCTGCACGGGCAGTCGGGCGCCCGGCTGGCTGGCCGCCGCGGGGCTGCCTGTTGATCCCGTCAGCGGCCGGGTGCTCACAGACGCCACGCTGGAGGTGGTGGACCATCCTGGCCTGTTTGCCGTGGGCGACTGCGGTCAGATCCCTGCGGATCCGAGGCCCCCGTCCGGCGTCTGGGCGGTGCGAGCGGCGCCCGTGCTGGCCACCAATCTCCGCCGCACCTTCCACGACCGGCCGCTGGCGCACTGGCGGCCCCAACGCTGGGCGCTGCAGCTCCTGGGGGATGGGGGCGTGACGGGGCCGCCCCGGGCCCTGGCGTTCTGGGGACCCTGGGCGATCGGTCCCCATGCCTGGCTCTGGCGATGGAAACAACGGCTTGATCGGGGCTTCCTGGCCCGCTTTGCGACGCTCCGCCCGATGGCTCCCGCGGACGGAGAACCCATGGGATGCCGGGGCTGCGCCGCCAAGCTGGCCCCCCAGCCCCTGCGTTCTGCCCTCACCCGGCTGGCGAAACAGGATGGGCCGCTCCCCCCCCCCCTGGCGGAGGATGCTCCCCTCGTCCGTGTGCTGGAGGGAGGGCTGCGGCTCCTGCAGAGCGTGGATGGCTTTCCTGCCCTGGTGGCTGATCCCTGGCTGAACGGTCGCCTCACGACCCTTCATGCCTGCGGGGACCTCTGGGCCAGCGGCGCGACGGTCGACAGTGTTCAAGCGGTGGTGACCGTGCCTCGGGGGAACGTCGCGGTGCAGGAGGAGGTGTTGCTGCAGACCCTGGCCGGTGTGCGCTCCGTTCTTGATCCCCTGGGGGCGCGTCTTCTGGGGGGGCACACCCTGGAAGGGCGCGATGGCGCGGGGTTGGCGCTCACCTTGACCGTCAACGGGCTGGCCCCTTGTCGCCGTCATTGGGGCAAGGGCCCCCTGCGCCCGGGAGACGCGCTGGTGCTCAGCCGACCGATCGGCAGTGGCGTGTTGTTCGCCGCGGCGATGGCTGGGTTGCCCTGCGGCCCCTGGCTGGAGAAGGCCCTGGTCCATCTGGAGCAGGACCAGTCCGTGCTGGTGCCTCTCCTTGCCGCCCACGGCTGCCAGGCCTGCACCGACATCACGGGCTTTGGTCTGTTGGGCCATCTCGGGGAAATGCTCGCCGGCTCCCCTCCCGCTCCGACCGTCGCCAGCGGAGGGGCCGTGCCACTCGTGGTGGATCTGGAGGCTTCGGCGATCCCGGCCTTGGAAGGATCCCTGGAGCTGCTGGCCCGGGGCATGGCCAGCAGCCTCGCCCCGGCCAACGCCGAGGCCTTGGCCCTGCTGGGCGACACGGTGCGCTGGATGGGGCTTGAGCCCCCGCAAGCTCCCTTGGAGGGTCTGTTGATCGACCCTCAGACCTGCGGACCGCTCCTGGCCGCCCTTCCCGCTGAGCGGTCGTCCATGGCCCTGGAAGCCCTCCAAGGGGCCGGCTTTCCTCAGGCCAGGGTGATCGGCCGGGTTCGCGCCGCGGGGGACGCTATGGCGCCCTGACCAGCCCCTGACGAATCAGGTCGGTGGCGGCTGCCTCGGGATCCAACCCCTGCAGATCCACCGCGGTGACCGCGTGGGCCGCGATGTCCCGGTCGTAACAGCGGTCGTAGTAGTCGAGCATCTGGGTGCAGGCGTCCTCCATTGCCCCTTGAGCGATCGCGTCCACCGCCGCCGCCGTGCGCTGGGGGCCCAGGCGTTTCTGGATGCGCCGGGTGGCGTCCATCAGGGCGGCGGGGTCCTGGGGGCCGTAGATCTCCACCAAATGGCGCAGCCGCTCCTGGAGAGGGCGGCGAATTTCCAGCACGGACGCCGTCCGCATCTGCCGCCACAGCCCGGACGGGATGCGGCAGCGACCCACCTGGGCGCTTTCAGCCTCCAGCCAGATCTCCGCTGCGCCGCTGTGGCGCTCAAGGGCAGCGGCCAGATGGTTTTCAAACTGCTCGCCGCTGGGTTGTTCCGGCAGGCCCAGTCCGCCGAAGCTGCTGCCCCGATGGTGGGCCAGACCCTCCAGATCCACCACCGCCACCCCGCGGCGGGCGAGGGCCCGCAACAGAGCGGTCTTGCCCGTGCCGGTGCGCCCGCCCAGGAGTCGCAAGGGCCAGGTCCGCTCCATCTGAGCCAGCACCCAGCGCCGGTAGGTCTTGTATCCCCCCTCCAGGACGACCACCGGCAGGTCGAGGGTGGAGGCGAGCCAGGCGACGCTGGCGGAGCGGAGGCCACCACGCCAGCAATGCAGGCGCAGGGGATGGTCAGACCGGGCGGCGTGGGCGGCGAGGAGCTGATCAGCCAGGGAGGCCATCTGGGGACCCACCAGTTCCAGGCCGTGGCGCACGGCGGCCTGGCGACCGGATTGTTTGTAGAGCGTGCCTACCACCGCCCGTTCCCCGTCGCTGAAGAGAGGCAGGTTGCGAGCCCCGGGGATGTGTCCCTGGAGAAATTCCGAGGGGGTGCGCACATCCACAAGAATCCCCGCGCCGCTCAAAAAAGCGTCGATGGCCAGGGATGGTGGCATGACCGCTGTGCTGTGCCCGTCGCCCGTGATCAGATTTCGCCGATTTCCACTTGCTGAATCACCCAGGGGATGATTTCGTCCAAGGCTTCGCTCAAGCTGGTTTCCGCCGTGAAGCCCAAGACCTGTTCTGCTTTGCGGGTGTCGGGCACGCGCTTCTGCACGTCATATTGAAATGGTTTGTCACTGATGTAGTTAAACGGCTTGTTTGGATTCATCTTCGACCAGATCAATTCAGCCAGCTCAATCACCGAAGTGGAAACGTCAGTGGAGAGGTTGAAGTCGTTATTGATGGCCTCTGGATGCTCCATGGCCATTCGGATTCCGCGGGCCAGATCACCTCCATAGGTGTAGTGTCTCACCTGTTGACCACTGCCCAGGATGTGCAGAGGGTCTTGTCCCTTGGCAATTTTCTGCACCAGATCCGGCACGACATGGCTCATGGCGAGGGTGACATTGCCGGAGAGAATTTCCTTGTCGGCCAGGGCTCGCTTTTCGCCGATTCCGATGCAGTTGAAGGGGCGGATGATCGTGTAGGGAAGCTGATATTGTTCAAGGGCGCCCTGGGCAAAATACTCCACGGCCAACTTCTGAAAACCGTAGGTGGAGAGGGGAGGCGGGGAAGTTTTTTGCATGCCTTCCGCCGTGGGGTAGATGTCGCAGGATTCAAACACCATCGATGAGGATAAGACGGTGATCTTCTTCAGCGCGTTGTGCTTGTGGGCCTGGATCGCCGCATCAAAGGTGCTGGCAGTGATTCTCTCGTTCTCCGCCATCAAATCATAGGCAAACTCGTGGAAATAGGAGATGCCACCAATCAGGGCGGCGCCAGCCACCAGGTGGTCGCAGCCGTCAAGCAGGTCGAAAAGCAGATCTTTGTCTTTGGCATCCCCTTCAACGAGTTTGTAATTGGGGTTGATGTCGTATGACTTCTGCACCCGACCATATTTGCTAAAATTATCCAAGCCAATCACGCGATATCCAGAGCTCAACAACTCCTCAACCAAATAGCCAGCAATGAAGCCGTTGGCGCCGGTGACAAGAACAGTTTTGATGTGTTCTTGATTAGGCTGAGAAGACATGGTAGACCCGTTTGCTGCCGTAATTTAGTTTAGCATAGGGTTGATGGGGAACGGCAACAATGATCGTGTCCGCTTGGGCGATGACATCCTCCGGTGAATGCCAGGATTCATGATGGCAATAGGCGTCACTGCAAAGCACTTTGGCTCCGCGAAACTCAAGAATTTTCTTCAGTCGAAAGGAAAGGGAGTCGCGGGTGTCGTCCACGTCAGCCTTGAAGGCCATGCCGAGAATGCCCACAGTGTGTTGATGCAAGGCCTCCTCGCGGAAGAGACGCTCAACGATGAAAGCCGGATAGCCTTCATTGATGTTCATGGCCGCCTGGCCAAGAAAGAACTGATTCCCATAGAAGGAAAATAGCTGGATGGTGTCTTTGAGCAGACATGGGCCGGCGGCAAAACCAGCTTTAGGCAGGAATTTGTTGCGCTCGTATCCTTCCGTCATGGCATGGTGAACGCGGTTGTAATCGCAGCCGTAGGATTCGGCAATCATGGAAAATTGATTGCTGGCGGCAAACTGAATATAACGCCATGCGTTGGAGAAAAGTTTCGCCAGCTCTGCTTCCTGAACGGAGCAGGTGACAATCTTTTCGGTTAGATGACGGAACAATTCTGCCGAACGTTCAACGGCATTCTCGCAGGCTCCGGAGATGATCTGCGGCAAATTTCTGATTTCCTGAACCGCATATCCCTGCACAATCCTTTCCGGACAATAGGAAACATTCCCGATGGATTTAGCGGCCAAAATGTCGCTGATGCGCTGGAATGCACCTGGATACACGGAGCTTCTGATCACGACCAGCGTGTCTTTCTTGATCTGCGCTGACATGGCCTCAATGCAGTGCAGAAAAGGAGCCAAGATCGGTGACATATATTCATCCACCGGAGTGCCGATGCAAACAATCGCCACGTCGGCATCCTTGAGGCTGTCGTAAGAGTCGGTCAGGTGCAGCCTTCCCTCCGCCAGAGCATGGGCCAGGAGGGGCTCGGCCCCATACTCGACAAAGGGCAGCTTTCCGCTGAGCACGGTTTCAAAATTCTGCCGGTTGGAGTCCAGCAGGGTCACCTGAAAGCCCGCTTCCGCAAACATGATTCCCAGCGGAAGACCGATGTGACCCAGACCGCCAATGATGCAGATCCGGGTCTTGTCTGGATTCATGTGCTTCCGAGTCGGCGGACTGCCGCGCAAACTTAACACTTCTCTCCCGGTCGGCTGGATGGTGCGCCACGGCACATCCCGCTTCGCGACAGGTGCTCGACCCGATCCCCGCGTTCAGCCCCGGCCGTGAACCCCTGGAGACGGGATCACTAAAGTGACTGGTTCTGATCTCCGTCCCGGGAGGATGCCGATGCGCCGCCGCAGGTTCGCGCAGCTTGTCTCAGCCGGCCTGATCGCCTCCGGGCTCGTGCTTCCGACCCTCACCGCTTCTCCAGTTTCGGCAGCGGCAGCTCCCGCCTCTGGATCCCCACAGCCGACCCTTCGTCTGAGTGCGATCCCGGATCAAAATCCCGAGAAGCTCAACCGGCTCTATCCCCTCGTGGCCAAGGTGCTCTCCCGACAGCTTGGGGTGCCGGTGCGCTACGTGCCGATGGTGGATTACCCGGCGGCCGTCAGCGCCTTTCGCACCGGCGATCTGGATCTGGTCTGGTTCGGCGGTCTCACCGGTGTTCAGGCCCGCCTCCAGCGGCCCGGCGCCACGGTGGTGGCCCAGCGGGACATTGATGCCTCGTTTCGCAGCGTCTTCATCGCCAACCCCAGCACTGGCCTGCGTTCCTTCGTGCCCCAGAAGGGACTGACCGCGCTCAAGGGCAGGCGTTTCACCTTCGGCTCTGAGAGTTCCACCTCCGGCCGGCTCATGCCCCAGTGGTTCCTGGCCCAGAGCGGTGTCAAGCCGAGCGATTTCGCGGGGGGGGCTCCGGGCTTCAGCGGCAGCCACGACGCCACCATCGCCCTGGTGCAGAGCGGGGCCTATGAGGTCGGGGTGGTCAACGCCCAGGTCTGGCGGAGCAGCCTGCGCAGCGGCAAGGCCAACCGCGCCAAGGTGTTTCCCATCTGGACCACCCCCGGCTATCCCGACGACCACTGGCGTGCCCAGCCCAACCTGGAGCGTCGCTTCGGGCCCGGCTTCACCGCCCGGCTTCGCAAGGCGATCCTCGGCTGGCGCCAAACCAACCCCGATGAAAAGACCATCCTCGAACTCTTTGGTGCGCAGCAATTCACCACGGCTCACGCCGACGACTACAAGCGCATCGAGGCGGTGGGACGTCAAATCGGCCTGATTCGCTGAGCGCGGGTTCATGGAGCCCCTCTTGGTCCTGGATGGCGTCACGGTGCATGGACGCGGCGAACCCCGGTTGCGCACCATCAATCTGACCCTCTGGCCGGGGGAGCGCGTGGCCCTCCTGGGCGCCAGTGGCGCGGGCAAGAGCACCCTTCTGGGCGTGGCCAACGGTCTGATTCGTCCAGACACCGGACAGGTGCGGTGGAACGGAAAGCCGCCCTCCCGCTCCAGGGGAGAGCGCCGCCTCCAACAAGCCGGCATCGGCACCCTCTGGCAGGACCTGCGCCTGATCGAGGAGCTCAGCGTGCAGCAAAATCTCAACACCGCCCGCTTGGCCCATTGGGGCTGGCCCCGGGTGTGGCTCAACCTGCTGCTGCCCCTGGAGACCGCAGCCAACGCCGACGCCCTGCGGCAGGTGGATCTGGAGGCCCAGCTGTTGCCACGGGCCGTGGCGGAACTTTCCGGTGGACAACGCCAGCGGGTGGCCATTGCCCGACTCCTCCGCCAGGAGGCCCGGCTCTGGCTGCTGGATGAACCCCTGGCGAGTTTGGATCCCCGCCGCGCGCGGGAGGTGCTGGCGTTGCTGTTGCGCCACGGCCAGGCCCCCCGCGGCCTGCTCCTCAGCCTTCATCGGCCCGATCTGCTGGCGGGGTTTGATCGCGTCCTTGGCCTGCGCCAGGGGGAGCTGTGCGTTGACCTGCCGGCGTCCGCCCTGGACCCCGGCCACCTGGAGGCTCTCTATGGAGGCCAAGGTCACGGCGATGGCTGACGCGCGCGCCGCACCCCCGCCCCGCTGGCGGATCGCCACGCCCCTGCTGCCCCTGCTGCCGGCCCTGGTGTCGGTGCCGGTTGTCTTGGCCTTGCCTGGCATGGTCCACGCCGGAGGGTTCGATCTCATCGGCCGCTTTCTCCTGGCCGCCCTCCATCCCTCCTCCGACCTCCTGGTTTGGCGCTCCGCCCTGGCTGGTCTGGGGGTCACTCTGGCCATGGCCCTGCTCGGCTGGACCGCCAGCCTGCTGGGGGGACTCCTCCTGGGCTGCGCCAGCTCCCGCACCGTCTGGCGCGTGGCGACGGGCCAGGTTTGGCCCGCCCTGGCCCTGCGGCGCCTGCTGGCCCTTCCCCGTTCCCTCCATGAACTGCTTTGGGGGTTGCTGCTGCTCCAGCGGCTCGGCCTGCGGCCCGTGGTGGCCGTTGTGGCGATCGCCCTCCCTTACAGCGCCCTTGTGGCCAGGGTCTTGGCGGATCTGCTCGACGGGCTGGACACCTCCAGGTTGGAGGCCCTGCGCTGCGCCGGCGCCAGCGCCCCCGCCGCCCTGCTCACCGCCCTCGGGCCCGCCCTCCTTCCCGGCCTGCTGAGTTACGGGGGGTATCGCCTGGAGTGCGCATTGCGCAGCGCTACCCTCCTGGGTGTCTTCGGCTTGGGCGGCCTGGGCACGGAGTTGCGGCTCACCCTTCAATCCCTGGAATTCCGGGAGCTGTGGTGTGGCCTTTGGCTGCTGTTGGCCGCCATGCTCCTGTTGGAGCAGAGCCTGTCGGCCCTTCGCCGCCGTTGGCTGGCGCCGCGGCGGCTGCGCCTCGCCCAGCCGGGAGAGCGGGCCTCTCGCCCCCTGGCGGCGGGGGGACGGGAACTGGCCCTGCTGGTCCTGGTCCTGCCCCTGCTCTGCTGGGGGCTGGGGGGAGCCATGGGGGTGCGGCTGACCGATCTGGCCACCGCTCCCGCCCTGCCTCCCCTCGGACCGCCCCAGTGGGCGACGGTGCTCAGCCTGCCGTGGGGGTCGCTGATCGCCCAGACCCTGGCCCTCACCCTGCTGGCGGCGGCCCTGGCCGTCGGCCTGGCGCCCCTGTCGCTTCTTGTGGTGGCCCCATGGTTCTGGGCCCGGTCGCTGCTGCGGTTTGTCTGGGCCCTGGGCCGCCTCTGGCCCCCCCCGCTGACGGCTCTGCTGCTGTTGTTCGTTCTGCGGCCCGGCCTGCTCACGGCGGCCCTGGCCCTGGCGTTTCACAATCTGGGCATCCTCGGCCGGCTCCTGCTGGAGGGCCTGGACGAAGCACCCGCCGCACCTCGGGTTGCCCTCCGGCTGATGGGTGCCGGACCCCGCTGGAGCCTGCTCCACGCCTCCTACAGCGCCGTCGCCCGGTCCTATCTGGCCTACGGGGCCTATCGGGCGGATGTGATCCTGCGGGAAACGGTGGTGGTGGGTCTGGTGGGCGCCAGCGGGCTGGGCCACCAATTGCTGGAGAGCCTGAGCGCCTTTGCCTGGGAGCGCATCCTGGCCCTGGTGGCGGTCTATGCCGCCCTCACCCTCATCGGAGAGGAACTGGCGGATCGACTGCGGCGCCGTCTGCTCGGCGCCCCCAGCCCCGCTGGATCCGACCAGGCCCCGGCGGATCCCCGTCGTCCCCCGTCCTTTCCTGATCCTTAATCCTTCCGGCTCCGAGGCGGCAGAGAATGGCCTTCAACCCCTCTGTCCCGGCCTGTGTCTCTGCTGGACGACCTGCGGCGGCTCCGAGAGCGGCTTTTGGCCCTGGAACAGCGGGAGGCGAGCACGCTGGCCGCCATCGCTCCCGCTTATCGGGAGAGCGCCCGCAATCTGCTCCATTTCATCGCCTTTCACCAAAGCAACCACCCTGGCCTGATCAGCGCCCTGCGGGAGCGGGGCTTGAGTTCCCTGGAGGGCTGTGATGGCCACCTGGCCGCCTCCCTGGGGGCCGTGATCCAAGTCCTTGAACACTTGGAGGGAGAGGCGGCCGGGCCCGGCCCCGTGCTGGCGGGGCCCAGCCATCGCCGCGCTCAGGAGCTGCGCAAGCACCACGGCGAGGCGCTCTTCGGGCCTGCCGCCCAGCGCGGGGCGCGGGCGATCATGGTCACCTTGCCGGCGGAGGCGGCGGAGCACCCCACTTGGGTCGCCGAGTTGGTGGAAGCAGGCATGGGCATCGCCCGCATCAACTGCGCCCATGACACCCCGGCCATCTGGCGGCGCTGCATCGCCAATGTGCGCCTGGCCAATCGAGCCACGGGACAGGCGTGCCGGATCGCCATGGATCTGGCGGGCCCGAAGCTGCGCACTGGCCCCCTCCCCGAGGCCGTTGGCGTGGTGGAGGGGCGCCCCCTTCGGGATCGCTTCGGGCGTCTGCTTCAGCCCGCGCGTCTCCTGGCCCGATCGAGCGAAGGGGCCGAGCCGCGGCTGGGGGAGACCGTGCTGCCGGTGTTGCCCGAGGGATGGGGGAACCTGGAGCCAGGCCAGCGCCTGCGGGGCCGCGACGCCTCGGGGCGCTGGCGGGAGCTCCTGGTGGTGGAGGTGGGTGCGGAGGGGCTGCGGTTGAGTTCCCACCAGCGCTGTCGTTTCATAGCTGGACTGCGGTTCGCCCAAGAGGGCGGGGAGGGCTGCATCGTGGTGGCCCCCTTGCCGCCGGTGGCCGGGGAGCGCCTCCTGCGCGTGGGGGATGTCTTGCGACTGACGGCGGCCGTCACGGACGCGGCGGATGCGATTCCCTGTTCCTGTCCAGAGGTTTTCGCAAGCGTTCGGGAGGGGGAGTCCGTGGTGTTTGACGATGGACGCCTCCAAGGCCGCATCGAGGCGGTTCAAGTGGATGAACTGCAGGTGCGGATCACGGCGGCCCGCTCGCGGGGGGCACGGCTCCGGGCTGACAAGGGCATCAATCTGCCCGAGAGCGCCCTCCCCATTTCTCCCCTCACGGCCAAGGACTTGGAGGATCTCGATTTCGCGGCCGCCAACGCCGACATCATCAGTTTCTCCTTCGTGCGACGGCGGGCCGACATTGAGGCGTTTCACCAGCAATGGGCCCGCCGGGGTCAGGAGCGTCTTGCCCTGGTGCTGAAGATTGAAACCCGCCAAGCCTTTCTCCAACTGCCGCGTCTGCTCCTGGCCGCCATGGCCCATCCCGGCCCGCTGGGGGTGATGATCGCCCGCGGTGATCTGGCGATTGAGTGTGGCTGGGAGGCCTTGGCGGAGATCCAGGAAGAAATTCTCCACCTGTGCGCCGCTGCCCACGTGCCCTGCATCTGGGCCACGCAGGTGCTGGATTCCATGGTGCGCCATGGCAGGCCCACCCGAGCCGAGATCACGGATGTGGCGATGGGAGCCCGGGCGGATGCGCTGATGCTCAACAAGGGCCCCAACCTCACCGCCACCGTGCAAACCCTGCGGGCCCTGCTGGAGGGACTGGAACCGCTTCTGCCCGAACACGCTCGCCACCAGGATCAGTGGCCGTCGTGTCTGGCATTTTCATGCGATTCAGAACCAAGCTGAGCGATCACGGACGGAGTGAGGCTGGGGAACTGCTGGATCCCTTCAGGTGGAGAGCACGCCGCAGTCGGCGATCACAACCGTTGCGCTCGGTTTGCCGGAGCGGCTGCCGCGGCTTTCGATGGTTTGCAGAACCTCCAACCCTTCCAGCAGCTCACCAAAGACCACGTGTTTGCCATCCAGCCATGGGGTGACTGTGGTGGTGATGAAGAATTGCGATCCATTCGTGTTGGGTCCGGCATTGGCCATGCTCAACAGGCCAGCCTTGTCGTGCCGGCGTTGAAAATTTTCATCCTCAAATGTTGTGCCATAGATCGATTCGCCACCCGTGCCATTGCCAGCAGTGAAGTCACCGCCTTGGCACATGAAGTCAGGAATGATGCGATGGAAGCTGGAGCCCTTGTAGGTCAGGAGCTTTCCTTTGCGTCCCACACCCTTTTCCCCGGTGCACAGCGCACGAAAATTCTCGGCGGTCTTCGGCACCAGGTCAGCAAAAAGCTCAAAGACGAGGCGCCCGGCGGGCGCCCCATCAATGGAGATGTCCAGAAAAACCTGTGGGTTGGCGATGGCCATGGAGCCTGTCGTCTTGGGATGGGGGGTCCTCTGATCATGCCGCACCGCCCATGGGCCTCTGCGGATGGCGAAGACCTTTCCCAGCAGACCAGCCATCAGTTCTGCATCACGTCCGCATGGAGCACGTCCATGACAGCCAACACCCGCTCGGTGTCCTCCCCGGAGAGCCCCAAAGTCGTGGCGAGGTTGCTGAGGATGTTGCGTTCGTCGGCTTCCAGGGGTCCATCGGAACGCATGATTTCGGCCGCCACGGCGTAGGCGGTGGCCCGCTGACGGGCATTGAGCACCTCAGCGGCCTCCACCATCAGATGCTGGGCTCCCTTGCGGCGCATGTCCCGCAGAAGCTGGTCCATCAAACGAACCATGCCCGCATCGCCGTAATCGCAATAGGGATGGCGATAGTCCAGCGCGTGACGCAGGGCCCTGGAGCCAGCCATGCTCAACACCCCGTCCCAGGAGACGGCGGCCAGGGCGATGGCCGCAAAAGCGCTGGCGGGCTCCAGGGGGCTTTCCGCTGCGGCGGGAGGGGAAGAGAGGGTGGGAGGTGGGGAGGTGATGGTCATGGAGAGGGAAAGACGATTCGCCTGATGTCCATCCAGGCAAGGTGAAGAACCACGCCCTTGCCGGTAGCCGTTCCGACATTTTGCCAAGCTTGAGTAGCTTTGCTTAAGTCCCATCTGTGGACGAGACGGCCCTGGACGAGACGGCCCTCAACGGAGGCGACTCCCGCCCACGCTCAGGATTGCATTCCCGATTGAAGGGACGGACTCCCTGGTTTGCGCGCCTCCACAATCACCGATTCTCCATGGCGCTGCCAAAGGTTGACCGGTTCCAGAGCGGCGATGGTGGTCTCACCGGGAGAGAGATGAACAATTCCCACGAATCCCAGGGCCGCTAACTTTTTTTGGTAGGAGCCGAAATCCAGATGGGCACGATAGAGAAGTGGCGGCCAGAAAGCCTGCCACAAACGGGTCGGCAAAGATCGTTCCCTGGGGTGGGAATAGGAGACGACGGAAACCAGTCTCTGGGCATCGTTCTGTTGCAAATAAATCTGAACTTCCAAGGCCAAGTTCATGCCAATCAAGCGGATCTCGCCCCCTGGCTTCAGCACACGGTAGGCCTCCTTGAAGAAATGAAAGACCTCTGTTTGGGTGAAGCAATCGATGAGATGACTGGAATAAATGATATCAACACTGTCATTTTCAAAGGGCCATTTCTTGATCGCGTTGAGATAGAAGATCGGATGGCGTTCCTGAAAGCGCCAGAAGCTCAACGTTCCTTCTCCCAGCAGGCCAGAACGCTTGAGCAGGGAACGTATCGGCGCCGGCAGCAGGGAGAAAAGGCGCGTGGAGGGGCCTCCATCGCAGTTGATCCAACCCTCCAAATAGGTGAGGCCACAGCCGATGTGCAGGCGGGTGAGGGGCTGGGAAACGGGCGTGGGGCGGGGCAAGGCAAACGGCTCAGCCTGCAAATCGTTTCACAAACATCCGCGTCGATCGCCCGTTCTCTACCGCTTCCGGAAATGTCCGCAGCGCGAGCAGGGGCCCTCCGGCAGCACGGCGCAGCGCAAGTAAGGACTCAAGGCATTGAAATGGCAGTCGGGGTTGCCGATCACCCACTGACCATTCCACCACGCGGCATCGGCCGGACGGGCCTGCTGTTTCACCTCCAGGGCCACCGTGGTGAGGTGGTAGCGCCCATTCCGCAGGGCATAGCGGTGGCTCCGTTGCATCACCAGCACGGGTTGGTGATCCACTTCCATCCAGAGTCCCGGTACAGGAATCGCCTCAGGTTCCTCGACCTCCACGCGGGCGAGCAGTCGGCGGCTGCCAGTCAAGCGGACTTCCACATGCATGGGGAAAACCTACCCCTTCATCTCCGCTTCCGCCGCCGTCGCGTCCGCCAGGGCTGGAGGCTGTCGCACCGAGAAGCCCCAGACGAGCAGGATCCCCACCGACACCAACAGCAGCCACTCCGGTTGGGCGAGATCGGGAAGGCCAAGCCGCGCCAACAACCGCAGGCCCACCAAGCCCACAGCCACGTACCCGGCCGTTTCCAGGTTGGGATAGATCTCCAACCAGCGGCTGAACAGTCCAGCGGTCAACCGCAGGGTCAACACGCCGATCACTCCACCGGCCATCACGATCGGCAAACGGTCCGTGACCGCCACGGCGGCGGCAATGCTGTCGAGGGAAAAGGCCAGATCGGTGATGGCCAGGGTCAGCACGACATTCCGCAGGGCGGGGGCCGCCGGGGCTGCGGCGGGATGGTCCAGGGCTGTCTCGCCCGGCTCCGCTTCGGAGGGTGAGTCCTTTGACGGCCCCCAAGTGGCCCACAATTGTTTGCCGCTGAGCCACAAGAGGTAGGAGGCGGCGGCCAGTTGCAGGGGCCAGAACGCGAGCACCCACCGAGCGGCCGCGATCAGCAGGAGCCGCAGTCCCAGGGCCAGCAGGAGCCCAACGTTGAGTGCCTGCCGCTGTTTGAGCGGGTTGTGCAGACGGCGCGAAATGGCGGCCAGGGCAATGGCGTTGTCTGCGGAGAGAATGGCTTCCAGGGCCACCAGCAAAGGCAGCAGCAGCAGAAACTCATGCCATTGATCGGCCCCGATGAGCAGGGGAGAGAGGGATGGGACGGTTTCTGCTTCCATGAGGGCCTTTCAGGACGTTCGTCCAAGACGGTTTTGTCCTGGCCGAGCTGAGCGATCGCTCGCCGAAGGAGCAGACCGGCCCCATTCTAGAAAGGCTCCCTGCCGGCTCAGCTCCAGCCACCGATGGAATTCCGGGCTCGTCTGGTGCATGTGGATCCTCAGCGGCGGGTGGTGCAGGTGCGGGCCTTTGAGGGGGAGCGCTGCCTGGGCTCGGCCCTTGGCGAGGCCACCAACGCGGAGGAAGCGGAGGATCGGGCGCAGGATCGCCTCCGCCAGCGTCTGCGGATCCCCCTCGGAGAACCCGTGAGCCCTTCGTCGTCACGGGCCTCCGTCGCCGCCCCGCCCGCAGCTCTGGCGACCGCTCCGCAAACCGCTCGTGCACCTGCTCCTGATCCTTTTGCGGCTCCTCCACCGAATCCTTCTGCTGCTCCGGATCCAGCTCCACCTGCAAGTCCTTCTTCCGCTCAGCCTGCAACTCCGCCGGCCGCTGCGCCCGCCCCCCCGCTCACGGCTCCCCCGTCCACTCCCCCTCCCTCGTCCCCCGCTCCGACGAGATCCGAGCCGGTGTCCCCTTCCCTTGAGCCCCCGGGGAGCGGGCCGGTGGTCCCCGGGGAGCCGCCCGAACCTCCGGTCGATCCGGAGGACTGGAGCGCCGACCTGGCCCGATTGGACCGGCTTTTGGCCACCCTCGGCTGGGGGCGGGAGCAGGAGCGGATCTACGTGCGGCGGCTCTTTGGCCAGGCAAGTCGCAGCCGTCTCACCCGCTATGCCGATCTGATGGTGCTCCAGCGCGCCCTGGAGGCCCTGCCCCCCGGCAGTCCTCCGGACACCGCGCCCCTGCCCCTGTTGCGAGTCGATCTCCTGGCCCAGTGTGACGACCTTCTGGCGCGCCTCGGCTGGCCCACGGATCGAGCCCGCCAGTGCTTGGAGGCGCGATTCGGCGTCAACAGCCGGCAGAGCCTGAGTGATGACCAGCTGTTGGCATTCAATCTGCTGTTGGAAGGTGAACTTCTGGAGTCCGCCGGGTTGGAGGGAGCAGACGGTTGCCTAGAGTTGCCCGCAGATCAAACAAGACCCTCCCCGCCATGACCATCCGTGTCGGCATCAATGGCTTTGGACGCATCGGACGCTTGGTTTTTCGCCGTGCCTGTGAATCAGCCGACGTGGAGGTTGTGGGTATCAACGATTTGATTGATGTCGATTATATTGCTTACATGCTTCGTTACGACTCAACCCATGGTCGTTTCCACGGACAGATAGATGTCAAGGATGGTGCTTTGATTGTGAATGGTCGCCCCATCCGCATCACGGCAGAGCGGGATCCAGGCAACCTGCGTTGGGATGAGATTGGAGTGGAGACGGTGCTGGAGTCCACCGGTTTTTTCTTGACAGATGAATTGGCTCGCAAGCACATCACCTCTGGCGCCAAGAAAGTTGTTCTCTCTGCTCCCTCCAAAGACGACACGCCAATGTTTGTCATGGGTGTCAATCACAATACCTACGCAGGGCAGGACATTGTCTCCAATGCCTCCTGCACGACAAACTGTCTGGCGCCGATGGCCAAGGTCGTGCATGAGAACTTTGGAATCGCCTGTGGATTGATGACCACGGTTCATGCCACAACGGCCACACAGAAAACAGTTGATGGTCCCTCCGTGAAAGACTGGCGTGGTGGACGCGGTGCGGCCCAGAACATCATTCCCTCTTCTACGGGTGCAGCCAAAGCGGTCGGCAAGGTGATCCCTGCATTGAACGGCAAACTCACAGGCATGGCATTCCGAGTGCCCACGCCCAATGTTTCCGTGGTAGACCTGACGGTCAATCTGGAGCGCCCAGCTTCCTATGGAGACGTGAAGGCCGCGATGAAAGATGCTGCTGAGGGTGCGATGAAAGGAATTCTTGGTTACACCGAAGATGATGTCGTCTCTACGGATTTTCTTGGCGAAGCTTGCACCTCCATATTTGATGCAGGAGCAGGAATCGCTCTGTCGGAAACGTTTATGAAGTTGGTCGCTTGGTATGATAATGAATGGGGGTATTCCAGCAAATGTGTGGATTTGATCCGCCACATCAACAGTTGATGTCGGGTGTGCTCAGCCTTGGTGGTCTCAAGCTTTCTTCATAACGTTACACTCCTTGATCACCAACGCATTCGCCTTGTGAATATCATCTTGCAGAGTATAGGCTTCTAGCTCGAGAGCTTTTTCATCTTTGGAAACGTCCATATAAATAGGGCTGGTCAACGTTTTGGCAATCAACTTATCCTTCGAGACGGGTACACCCAGGGGCTCTGGCTTCGCGTATAGAGATCCTCCGCGACAGCTTTGGGCCACATGAATCGACTCATGATTGAGCACGCGCAGAAAGTCGAGCGATCCCTTATTCGTAATGTCGGGTTGAATGCGCATCACGCCCTGAAAATGTTCCCATTCCGCCGCCGCGCCCTTCTTGAGCGTCGGAGTGAGCAAAACCCGCACGCCCGCACGTTGCAGGGTTTCCAAAAGATTGGAGATGGCCTCTCGCTCCGCGTGAAAGGAGGGAGGGTCGTTGATCAAAGAACGCAGCTCGACGACAGTCAGATCAGGCTCGCCGGCACGCCGTTTGTAGAGGAAACGGGTGGACCCATCAGGGAGCAATTCTTCTTGGGGCTTCCATTGTTGATCTGCCTCCTCCAAGCGTGTGAATAATTCATTCGCATCCAGGCTGGCCGTCATGCGGTCCAAAGAAGGCCTTGGGGACGCACTCCCGGAAAGCTTCGGGACAAACGCAGGCCTTGTGAATTTTGAACTCAGATGATCGATGATATGGGGAGCGAACAACAAAGCGATGGCAACGGAAGTCAGCGCGATACCAATGCGATACTGATGAGACAGCTTCGACACCTTGATCATGACCCGCCCGCAACGCACGCAGGTGGGTGTGGAGGTAGGACGGTTTTTGTATCGGACCGGCAAACAGTCACAGGCCGGACATTGATAAAAACGCATCCTTCTCTTTTGAAATTTGCCAGAATATAGCAGCTTTATCACTGACATTCGCAGGCACATGGACGGCACGGCATCCCCGCTCAGGCCGCGAGGCTTGGCCTTGTCTTGCGAGGATCGGGTCCCCTGTCCATTGAGGCCATGCCCCTCTCCGCCTTGGTCCGGCACTTGCGCCAGGCGCCGCTCACGGCGGAAGTCCTGGCACGGACGCAACGAGAGGACCGGCTTCTCCTGAGGGGCGGAGGAAGGGTTGCCCGGGCCTTGGTGACCAGCGCCCTGGCCCAGCGGGCGGAGGCCCCCCTGCTTGTGATCGTGCCCACCCTGGAGGAGGCGGGACGCTGGGCGGCTCTGCTGGACCTCATGGGTTGGAGTTGCCTGCTTTACCCCACGAGTGAAGGCTCTCCCTATGAGCCCATGGATCCCACCAGTGAGATCACCTGGGGGCAATTGCAGGTGCTCAGCGAACTGCTGCAACCGGGCGGGAAGGCTGTGGTGGCCACCGAACGGGCCCTGCAGCCCCATCTCCCCCCCAAGG
Source organism: Cyanobacteriota bacterium (assembly GCA_046340515.1). GTDB lineage: Bacteria > Cyanobacteriota > Cyanobacteriia > PCC-6307 > Cyanobiaceae > Cyanobium. The sequence goes on along the minus strand of JBKDTB010000085.1, from coordinate 13,315 downwards.
AGGTGTTCGCCCAGCGCTGCCGCCTTCTCCGGCAGGGCGAGCGCCTCTCCCTGGAGGACCTCTCCCGAACCCTCACCCTGCTGGGTTACGAGCGCGTTTCCGCCATTGAACAGGAGGGAACCTGGAGTCGCCGGGGCGACCTGCTGGACGTCTATCCGGTGAGTGCGGAGCTGCCCGTGCGGTTGGAATTCTTTGGCGATGCGTTGGAAAAACTCCGGGAATTCGATCCGGCAAGCCAACGTTCGCTGGATGTCATTGCGCAGATTCTGCTCACCCCCACCAGCTTCGGACCGCTCGTGGCGGATGCCCTGCGCCAGGAGTTGCCTCCGAACCTGGAGACCCTGCTGGGTCCCGCCGGTTGCGCGACCTTGCTGGAAGGTGGCACTCCAGAAGGTCTGCGACGACTGCTGGCGCTGGCCTATCCCGAGCCCGCCAGCCTGTTGGATCACCTCGCTCCAAACACCTTGATCGCGGTGGATGAACGCCGCCACTGCCTGGCCCATGGTCAACAGTGGTTTGATCACGCCCGCGAGCATCAGCGGGAGATCGGGCTCGATCTGGCCGGGGGGGGCGCCGCTGCCGATCCACCTCTTCCCTCTGGGTTGCACCGTCCTCCCTTGGAGGCCCTGGCGCGGCTGGACGCTTTTGCTGGTTTTGATCTGGCGGAGTTGTTGGAGCGGGATGGCGCGACCAACAGCTTCGACCTGGCCGCCCGTCCGGTTCCGGCCCTGCCGAATGCCTTTGGCCGGCTGGCGGAACAGGTGCGCTCCTACGGCCGTGACCAGCAACAGGTGTGGCTCCTTTCGGCCCAACCTTCCCGCGCCGTCGCCCTGCTCGAGGAGCACGACTGCGTTGCCCGCTTTGTGCCCAATCCCGGCGATCGCCCCGCCATTGATCGCCTGATCGCCCAGCACACCCCCGTGGCGCTGAAGAGTCGGGGCACCGCCGAGTTGGAGGGTCTTCAGTTGCCCGCCTGGAAGGTCGTGCTGCTCACCGACCGGGAATTCTTTGGCCAGCACAGCCTTGCCGCAACGGGATTTGTGCGCCGTCGCCGCCGTGCGGCCAGCCGGACGGTGGATCCCAATCGCATGGTGCCCGGGGATTTTGTCGTGCACCGCAACCATGGCATCGGCCGCTTCCTGAAGCTGGAAAAGTTGGTGATGGCGGGCGAAGCGCGCGACTACTTGGTGGTGCAATACGCGGATGGATTGTTGCGGGTGGCTGCCGATCAATTGGGCAGCCTGGGCCGCTATCGCGCCACGGGAGAGGGGGCGCCAGAACTCAACCGCATGGGTGGCACCGCTTGGCAGCGCACGAAGGAACGGGCGGCCAAGGCCATCCGCAAGGTCGCCACAGATTTATTAAAGCTTTACGCCGAAAGGCATCAGATCAGTGGCTTTCCATTCCCATCTGATGGCCCATGGCAGCAGGAATTGGAAGACTCCTTCCCCTACGATCCAACCCCAGATCAAGTGAAGGCGATCGCCGATGTCAAGCGCGATATGGAACGGCCACAGCCCATGGATCGCCTTGTCTGCGGGGATGTGGGCTTTGGCAAAACCGAGGTGGCCATCCGGGCGATCTTCAAGGCAGTCACGGCTGGCAAGCAGGTTGCCCTGTTGGCGCCCACCACCGTTCTGGCCCAACAGCACTGGCGCACGTTGAGTGAACGCTACGCGCCCTATCCACTCAAGGTGATGCTCCTCAACCGCTTTCGTACCGCCAATGAACGGCGTGCGATCCTGGAGGGATTGGAATCGGGTCAAGTGGATGTTGTGGTTGGCACCCACCAACTCCTTGGCAAGCGAACAGCGTTTAAGCAGCTTGGATTGCTGGTGGTGGATGAAGAGCAGCGTTTCGGTGTCCAACAGAAGGAAAAGATCAAAGCCTTGCGAAAGGATGTCGATGTGCTCACCCTCAGTGCCACGCCAATTCCTCGCACGCTCTACATGAGTCTGTCAGGGGTGAGGGAGATGAGTTTGATCACCACGCCGCCGCCCTTGCGACGGCCCATTCGCACCCACCTTGCGGCCATGGATGAGGAAACGGTTCGCAGTGCCATGCGACAGGAGCTGGATCGTGGCGGCCAGATCTTTTATGTGGTCCCCAGGGTGGAAGGGATTGAGGAGGGAGCGGAGCGCCTGCGCACCATGTTGCCGGGTGTGCGATTGCTGGTGGCCCATGGGCAGATGCCTGAGGGTGAGTTGGAAAGTGCGATGGTGGCATTCAACAGCGGCGAGGCCGATGTGATGCTTTGCACCACGATTATTGAAAGTGGTCTGGATATCCCGCGTGTGAATACTATTCTTGTCGAAGATGCTCATAAATTTGGCCTGGCTCAGCTTTACCAACTCCGCGGGCGTGTCGGTCGCAGCGGCATCCAGGCCCATGCCTGGTTGTTCTATCCGGGAGAGGCTTCCCTCAGCGAGGCGGCACGCCAACGCCTGAGGGCCATTCAGGAATTCGCCCAACTGGGCTCCGGTTATCAGCTGGCGATGCGCGACATGGAAATTCGCGGGGTGGGCAACCTGCTGGGCGTGGAGCAGAGTGGCCAGATGGAAAGCATTGGTTTTGATCTCTACATGGAAATGCTGCAGGAGTGTCTGGCGGAAATCCAGGGCCAGGACATCCCCTCAGTGGACGATACGCAGGTGGATCTGCAGGTGACCGCCTTCATTCCAGCGGAGTGGATCAGTGAAAATGAGGAAAAGATGGCCGCCTATCGTGCCGCAGCACAATGCCAGAGCAAGGCGGCCCTGTTGGAACTCGCTGCGGGCTGGGCCGATCGCTATGGGCCGATCCCGGGCCCGGTGCTCAGTTTGTTGCGCCTTCTGGAGATGAAGTTACTGGCCAAGCGATGCGGTTTTTCCCGCATCCGTCCAGAAAAACCCAACATTGTTCTGGAGACCCCGATGGAGGAGCCCGCTTTCCGCCGCCTTCGCCAGGGATTGCCGTCCCATCTCCATGGACGGCTGGTGTATCAAGCTGGCTCCGGCTCCACCGCCAAGGTGCTGGCCCGCGGCCTTGGTGCCCTGCCGATCGACAAACAGCTGGACGATCTCAAGGAGTGGTTGGAGAAGATGGCGGCCCAGATCCCCACGGCCGAGGCTGGCGCTCCAGCGTCCGAGGCAGGGATTCAAGGGAACGCGGATGTCCTGACCGTCTGACGGAGGCTGAGGCGTCGCTTTGCAAGCGGGGCTTCACGGCGCGTCGCGGCCCTGGCCCGCCGGCTCTTCCCCTCCCCATGGATCGCGGAGGCGTTGCGCCAGATCCTCCGCACTTCGCATCGCCCCCTCCACCCCGGCAAATCCCGGCCCAGCCACGAAATCACCGCAGAACCCCAGCCTTAGCCCCTCGTTCCAGCAAAGCTCGCGGGGCAGGCCCGGCGGCAACGGGAACGCCGCTCCCCAGCGCATCAATTCCCCCTGGCCCCGCTGCGAGGGGCGGTTGGGCAACCAGGGGGCCATGACCTCATCGAGGGCGTCGGCCAGGGCTTGCATCACCTGCCGTTCCTCCTCCGGTCGCGGGGGAATCCCCAACTGCCGGGCCATGGCGGAACGCGCACCGTAGACACTCAGATGTTCGGCGGCAAAGGTCGCGCTGGAGTGCACCACCACCGCCCATTCCCCCTCGGGAAGGGGCTGGCTGCACACCCTCCACAGACCCCAGCGCTGCTGGGCGGAGGCATCCAACGCCAGCAGACGAAAGGGCAGCTCCGCCCAAGGGGCGGCCTCGCAGGCGGGAAGACGGAGCAGGAGGGTGCTCCGTGCCTCGAACCGCAGGGCGGCGATGGCGGCCAGGGCATGGTTCAGGCCTGGATCCTGCAGGCGTTCGGCAAGCACCCGCAGCGGTGGAGCGGGCCAGCCGAAGGTCAGGCGGCTGCGTGGATGGGCCAGCAGCGTTCCGCTCAGCACCAAGCCTTCGGCCTCCGTCAGGATCTCTCCGGCGGCGTTCTTGAGGAGCCAGCGATCCTGCTGTCGATCCACGTCCCGCACGAGAGTGTCGAACTGAACCGCGACCCCGGCAGCGGCCAGGGAGAGCAAGCCCTGGGAGAGATGTTCCATCCCGCCTCGTCCGCGGAAGCAGGGTCCGCGCAGAAGCCGATCCTCCTCGGCGGTGAAGCGGAGCGCTCCGGCCCCGTCCAGGAGGGCGATCGGCCCCTCCCAGGGTTCCACCCACCCCCCGTTCAGCAGAGCCGGTAACAGGGCGGGCCATGGGGGGCTGGACACGTTGAACAGGCTGGCCCCGTGATCGATGGCCAGGGTGGGCTGGCGACGCGAGCGACGGGTGGTGGCACGCCCTCCCGGCCCCCGGCCCGCCTCCCAAAGGCTGAGATGGTCGACGGCCGGCTCGCCCTGGCTGAGCAGGGCCGCCAAGGTGCAAGCCGCCACTCCGGCCCCAACGATGGCCAGATGGGCTGGAGGACGATGGCAGGGCTGACGGACCGTGGAAATGTGCGTGCTGGGGAAACAGTCAGGCAGGCAGAGCCGCCCACGAAGGCTTACAGACTAGCTTCGAGGAACGTGTGCAGCACCCCGGCAGGAATTTCAATGTCGTGGTTGGCATTCAGGCTTGTCGCCGTGAAGAAGCTGTAGCTGGCTCCTTTCAGTGCTGTGAGTTGAAAGAAATCCGGCCGAAGCCCGTGGCCCGATTGAAACACCTCCAACACCTGGCATCCGGGCGAAATGTGGAGCAGGTTGGTCAGGGCCCCGCCGTGGGGGGCGATGATGTGGGTGGCGCGCTGAAAGAGATGCATCTGCTCCCGCAGGGGAAGCTGCTCCAGGCAAACCCGCTGGAATCCATGGGGGGAGAGGATCTCCATCACCTGCTCTTCATTGCGCACACGTCGTTTTGGCACAGATCCGCGCGAGATGTAGAGACGTTGCTCGCCCTTCCCCCCGGCAGTCAAGGATCCGGCGCCTCGGGCCAGGCGATTCGAGAGTTCTTGGATGGCAGGCGGCGAAAAGGCATCAAAGTGTCCTGTGGGGCTGTGGCGAATATGGCGATGTGAAAAGGTGGAAATCAGATGATTGAAGCTGAACCCCGGGGGCGGAGAATCAGGGGAGATCTGGATGAGCCGCTCGGTCCCCACACCCAGGAATCTCAAGGAGTCGCGCTGCCAGGGTTGAAGGCTTCCTGGAACGACAGCAACCCATGGAATTCCAGAAAGCTCTTCATAGGCTTCAGCCGCAAAGATCCGTGGCAGTGCATCAAGGAACCAGTGAAAATAATTCGCTGAGCGGTTGAGATGATCAATCAGCACACAGGCTGTGTGGCCAACTTCCATAATCGGCCCGCGCAGATGTTTCCAGAGTAAATATCCATATTCTCGACGGCTTAGAAGGCGAAATGGAAGGGTTTCTTCTATCAGGCTGAGAGTGCGCTCGAGGCCGATCCAATCGGGCCCGTTGCAGCTCGCCTGAGTCGACACCTTGTAATAACCACCCGGCAGGTCGAAGGGCTCGCAATACTTCTCCAGGCGCTGCAAGGGCAGCTGCCACAGATTGCGCATGCGGCTGGCGTGGTTGATCGCACTGGCAGGGCTCAGGGCGTATGTTCTCGCCACGGCGGTCGTCTCCTAGGCCGATCCATCCTCCTCACGCACCCACAGCGCCACTCCCCCGCCGCGTCCCCGCGCCGCCAACCAGCGCTGGTCCGTGCGGGTCCGCTGGCTGGAGATCAGGGCAAAGAAAGGTTCCCGGCCTTTGTCCGGTTTTGGCAGGGAGAGGGTCCACAAAAGATGTCCCGCCAGAGACACTCGCATGGTTTGAAATTGAAACACCAGAAGGGGACGACGTCCTCGAAAGGCAACGGACCCATGAAAACAAAGCTTCAGCGGACCCAGGCCCACGGTGTTGGCGAGCTGCATGCCACCGTCCTTCGCGGGGTGGAGGGCCAGACGAGCCGCGAGGGTGCGCAAGGTCGCCGCGGCGGCGTGGGCGGGTTGGGAGCGTCCCTTGCTCCAGAGGCGCTCCAAACGCCAGGTGCCCACCAGGTCATCCGGGCACAAACCACTGCCCAGCTTCGCACTGCTCCTCTCCAGGGCCAGCAGGCTGGCGCCGTCGGGCCATCCGGTGGAATCCAGTGTCATGGGGAAATCTTACGGACTCCCATCCTCTGGCCTCGGAACCCGGTCATGACCTCCACCTTCCCCCACCTCTCTGGAGGGTGCCCAGAGCCTCAGCCTCCATCCAGGCAGATGGTGCTGGCGTTGGAGCGCACGCTCAAGGCTCTCGCGCCGCGCTGTGGTCGCCAATCGCCCTGGCTGTCGCCTTTGTCGTCAGCCGCCAGGAGCTGTTCCACTTGGAGTGATTCAGGTTCTTCCCGCCCAGTGACACCCCGTCGGATGACCTCGACATCCGCAGCCGGCGGGCAATGAAACGTCATGATCTCAAAGGGAAAGACCACACGCTCAAGGAAGAAGGCTCCCGCTCCCCGCGCCCGAACGATCACCATGCGGTTGGTGGCATTTCGATAGCTGCAGAGAACCAACCGCTGCATGTCAAGGGAGGTGCCGGCCTGGACGGTTGGAGAGGGAGAGTCCATGGTGGAGATACAGGCGAGCTGATCCATCAAGACAGGACTTGACTGGCAGAACGGTCGCTTGCGCCACCGTTTTTCCCTGCTGAGCCGATCTACTCACCCATCGACCCCTCGAACCCCGATCCATCTCGTCTCAGCTGCGTCTCAGCCAGGATGGGGCTCCGGAGAACCAGTCGCCAAGGTCATCCTGGTTGGGATCAAAGGCACCTTTGGGCCCAATCTCACCAATGTTCATGTCTGCCAAGAAGCGATCCAATCCTGCTTTCGGCGCTCCTTCCCGTTGTTGGCGCTGGGCCTGCTTGAGCCATCCCCAGACGGAAGGGTCACGATCCGCAAACTTTTGCACCATGATCCGCTCTTCCAGGCTGACGGGGTCCGCATTGGCAATCCGCTGGATGATGGCCTGAAGCCTGAGGCGCGTGCTTGGTGTCAGCATGCTTGATAAAAGCCTGAGTCAGCAGTGCATTGATAGCCACTCTCCACAAACGGAAGGTGGCGACTCACACCAAAGTGCACGCTCTGTCAGCACATCCGATCATCCTTCTTTCACGGAATCCTGAAGGCTGCCATCTGGGTGGCCTCTCCCCGGGGGGGGGCAATTCCAGCCATGGAGCGCACAAGTTGGCGGCGGCATTCCATTGGTGTCAGCAACAACGTCCGCGGCCTCTCTGGCTTCCTCCCCTCACGACCCGGCAGCTCCCCGATCCGCCTCAGGGAATGGTGGGCGGACCGCATCCAGGGCGGAATCCATCACCAGGCGAAACGCCAGATCCGGCTCCAGGGTGGGTTTGACAAGCCGCAGGGCCCGGGCGGCCAGCAAGCCGCACAGCAGCGGCCAGTCTTCCGGCTCCGGGCAGCAGGCCGCGCAAAGGGGTTGAAACAGTCGCCAGAGGGTTGTCCGCTGCTCTGGCGGGAGCACCCGGGGGGTGTGGGAAGCGGGCACTTGCGGATGGCCGAACGCCGGAGTGCCAATCCGCTGGATGCTCTCCAGCAGCAGTTGCTCTTCCCCGGGCAGCGACGCGCACCCTTCCTGTCGGGCCGCTTCGCTCACCACCTGCCATGGCGAGCCGAATCCCTCCATCAGCCGTCGGTTGATCGGGTCACCCACCAGGTAGGTGCCCTCTGCCTGATCACACACGAGCTGCAGCCCGGGAATGCGACTGTGCCCCGCCGCCCGCGCTTCCGCCCAGAGGGAGGCCTGCACGCTCTGCCCGACCAGAACACCAGCCATGGCCATGAGTGTTTCCGCATGGACACCCTGCTCCGTGGCCAGCTGGTCCACCAAGAGGTCCAAGGCGACTTTGGAGCCCACCTTGGCGCCCACCAAAGGATCGTCCTCCTGCTCCCGGGCGATCAACGCGCGCAATGTCTCCAAGGGCGGGGTGCTGCTTTCATCCGGCATCGGGACCATGGCGATGGGTGGGACGGGGTGAGCGGGAACAGCCCAAGTGTTCCCCGCGATGGGCGCCTCCGCGAAGACGCTCCGCTGACAGCATGGGACGCGGTCGACCGGCGGGCAAGTTCAGCCATGGTGCGTCTGCCTCTGGAGCTGCTGCCTTGCCTCCTGCTCGGGGTGGTTCTAGGGATGGGGCTGCCTGCCTTGCCGGGGCAGCTGGCGCCGTTCCTGATGCGCTGGGGGATCCCTTTCAGCCTGGCGGCCCTACTTCTCCACGCGCCCTTGTCCTTCCACCTCCTGCGCGTGGCCCTCCTCGGGCTGTTGGCGCCCCTTGTGAGTCTTGTGATTCTCTGGTGGCCGCCGTTGCGGTCGCGTCTCCAGAACCCGGTGTTGCTGTTGGGAGCGGCGATGGGGAACACGGGCTACTGGGGCGTGCCCGTGGCCTTGGCCCTCCTGCCCCCCCGTGCGTTGCCGCCGGTTCTGGCCTACGACATGGCCGGCACCCTGATCACCTGGAGTGTGGGGCCCCTCCTACTGCGGGGAGAGGGGTTGGGGCTGGAGAGAGTTCTCCGCGCCGTGTTGGCGAGCCCCGCCTGGCAAGGATTCGTCCTGGCCATCCTCATCGGTCACACCCCTTGGAGCGAGGGGTTGGCTCAACTGCTTTGGTGGCCGGCCCGTCTGGTGTTGTGGCTTGCCCTCAGCCTGCTGGGGATGCGACTCGGGATCAGCCTGAGGGAACGGTCGATGCGTGTGAGTGATGGAGTGTCATGGGCGCTGGGCTTCAAGCTGCTGGTGGTGCCCGCCATCGTCTGGCTGCTGGCCACCCTCCTGGGTCTTCCCCCCTTGGACCGGGTGGCTCTGGTGCTTCAAGGGGCCGCCCCCACGGCCGTGTCCGTCCTCCTGCTGGCGCAGGCGGAGCGGGAGGACGTGCCTCTGGCCACGACGGTGGTGCTCCTGAGCACGTTGGCTGCCTTGGTCACCGTTCCCCTTTGGTGGAGTCTGATGCGTTGAGAGCCAGCCACCCATGAGGATCCGCCGACCCTTTTTCCCTCCCCTTCTGGTGGCGGCCCTGGTGGCCATCGGCGGCATGCCGGTCGCTCAGGGGCAAACCGGCGCTTGGGCCTTGATTCAAACGAGTGGCATCCCCCTGCGCCCTGGTGTGGTCCAAGGCGGCAGCCAGGTGCCTTTGGAGCGGGCGCAAGGGGGCGACACACCCGTGCTCACCTTCCGGTCTCGGCAGGGGGCGGTGCGCCTGCTGCTCGACACCGGGGCCGCCACCACCATGGTCACGGAGGCCTTGGTGAAGCGGCTTGGCTTGACCCGGCTTGCCCTGGCTCCGCAGGAGTTCTCCATGGCCGGCGGCGGAGGCGACTGTCCAACCCTCAGGCTCTTCCGCACGCAGATTCCCGTTTTGGAGCTGCCGGGGGTGGCTGGCCGGTCGGGACTGCGATTGGAGGGTTCAGAGGCCCTGGTCATTCCGGGCGCCGGCCTGCCACCGGGGGTGGATGGCCTGCTGGGAGCGTCCGCCCTCCGGCAACGGCCCGTGCTCGTGGACCCGGTGGCGGAGATCGTGGCCATGGGTCCGCCTGCCCTCGAATGGCGCCAGACCCTGCCGGCTTCTCCCCGGAACGTTCCCTTGACCTGGCGGCGAAGCGTGCCCCTGCTCCCCCTGCGGATCCGGCCCGGAGCCGGCGGGCCAGCGGAGTCGGTCCCCGCCCTGGCGGACACCGGCGCGGAAGGGGTGTTCCTGACACCGGCCCTGGCCCGCCGCCTTACCCCACGGCAAGCCAGTCAATCCGCCCGACTCGTGGGGGTGTGTGGCGTTCAGGACGTGCGACGCCAACCCTTGTTCGGCGTCGCCATCGGCGAGGCCGCCCATCCTCAAGAGAGCGTGGAGGCCATCCTTCTTGCCAACCCTGTTTTTTCGCTGCTGGGAGTGGAGGCGATCGTCGGACAAGCGCTGCTGGGCCGCCACCGCCAACTCTGGCGACTGGAGGCTGATCCCCCTCGCTTGGAACTGTGGTGAGGCGGGGGCGGGTGCGCCGTAGGAGAACAGAAAAGCTCTCGCCAGGGCAAGCGAGAGCTTTTCCGGAGCAGCCAAGGTGTGGCGCTCTGGGCCGACGGGGGGTTAAGAGCGCCGGTGATCTTGTTTTAAGGCCTTTGAAAGGACAACGAGAGGGGGAGGGAACAAAAGGTCACAAAGAGTTCAGGACGCCAGTCGGCGGAAGGGGGCCCATTGCGCCAGCAGCTGCTCGTGTCGCACGAGGGCATAGCGGTTCTGCTCGCTGGGCTGGCAGCGATATTGATCCTTGAGGGACTCCAGCCGGGCTTCCATGGAGTTGAGGACAGGATGGTTCTCGTACACGGCTTCGGGGCAATCGCCAGAATCTTAACGGAATCGGAAGATCCCATCCTTCGGGGGGGCTGTCATGGGTCCTGGGGCCCCGGTTCGGGAGGCCCGCCGCCTCCCGTGCCTCCGCCCGGGTTGCGCTTTCCCGGATTCCCCATACGATCGTGGGTCCATCTCCACACGCCATGCACATCGGGGAGATCTATCTGGAATCGCTCTCCACGGGAATCATCACCCAGGAGGAGATTGATTGGATCACCGTGCATCAGAGCACCTTCAGCCGCGAGGAGGAAGCCATGGCCCTGAAGATCGGCCGGCACCTCGACGTGGGAGCGCTTCAGATCGGTTGTCGCCTTCTGGGCGGCCACAGCCCTGTCGCCGCCCGGGAGCTCTGAGCCGATCAGCTCGCAGCCTCTGGCCTGAGGGCCCCCCCGCAGCTGGAGCCGGCACCAGCCGTGCAGCCGAAGCAGTGCTCGCCCACCCGGATCGGTGCCCCAGGGGGACAGTCCCGCAGCAGATCGCGAAGGTGGGCGCCAACGGGCGCGGCGGCCCCGAGCATCTGATTGAAGTCACAGTCGTACAGCCGGCCCTGCCAATCCACGCTGATCAGGCTTCGACACATGACGTGGGCAAGATTCTCCGGCTCGTGCCGGGAACGGAGCAACGCCTGGTAGGCCTCGAGGCTTCCCTCCTGGCGCAACTGCCGCGCAAAGCGCTGGATCGGCATGTTGGTGAGCACTTTCAGGTTGTTGAACACAACGCCGTGCTCCCGGGCCAGGACCTGCCTGAAGGACGCTTCCAGGGGCCTCTGCGCCGGCGGCAGGGTCGGGCCGGGAGGGTTGTAGACCAGCTCGAGACGCAATCCCGAGCCCTCCTGCCCATATCCCAAGCGGTTGAGCGCTCGCAACCCCTCCAGGCTGCGGCGGAAGACCCCCGCCCCCCGCTGACGATCCACGGTCTCGGCGACGTGGCAGGGAAGAGAGGCCACAACGGTGACGGCGTGGTCTGCGAGGAAGCGGGCCAAGTCATCCTGACCCGGCTCCTGGAGCACCGTCAGGTTGCACCGGTCGATCACCTCCACGTTGCGGCGTCTCGCCTCCCGGACCAGGTCACGGAACTGGGGATGGAGTTCCGGAGCACCGCCGGTGAGATCCAAGACCTGGAGCTTTCGGGCCGTGAGCACGGCTGGAATCAGGGCGACGGTGGCCGCCTCCATGCGCTCCTCCCGCCAGGGTCCCGCGTCGACATGGCAGTGGCGGCAGGCCTGGTTGCAGTGATAGCCCAGATTGACCTGCAAAGTGCGCAGGACCTCCCGCTCAAGGGGGGGGAAGGGAAGGGGTGGGGGGGGGATCACCATGGGGGCCGGTGCCTGGGAGGCCGTGTCCAAGGTTGGGGGTGCAACCGTCCCATCTTGATGAGCGGCACAGCAGGATGGGGGGCGGTTGCCGTCGATGGGGATGCCCAAGCAGCTCCAGATCGCCAAATCGTCCCCGGAGGAGCAGAGTCTGGATCCCCCCCGGGGCTATCGCCCCATGGCCTGGATCGGGCTTTTGCTGAGCTGTCTGGCCATCCCGTTGACCCTGCAACGGATCTTCATCGACCCGATCTGGCGGATTCCCAACATGGCCGTGGGGTTGGGAGGCGCCCTGCCCATCTCCATTTTGGGGATCATTGGCTTCATCGCATTGTTGCGATGGCTGCACTGGGGGCAGATCCTGGCGATCATTGCCCTCTCCCTCAGTCTTGGATTGACCCTTCCCTACGTCATCGTGAGACTTGTCTTGCTGGAGCCGGGACGACTCGTTCTGGCCGTGGCTGCGCCCGTGGCTTGGGCCCTGAATGTGGCGGCCCTGGTGTTTTGGTGTCGGCCGAGCATCCGTGCCTACCTGCGCTGAGGGGGGACGTCTGGAGAGGGAGGGCAGGATGTTGTCGCGATTGTGACGGTTTCCCCCCTGGCCTTGCCTTCATTGTGTCTTGAGGCTAAGAGTTTGCCTATGGCACTTTCCTTTTCTCCTTCTGGCGTCGTGTCTCCCTCCAACATGACGGTCTCGACGCATCAAGCACGCTCCTTCCGGCTGGTCGATGCGCGTGGTGAACCTCACCCCGTTCTTGATGATCATTACGACTCCCTGGACTCCGCTTGGTCAGATGCCGTCGATTGGTGGGAAACGCAACCGCACGGGAGCCGTGAACCAATCGGAATCGGAGTCGAGGTGAGCACCATCAACGGGGAGTGGCGCACGATCCGCTACCCCTGCTCTTGAGGCCCCCTCCTTCACGAGAGCGCGAGCGGGACGACGGGGATGCCTGCTTCCCCTCAAAAGTGTTCCCTCTGTTACAGAGCAAGAGTGCCTTGGTCGTGTGTGATGTGTTCTGTCGAACATTGACAAGGTCCTCCTTTTCCATGAACCGAAGCATTTCGTCCATGGCCGGATCCTCAGCCATGGACACTGTCGATCGTTGGCGCCAAGGCTTTGCCTCCGGTCTCAGTGATTCCCGTCTCAGGCGTCTTGCCTTCGCTCTGCTGGCCACCGGCGCCGGACTCTTGCCCTTGCTGGCCGGCTCCGCCCAGGCAGCCCTAAGCAAAATGCCCACCGATGGAGCTGACACTTTATTGATGCTCTTTGGGTCTGCAATGGTGCTGTTGATGACCCCGGGTTTGGCCTTTTTCTATGGAGGCTTCACGCGGTCGAAGAACGTCCTCAACTGCATGATGATGAGTTTCTTTCTAATGGGACTCATCGGTGTATTATGGGTTGTCATTGGCTACAGCCTCAGCTTTGGTCTGGGCTTCAACAGTCCTTTCATTGGTGGCCTGGAACTCTTCCTTTTGAACAATCTCGGTGGCCCGTTGGGTGATGGACCACTCGCCGATGGATTCGCCATTTCATCGTCATCATTTGCTCTTTTCCAGGGCATGTTCGCCATTATCACACCTGCCCTCATCTCCGGGGCTCTGGTGGAGCGAATCAGTTTAAAAGCCTGGTTTTGGTTTTGTCTGATCTGGAGTCTTGTCTTTTATTGTC
>JBKDTB010000084.1:0-5189 GCA_046340515.1 Cyanobacteriota bacterium | reverse complement strand
ACGGTGCCAATGGGCAACACAAGGGTAGGGAGCCAGGAATGGCGGAAGGAATCCGACTTGGAAGACCTGAAACCCACGTTGTGCCTTCCCGACCAAACCCGATCTTACGCGAGAACAAAGCAAGAAACTTCAATCCCCCCGACTTCAACAGCAATTCGAGACAGAAAAGAGGGATTTATCGTAAAGCTTGTTACTTCTTGAACCCACTCCACTGGCTGAGCTGCTCCAGGGTCTGCACCCCTTCCACCCGTTGGGTGCCCCACATCCAGGTAGGGTAGGCCTGGATACCGATTTTTTCACAACGTTTGCGCTGTTCGTCTGTTTTCTCACATTCCACATAGGGAAGCTGGTTGCCTGCCTGCTGACCAAAGAGATTCTTCTGTTTGAAGCAGGCCGGGCACCACCAGGCGCCGTAAAATACCACCCCCTGACGCCGCAGGTGGTCGACCAGGGCCAGCTGTTCCGCTGTGGAGGCCTGCATCGCGGAGCCCAGGGTGGGCGTGGTGGAGGAGGCCGTCCGCTCGGGGGAGACGGAAGGGGCGGAGGCGGGAAGGGCAGGCGCCTCCATCCCCCAAAGCAGAGGCGTGAAAACGCCCAAGGCCAGCATCAAGAGATTTCGCCCCATCCTTTCCCGCACGCCGTAGGGGTGTCCACCTTAAGGCCGCGCCTCAGCCCGTACGGCCTTCCCCCCACCCCCGCGGCCCCGGCCATGGAAGCCGACTGAGAGAATGCGCTCAGGAACTTGGAACCATGACGAGCAACGGCTATCGCGATTACTTCAAGGTGCTCGGAGTGGAGCGCGGGGCCGACGCCGATGCGATCAAGCGCTCGTTCCGCAAGCTTGCCCGTCAATATCATCCCGATGTGAATCCGGGGAACAAGGAGGCGGAGGCCCGGTTCAAGGAGATCAGCGAGGCCTATGAGGTGCTCTCCGACCCGGACAAGCGCCGCCGCTACGAGCAGTTCGGCCAGTATTGGAGCCAGGCGGGCGGCGGGGCGCCAGGCGGGGGCTTTGATGTGGATTTCGGCCGCTACGGCAGTTTTGACGACTTCATCAACGATTTGCTGGGCCGTTTCGGCGGGGCCGGGGCGGGTGGATTTGGCGGCGGGTTCCCCGGTGGATTCGGCGGCGGTTTTGGCGGTGGCTTTCCCGGGTCGGGATTTCCGGGTGCGGGGGGAGCGGGGGCGCGCGCAACCCCGGTCAACCTGGATGCGGAGGCCACCCTCTCCCTTTCCTACGGCGACGCCTTCCGGGGGTGCGAGCGCACCCTGGCGGTCAACGATGAGCGGGTGCAGGTGCGCATCCCCCCCGGGGTGAAACCGGGCGGACGCCTGCGGTTGAAGGGGAAGGGAAACCTGCAGCCCGGCACGGGCCGCCGCGGGGATCTCTACCTGCAGATCACGTTGCAACCCCACCCCATCTGGCGCCTGGATGGGGACCAGCTGCGGGCGGAACTTCCGCTGAGCTTGGATGAGCTGGCGCTTGGGGGCGACCTGCTGGTGGCCACGCCCGACGGGGAGGCCACGGTGCAGGTGCCACCCGGCATGACCCTGGGCCGCAGCCTGCGCCTCAAGGGGAAGGGTTGGCCCTTGCCGGGCGGCGAGCGTGGGGATCTGCTGCTCACCCCGGTGTTGCGTCTGCCCGACCAGCTCAGCGCCCGGGAGCGGGAACTGCTGGAGGAGCTGCGACGGCAGCGCAGCCAGGATCCTCGCCAGGGCTGGCTGGCTTCCGCTCGCCTTTGAATCGCGATGGTTCGGGCCCATCGGGGGCGGGGGCAGTCCGTAGGATCCGGCCAGTCCTGCCCCCTCCATGGAGCTCACCTATCGTCCCCGCCGGCTGCGGCGCACGCCGGCCCTTCGGGCCCTGGTGAGGGAACACCACCTCTCCCCCACCGACTTCATCTATCCCCTCTTCGTGCATGAAGGGGCGGGCAACGAGCCGATCGGCGCCATGCCGGGAGCCCACCGCTGGAGCCTGGATGGGTTGGTGGAGGAAGTGGGGCGGGCCCGGGATCTGGGCATCCGCTGCGTTGTGCTCTTCCCCAAGGTGGCCGATGGCCTCAAAACGGAAGACGGGGCGGAATGCTTCAACGAGCACGGCCTGATCCCCCGCGCCATCCGTCGCCTCAAGGAGACCCATCCGGGCATGGCGATCATGACGGATGTGGCCCTCGATCCCTATTCCTGCGACGGCCATGACGGCATTGTGTCGGCCGAGGGGGTGGTGTTGAACGATGAAACGGTGGACATCCTCTGCCGCCAGGCCGTGGCCCAGGCCCGGGCCGGCGCGGATCTGGTGGGGCCGAGCGACATGATGGATGGGCGGGTGGGAGCGATCCGCGAAGCCTTGGACGCGGAGGGATTTGAGCAGGTGGGAATCATCAGTTACACCGCCAAATACGCCTCGGCGTACTACGGCCCTTTCCGCGAGGCCCTCGATTCCGCCCCCCGAGCCAGCGGCGGCAAGCCGATCCCGAACGACAAAAGCACATACCAGATGGATCCGGCCAACGGTCGGGAGGCCCTGGTCGAAGCCGAACTCGACGAGGGCGAGGGGGCAGACATTCTGATGGTGAAACCGGGTTTGGCCTACTTGGATGTGATCCACCGATTGCGGCAGAAGAGCGAGCAACCGATCGCCGCCTACAACGTGAGCGGCGAATACGCCATGGTGAAGGCGGCCGCGGAGCGGGGCTGGATTGATGAGCGGGCGGTGGTGCTGGAAACCTTGCTCTCTTTCAAGCGGGCTGGCGCTGATCTGATCCTCACCTATCACGCCTGCGACGCGGCGGCCTGGTTGCGGCAGGGGTGAGGGAGCCTCGCCCTGCGGGCAGCCCGGCACAGTCTTATCCACTTACGCTGGGGCGATTCGATCCAGATCGTCCATGCTTGCCCCGTCCAGCCTGCCGGAGCTGAACGAGGCGGCGGGCCTCCCCGACAGCCTCACGCTGCCCCTCGCTCTCACGGGCAGCCTGCGCCTCACCCCTGAGGAGTTTGCCGAGGTGTGTGCCGCCAATCCGGATGCGGTGCTCGAGCTGGCCGCCGACGGCGCCCTGATTCCCATGACCCCGACCGGCAGCGAGACAAGCGGGCGCAACGGAGCCCTTCTTGTTGCTCTTTGGCAGGCCGTGCAGGCCAGCGGACTGCCCCTCAAGCTGTTTGACAGTTCGGGTGGCTTCCGCCTGCCAGACCATTCTGTCCTCAGCCCCGACGCCTCCCTGGTGACGCGGGAGCGCTGGCAGGCCCTCAGTGAGCCGCAGCGCCGCGGCTTCGCGCCCCTCTGTCCCGACTTGGTGGTGGAGCTGGCCAGTCCGAGTGATGAGGGGCCCCGAGGCTTGACGGCCCTGCGCCAAAAGATGGCGGCCTACCAGCGCAACGGCGCCCGCTTGGGCTGGCTGCTGATCCCCCGGGACCGGGCCGTGGAGGTGTGGGGTCCTTTAGAGGCAAGCACTGAGACCCCGCTGCGGATCGCGCCGGCTTCGCTCCTCTCCGCTGAACCCTGGTTCCCGGGTCTGTCGATTGATCTGGAGGCGATCTGGGCGGATTGAAGCCAGGCCGCCTGGGGCCTGGCTTCCGCGCACCCCCCGAAGGCAGCACCGGCTCCAACCAGGGGTGGCGGGCCCGGGAACGACGGTGATGATGATCGTCTCACTGGTGCCCGTGATGGTCCAAGTGCCGAGAAGCCCGGAAGCGGAGGTGAGCTCGATGTCCGCAAGAGTTGTGCCATTGAAGATGGCTCTGCTGATGATGGGCGTGGCAAAGATATAGGATAAATCGATGACAAATGTGTTGCTTAAACAATAAATCGCTGCAGAAATGCCACGGACAGAACTTGCCTACAAAAGAGCGGCAGCTCCCGGAAAACAAGAGGGGCCAAATATTATATACCTGCCCAAAAACATTTGCACCCGTACAAATTACAGCATTAGCAGAAACTAGCACACGGTTGAAGACGCATAGATTGGTGGCGGGTTGAGGGGTCAGATTGAGAGATCCACTCGTTTCAACGACAAGATTACCCAGGGATTCGTACACTGTGCATTGGCGCGAGGCTCCCTCCGAGGGTATCCGCCACATCAAGAGAGCCGCAAGCTGTCGCGGCAATGCCTCGTCTTCCGCCACCGCATCCGCCGCCCACTCGACATCGATCGTTGAAACACTGAGCCAAGGGTCAACTGTGGAGCGGCCGCTCTGACCGCGGGGCGTCGGCATTCGGTCAACGCATTGGAAGCTGGCGCTCGAATTCCTCCCGCAAGTGGCGGATCTGGCCCAGCAACCGCTCCCGGGACGCCGGCAGAGGCGTGTCTTCCGGCGAATAACGCGCCTTGACCGCAAACTCTTCCAGCTCCAACAAATTCTCAGGCAGCGAAACACCGGCCAGTTGTTGCAGCCTCCCCAGGTCATGGCTGAGGGGCGGCTGGCGATCGGCCAGCACGATGAACCCTTTCAGCAGATTCTCCACGCATTGCTGAGCGAGAAAGCCCCAGTTTTCTTGCGCGAAGGCCGGATCCAGGCTGGCGGCAAGGGAGGATTCATGGCGCAGGGCCAAGCGCAGGATGGCCCGAGCATCCTCCTCAGGCGGCATGAAGGGGCCTCCCCTCGCGGTGGATGCGGCCCAGCACATGCCAGCGGGATCCGGCCCAGTGGGCGGCGGTGGCGGCATCGGTGATCAGCAGGTCGAGGTCGACGGGGAGAAGGGGCGTGAGCCAAGCCCTGGCGCGGGAGCGCAGGGCCCGTTCCCGCTCCGGCGTGAGGGCAGCGGCGACGATCAGCAGCAGGTCGAGATCGGAGCTGGGGCGGGCCTCCCCACGGGCGCGGGAGCCAAAGAGCACCAGGGCCGGCGCCTCGGGATCGCGGCTCAGGTCGGCCAGGGCGGCCGTGATCCGCGGGTCGTCCAGCCCCGGGCCGAGATCCGGCGGGGTGAGGGGGCAAGCGGGCAACGCTTCCAGGCCAGTGGGGAGGGGAGATCCCATGGGGAAAAGCGTAGGCGGGGTGGTGGATCTGACGCCACTGGGCCCGATGGGCTCCTCGGGTGCCTGCGCGGTTTCCTCCTTTCGACCCTGGATCTTGGCCGTCCCAGAAGTTGGGCCGAGGGCCAGGCGAGCCGTTCGCTGGCGGCCTCCAGAGCGGCCGCGCCATCCTCGGCCGAAGCCATCGGCGGGCAGCTCATCGGCTGCCGGGAGCACGAT
>JBKDTB010000083.1:0-3304 GCA_046340515.1 Cyanobacteriota bacterium | reverse complement strand
TTATGACCCCGCCCATCTCGCCCCTGGCACCTCCGTGGCCCAAGGTGTGCATCACTTTCTGGACAACTGTGGCGGCACGGACTTGGACCTTGACGATGTGGAGAAGCTGCTGCGCAATAAGCGACTGTTGCTGATCCTGGACCATTTCTCGGAACTCACCGACGAGGAGCGCCAGTGGGTTCCAAAACAACTCCCCCCCCACGCCTTGGTGGTGCTCACCTCACGATTGCAGGGCGATGGCGACGTCTTTGGCCGCCAAGGCTGGAACGTCACCCGCATTCAACCCCAGCGTCTGCGCACAAGCGAAGAGCTGTTCTCGTTCTTTGAACACTATCTGCAAGCCAAGGAGAAGGCCGAGCCAGGATCCACAACGTCCTTCACCGCTCACAATCAAACCGATACGAAGGACCTGCTCCAGCGGAGGGTGGGCAGCAAGGAGATCACGGGGTTGTTGGCTTGGATGGTGATAGAAAAAGCGCTGAATCATGTTCGCAACGGAGAACTCCGAGGTTTGCTTCCCAGTTCCGTGCCGCAGTTGATGAGGAATTATGTGAATGACATCGACAAGACCGTCCAAGCCGACAGTCGTCGCTTGGGCGATGAAATGATGATTGATGGCTCCCTGGTGCTGGCCAGTCTCAAGGCGCTGGCGCTGGGAGCCCATGAGCAAGGTGAGGGTCGGTTCCCCAAGGACTTTCGCCGATCTCTGGCCTTGAAGATCCTGGCGAAGGTCCCGCCAAGGCCCGAACAAGGGGGCAGTTCAGCCCAACTGGAAGGTCTGCTGCGGTATCTGGAGGAGAAACTCCATCTGATCAAGCGCACGGAGCAAGATGAAGTGGATCCCCGCTATCGTCTGTCCCTGGATCCCCTGGCCGATTATCTCGCGGCGATGGCGCAGCTGGATCGGTTGCAGGGGGATCACTCCGCCGCAGAGTATTTCAAAGCGGTGAACAGTTGGTGCGAGGGGTTGTTGGGTCGTCGGGACTATGGAATGGTCCCGGGAGGGGGTGCCGCGAATCCGTTGGAGCGCAGTCGAGGGTTCCTGGCCGCCTGTCGCGACTGTTTCGAGGAATGGTTGAGCCTCGATGGGCCATCCATGGAGCCGGGCCTGCGGGCACAATGGGAGAAAGAGGTTCTGGACAACCTGGCTCTGCTGGCGGGAATTGACCGGCAAAAGGAGCGGATCTTGCAGGCCGAATTTCTGATCCGCCGCCATGCCCACGATTTGGCGTGGGCCAACCCCGAGCTGCGTCCCAAGGCCATCGCCGCGCTGACGGCCTATGCCACGGACGCGGAGGATCCGGCGGACATGGCGGTGGCTGTGAAGCCCCTCGCCCTCACCATGGCCGAGGCGAGCATTCCCCATGCCGACCGCGCCGCCGCCGCCGAAGCCTTGGGCCACATCGGCGGGACCGAAGCGGCGGATTCCTTGCGGAGGATGGCGGCGAACGAGGCGGAAGCGGTGGTGTCCGTGCGGCGGGCGGCCGCCGAAGCCCTGGGCCTGAGCGACGCCAGCCCGAAGGACCACTGGACGTTTTTGAAGGAGCTTCTGGAGGAGGAGGCCAACCATCTGCGGGGCGAAACCGACCCCGAGCGCATCCAAGCCAAGTTGCCCGTGTTGCAGGGCGCCTCGCGGGGGCTGCAGCGCCTGGCGGCCCGCTCCAGGCCGTTTGCGCTGCCCCGCTGGGGAACGGAACCCGGGCTGGAGGTTCCCATGCTCACCCTCACCACGACCGCGGGGGCCGTGACGACGCGGGTGGTGACCAGACCGGTGTGGCAGTTGCCCCTGCCTGGGGGGATTCCCCTGGAGGTGGTCGCCATTCCTGGCGACACCCGCACGATCGGCTCGCCAAAGGGGGAGGACGGGCGCCAGTACTACGGCCATCGGCCAGAGGCGAAGGGGGTGGATGTGGAGGCGCAGCGGGAGGTGGCGGTGTCCCCCTTCGCCATGGCTCGCTATCCGCTCACCCAGGTCCAGTGGAAGGCGCTGGCTGGGGAGACGCTGGAGGATCCGGCCCTGGCTCTTGATCCAGAGGTTTTGGATCCCTCAAAAGAAAAAGGGGCGGATCTCCCTGTGGAATCGGTGAACTGGCACGACGCGCAAACGTGGTGTGCGCGGTTGCGACGGCACTTGGAGACGGAATTGGGAGAGGCGGCCCCTCGCGTGGGGCTGCCCAGCGAGAGCTTGTGGGAAGTGGCCTGCCGGGCGGGTGCCGACACCCCCTTTCATTTCGGCGACACACTGGATCCCAACTGGGCCAACTACGACGGAGGCTACGTTTACGGACCCGGGCGGAAAGGGACCTTCTTGAACCGAACCACTCCTGTCGGGGCTTACGGATTGGTGAACGCTTGGGGCCTGGCCGACCTGCATGGAAACGTCTGGGAATGGTGCGCGGATGTGTGGCACCCTTCCCCGCTTGGTGGGCCGCGGGATGGGACCCCTTGGCTGGAACTGACGGAGGGCTTGCTGGAGAACAGGCTGCTGCGCGGCGGCTCCTGGTTCAACGTACCCCGCCTCTGCCGCTCGGCCATCCGGCTCAGCAACCGCCCGGACTACCGCGCCGACAACGTTGGGTTCCGCGTCTGCTGCCTCCCCCCAGGATTGCCTTCTTGGTCCTTGGTCCCTTGAGCCCTTGGCCCTTTCCGGGCTTGGCCCTTTTTCCACAGGCTGGGGCAAGACAGGGATTCGGGGCTGGGCTTATGGCTGTTTGGCTTTTCGCGCCGCAGGCGCACCAAAAAAATTTTTTCGGAAAAAACGCTCCTCAGCTGTGCCCCGCGCGCCATGGTGAAGAAGCTGAACTGTTCTCCACCCCTTGGCTGAGCCCCCCAAGCCCCCCTCCAGCCCGGCCAGCGGCTCCGCTCCCCCCCTCTCCCCGAGCCGCGGAGAGCTGCCGATCCTGCAGGCCACAACAGATCTGATCAAGTGGTTTGTTCCACTCCTGAACGGCCTGCCCCGCGATCAAAAATTCGCCCTCGGGGATCGGATCATCAGCCATCTCTACGCCGTGCTTGAGGCCCTCGTCGCCGCCCGTTGGAGCCGCGACAAGCTCACTCTGCTGGAGCCCGCCGCCGCCCGGCTCGATCTGCTCCGCATCCAAACCCGCCTGTTGCACGACTTCCAGCTGATCGACACCCGCCGCTACGAACACGCCAGCCGGCTTCTGGAAGCCGTCGCCCGCCAACTCAGCGGCGGGCTGCAGCAGCAACAGCGGCGTCAACCCGCCTGATGGCCCACCCAGCATCAGAACGCCGTAGAGGACGTCGGCGGGATCCTT
Organism: Cyanobacteriota bacterium; assembly: GCA_046340515.1. Lineage (GTDB taxonomy): Bacteria > Cyanobacteriota > Cyanobacteriia > PCC-6307 > Cyanobiaceae > Cyanobium. Next base: position 26 of record JBKDTB010000083.1, on the reverse strand, counting down.
TTCTGCACGATCTCTACCCTCGCCTC
>JBKDTB010000082.1:0-2952 GCA_046340515.1 Cyanobacteriota bacterium | reverse complement strand
AGGCTGACCCTCAGCTGTTTGCCACCACCCCCGCCCCCCAGACCCGCGAAGACCTCCAAGCCCGCCTGAGAGCCCGGCTGGGGGAGGTGCCGCCTGAGCCGGTGGAGACGGGTTTTGTGGGCCGCAGCCGCGAGCTGCTCGTCCTGGAGCGCCTGCTGCGCCAGGAGCGCTGGGCGGTGCTGCGGGGCCAGGGGGGTGAGGGGAAAACCGCGCTGGCGGCGGAGCTGGCCCGCTGGCTGGTGCGCTCCCGGCAGGTGCGGCGGGCGGCGTTTGTGAGCGTGGAGCTCTACAGCGGCGGCCAGGCGGTGCTCGATGCCCTTGGCCGGCAGCTGGTGGGGTCTGATTACTCCACAGCCAAGTTTGATAACACCGAGCAGGCGTTACAGCCGATAGAGCGGGCAATGAAGGAGCAGGCAACATTGCTGCTGATTGACAATATGGAAAGTGTTCTTCTGCCGCCTTATCTGGAGGCTCCCCAGCTCCTGAGTGAAGAAGCAAAGGAAGAGCTGGAAGAGATATTGAAGCTGGCTGAGCGGCTGCTGCGGGCTGGGGAGACGCGGATTGTTTTCACCAGCCGCGAGGCGTTGCCGGCACCGTTTACGGCTACGCGGCAACGGCTGGAGCTGCATCAGCTTCAGCGGGGCGATGCGGTGGCGTTGATCGAGCGGGCCCTCGTGAGTGGAGATGGTGCGACTGGAGGTGAGCGAACGTTGGAAGCCCGCCGGGAAGAAGTCGAGGAGCTGGCCGAGGCTGTGCAATGCCACGCCCGCACCCTGGCATTGCTGGGGCCGGAGCTGCGCCGCAGCGGTGTGGCGCCCACCCGGGAGGCGCTGGTGGAGCTGATGGAGCAGATGGAGCGGGAGGTGGCCCATTTGCCAGCGGATGATCCTCGTCGCCGGGAGCAATCGCTCTTAGCCAGCGTGGAGCTCTCCCTGCGGCGCCTCTCACCAGACAATCGGGAGCGGGTGCGGGTGCTTGGGGTGTTCCACGGCGGCGTGGATTTAAATGTTTTGCAGGTGATGACGGGCTGGGAGCAAGCGGAGGTGGAGGGGCTCGCTGTGGAGCTGGTGGGAACCGGCCTGGCCACAGCAAATCCCTACAACCATCTGTCACTCAATCCGGCCCTCTGCCCCTTCCTCAAGGCCAGCCTCCGCCAGGAGGAACACACGGCGCTCACAGCCCGCTGGCTGGAGGCAATGACTGGCTATCTCGGCTTTCTCGATCAACAGCGGAGCCAGAACACGGCACTATCGGCAACGCTGACGCTGCTGGAGCTTCCCAACCTCTTTGCCTTGCTCGATCTCTCCAAGGCCACGGCTGATCCTGAATCCACGATCTATCGGGCCACCGCCCTCTACAGCCTGCTGCAGGGGCTGGGCAAACCGCGGCTGCTGGAGCGGCTGGCGCGGGTGCGGAAGGTTGCCGCCGCCGCCCTGGGCGAGGGCTCGAGCCACGCGCGCTTTGAGGCCAGCCGCAATCGGATTGAGCAGCAGCTGGCGGGGGGGCAGCTGCAAGAGGCCTTGGCGGGGGCGCAGCAGTTGCTGGAGCAGGCCCGGGCGGCTGGGGAGAAGGCCTATGCCGAGGCGGCCTACGACCTGGCGATGGCCTGCTGGCTGCTGGGCCGGGTGTTGAAAAAAGCGGGCGGTGCGCAGCAGGCCCTGCCGCTGCTGCAGGAGGCCGGCCATCGCTTTGAGGCCATGGCCAGCGATCGCTCCAACAAAGCTGCGGAAGGGATGGCGTCCGCGTGCCTCACGGAACAGGGCGACTGTCTGAGCGATCTGGGCCAGTACGACGCTGCCGCTGCTGCCTACGAAGAAGCGATCCGCAGGGATGAACAACGGGGAGATCAACGCTCTTTGGCCGTGGGCAAAGGCCAACTCGGTACCGTTCGCCTCCTTCAGGAGCGCTACGGCGATGCCCTGGCGGCTCACGAGGAAGCGCGGGACACCTTCTCACGCCTCAATGAACTGGGCAGCGTTGCCACCGCCTGGCATCAGATCGGCGTGGTGCATCAGGAAGCAGAACAGCCGGTGTTAGCGGAGCAGGCCTACAACCAATCACTAGCCATAAAGGTGCGTCTAGGCAATCAGGCCGGCCAGGCAAGCACCCTTGGGCAATTGGGCAATCTCTACAGTGCCGAGTTGCAGCGGCCCGAGGAGGCCGTGGCCTTTTCCCAGAGGGCAGCGGAGCTCTTCCGCGCCATCGGGGATACCGCAAAAGAAGGAGTAGCGCTGAACAATCTGGCCAACAGCCTGCGCAAGCTCAAGCGGCTGGAGGAGGCCCGAGACGCCATCACCCGAGCGATTCAGTGCAAGGAGCTCTACGGGCATGCGGCAAGGCCCTGGAAAAGCTGGAATATCCTTGCGGACATTGAGACGAAGGCCGGCAACCCTGCCGCCGCTGGTGAAGCCCGCCAGAAGGCCAGGTTTGCCTATCTCTCCAACCGCCGCGATGGCGGTGAAAATCAATCCGGGAGTGGCCGTCTGGCGCAGGACATCCACCAAGCCCTCAGCACCGGCGATCCAGCGGCAGCCACCTCCCTCCTCCAGCAACTCGCCGCTGATCCCGATTTTGCAAACCAGACCCCCTTCCTCACCACCCTCCAAGCCATCACCGCCGGCAGCCGTGACCCCTCCCTCGCGGAAGATCCCGGCCTGGATTACTCAGAGGCCGCCGAAGTGGTGCTGCTGATTGAAGCGCTGGAAGGTGGAGCCAGCAGTTGAAGTCGATGCCCTTGGAAGAGAGCAAACGGTCAGACTGATGGAGGGCCGTTACATGTCAAATGCCGCTGATCAGCAATCATGCAGACAATAAGTCGGGTTGTTCTAACACCGAAGCATAAAAAACGTATGCGCTTCTTCCAGTGTCTTCTCGCCATGTCAAAGGCTTCCTTCCCCAGGGGCGATTCTGGCTACTTCTTATGGATGTTTTTTTGAGCGAAGTCGCCTCAGT
>JBKDTB010000081.1:0-19661 GCA_046340515.1 Cyanobacteriota bacterium | reverse complement strand
GAGGTGCTGGCCCTCCTGCGTGATCTGCAGGGGCGGCTGGGGCTCGGCTTGGTGTTTGTCACCCACGACCTTTCCGTGGCGAGTGGCTTCTGCCATCGCGTGATCGTGCTGGAGGGGGGCCGCATTGTGGAGGAGGGGCCGGGGGCGGAGATCCTGCGCCATCCCCGGGCGGCCATCACCCGCACCCTGGTGGAGGCCTGTCCCCGTCTTCCCGTCGAGGGAGCGCGCTGATGTTGGCCAAGCTTCTGCTGTCCACGCGCGGCCTTGTCTGGCAAGGGGGGTGTGGTGTGCGAGCCGATCGACGAGGCCCTGCTGCCCTCCCCCCGGGGCCATGACCTCTCCGCCTTTGCGGTGAGCGTGCTGGAGGGGATCAACCTGCTGCTGGCGGGGGCTGGCTGCCTGATCCTGTCGCTCGGGATGTTTTCTTTGTTCGTCAAACCTCTCCGGCTGCCCCCTGTGATGCCAGTGGAGAGGTTTCACAGCCTCAAGGGCCGGTTCGCCAATGTCGTGATCTTGGCGAGGGCCGTGTCCGTCCTGGAGAGCCTCAGCAATCTTTCGACCAGGATGCGCGATGCGGGAGGCAATGGCAGGAGAATTTCTTTGCTGGTGCCGGCATGGCTGTCGTGATGCTGGCTCTGCTGGCATTCCAATCCCGGGGTGGCGAAGCCCGGGGCGGCTCCGATGCGGCCGCGGCGGGGCGAGAGGCCGCGGAGCCGTTCAGCGGCCAGGGGGATGCCGCAACGCACGGATCGGTGGTTCCGGAGGCGCCACCAACGCCTCAGCGAGGGCGTGGTAGATCGATCGGCCGCCCAACATCCGACCCATGCCGGCCCCCAGGGCGCCGGCCAACACCACCCCGGGAAGCAGTTGTTGATCGCCCAGCAGCCGCAGGCTGAACACCACGCTCAGCAGGGGGAGTTGGGTGGCGCCCGCCAGGCCGGCGGCCAGGCCGAGGGCGATGCCGGGGAGCGGCTGCTGCCAGAGCTGGCCCATGGCCTGGCCCACCATGGCGCCCAGGGCGAGGGCCGGATCGATCAGCCCGCCCGGCACACCCGCCCCCAGGCTGAGGCAGGGCCCGATGGCCCGGGCCAGGAGGGCCCCCACGCCGCCCGCGCTGTCCTCCGGATGGGCCACCAGTTGGCGCAGCAGCGCTTCCCCATCGCCACCGCTCAGGCCCCCCGTCAGCAGGCAGAAACCGCTGAGCGCCAGCCCCAGGGCCACCCCGAGCCGCAGCGGGCGTCTCTTGGCCAGGGGGGTGAGGGTTGTTGAGAGGCGCAGCAGCAGGGCGCTGAAGCCCGCCCCCACCAGCCCCGCCCCGAGGCCGATGGGAAGGGCCAGGGCGAGCTGGTTCAACTCCGCCGGACCCGTGCGCACGACGGCCAGGGCAAACTCCGGCTGTCCACCCAGGTGGTTCAGCTCCGCTGCGATCGCGCAGACCACCATGGCCGCGGGGATCACCCGACCATCGACGCGGCGGGTGAGTTCCTCCACCATGAAGATCACCCCCACCAGGGGGGTGTTGAAGGCGGCGGCCATGCCCGCCCCGCCACCGATGGCGATGGCATCGGCCCGCTCCAAGGGCTTCAGCGGGCCCGGCCAGCGCTGGCGCAGACCATGGGCCACGGCGGCGCCCAGATGGGTCACCGGCCCCTCCCGCCCGAGGGGCAACAGGGCGAGGGAGGCGAGGGTCCAGAGCAGCAGGCGCTGCCAGGTGGCGGCGGGGGAGAGGAGGATCTCGGCCTTCGCGCCGTCCTCCAGGCTGACGATCGTTTGGGGGATCCCCGAGCTGGCTCCTTGCGGCCAGATCCGGGCATGGAGCCAGAGGATCAGGGGCATGGCGGCCACGGGGGCCAGGGCCAGCCATCCGGTGCCGAGGCTCCAGGGGGCGGCGGAGAAGGCCGGCCATCGCTCGACCAGCTGATCCTGGAGCCGATCAATCAGGGTGAGGGGCCAGCAGAGGGCACCCACCAGCCCTCCGGTCAGCACGAGGGCCAACGGCCGTTTGAAGGGGGAGCCGGGGGTGCGCTTCATCCATCCGTTGGCGGGCCATCCAGTGGCGGGTCTGTTCCCTCATTGACCGAGGGCGCCGGTGCCCAGAGCGGAGGGAGGGGCGGAGGAGCCCAGGGGGCCGCCGCTGTTGGTGGGGTTCGGGGGAGGATTCGCGCTGTCAAAGTCGCGCAGCTCCGGCATGGCTTGCTGGGTTTCGATCCGTTGAGGCTGGCTCATCAGCGGCGGGTTGTCGTTGAGGGGGGCCTTGACGGTGTGCGGGGCCGGGGGAGGCGCGGGCACGAGCCAGTGAACAGCCAGGACCAGCAGGGCGATGGCGGCGCCACCGAGGGCGAGGCCCCACCACAGGCGCCGATCTGGACCAAGGGGGGGCTGGTCGGGGAGAAGCTGGGGATCGGGCTGCGGCGACATGGCGGGGCTTCCGTGGCGCCGAGACCCCGGCACCCTATCGCCTCCATGCCACCATGCGCCCTGGCACTGGCGACCGCGCTTCCCGGGCATGCCCACGACCCTCCCCCTGACCCGCGGGCCGAGCCCCCCTCCCCCCCGGAGCGCTGGAGCCGGGGGCCGGCGCCATGCCTTGGTGCTGGCGCTCACCCTGGCGGCGGGCCTGCTGCTGTTTGTCTGGAGGCTGGGCAGCACCGGTCTGGTGGATGAGACGCCGCCGTTGTTCGCGGCCGCCGCCCGGGCCATGGCGGAGGGGGGCGACTGGCTGATCCCGAGGGTCAATGGCCTGCCGCGCTACGACAAGCCACCGCTGGTCTACTGGATGATGGGGGCGTTCTATGCCCTGCCCGGCCAGGCCCGCTGGAATCCGCTCGGCAGCTGGGCCGCCGCCCTGCCCTCCGCCCTGGCGACGGTGGCGGTGATGCTGGCCCTGGCCGACACCCTGTTGCGTTGGCCCCAGGCCACCGCGTCCGGGCGGCTGTCAGCGCAGGATGCGTCATCCGCGGACCTGGCATCGGATGGTCCGTCGTCGGTGGCGCAAGCCTTGGGGGCGGCTCTGGCCTTCGCCCTCTCGCCCCTGATCCTGCTCTGGGGGCGCACGCCGGTGAGCGATGCCCTCTTCAGCGCCCTGGTGGCGCTCACGTTGTTGTTGTTGTGGCGCCGGTATGCGGCCTTCCGGGGGGCCTGGTGGCCGGCCTGGGCGGTGCTCGGCCTGGCGGTGCTGGCCAAGGGGCCGGTGGCGGTGGTGCTTGTCGCCCTCACCCTGGGGCTCTTCGCCGGGTCGCAGGGAGGGTGGGACGAGCTGGCGCGACGCCTCTGCCCCCTGCGGGGGCTGCTCCTCACGAGCCTGGTGGCGATCCCCTGGTACGGGCTGGCTCTGCTGGTGGAGGGGCGGCCCTTCTGGGACAGCTTCTTCGGGTATCACAATCTGCAGCGCTTCACCTCGGTGGTGAACCACCACCTGCAGCCCTGGTGGTTCTTCGGCCCTGTGCTGCTGATCGCCAGCCTGCCCTTTTCACCCCTGTTGCTGCTGGGCCTGGCGCGGGCGGTGGGTCCCCTGCTCCGGGGGCCCTGGCCGATCCGGCCCGTGGCCGCGCCGCAGTCGCTGGGCCGCTTCTGCGCCTGCTGGCTGCTGGCGGTGCTGGCGTTCTTCACCGCGGCCTCCACCAAGCTGCCCAGCTACTGGCTGCCGGCCGTGCCCGCCGTGGCGGTGCTCATTGCCGTCACCGCCTCGGGCTCCCCGGCCCCGGGGGAGGAGAAAGACGACTGGGCCAGCCGCTGGGCCTGGCGGGCCACCCTGCTCCTCACCCTTGTGATCGCCGCAGTGTTCTTCGCCGGCCCCAGCCTGGTGACCCTGATTCGTGATCCGGAACTCCCCACCCTGCCCGCGGAACTGATCCGGGGCGGACGCCTGCCCTTGGCGGGGGCCTGCTGGCTGCTCGCCGCCCTTCTGGGCTGGGCGGCTTCCGCGGGGCGACAGCGGACACGGCTGCTGGCCCTGCAGGCCCCGCTCCTGGTTTTCGTTCCCCTGGCCCTGCTGCCCAGCTGGGCCCTGGGTGATCGGTTGCGGGGCGCACCGGTGCGTGCCATGGCGGCGAGCATCCAGCGGCAGGCCCATCCCGGCGAGCCCCTGGCGATGGTGGGCATCCTCAAGCCCTCGCTCCACTACTACAGCCGGCGGGTGGTGATCTACGAGGGAATCCAGCCCGGAGCCGTGCGCAACCTCAGCGATCGCCTGCGCCATGAGCAGCGGCGCGGCCAGCGTCCCCGCGCGCCCGGGGAGCAACCCACCGTGTTGCTGGTGATCGACCAGCAGACGGCTCAGGCGCCCCATTGGCGCGATCTCGATCCGGTGGAGCTGGATCGGGCGGGCCTTTATCGGCTCTGGCGCCTGGATCGGCGGCGACTGGAAGAGCGGGCGGCCCAGCTGGCCGCGGCAGGGGTGCCCCTCGAATGGCGCCGTCCCGTGCCCGAGCGCTATTGACGCCGGGTGACTCGCCGCTCAGGCGGCCGCCACCGGCCGGCGGGTCAGATCGGCGTAGAGCTGCTCGATGGCATCGATGTTGCGGCTCAGGGTGTAGCGCTCCAGGACCCGGGACCGGGCGCGCCGTCCCAGTTCGGCGGTGAGCAGCGGTTGATCCCGCAACACCGGCAGCAGGGTGCGCAGCTGGGTGGTGACGCCCTGGGTGCTGATCACGATCCCGGCTCCCCCTTCCAGGGCCTCCCCGTCGGCTCCCGCGTCGGTGGCGATGCAGGCCTTGCCGCAGGCCATGGCCTCCAGCAGGGCCAGGGAGAGGCCTTCCACCAGGGAGGGCAGGAGAAACACCTCCGCCACCTGCAGCAGGGCGACCCGCGTCTGCAGCGTTCCCTCATACCCCCACCACAGCACATCCGCATCGTTGTGCTGCAGGGTGCCGCGCAGGGGGCCATCGCCGACGATGACCAGCAGGCAACCGGCGGGCCGCACCAACCGCCAGGCCTTCAGCAGGGCTTCCACATTCTTTTCCGTCGAAAGGCGGCCCATGTAGAGAAACACCCGCTGGCCAGAGAAGCGCTCCCGCAGTTCACTCACCCGGGATTGGCTGGTGGGTCCGGCCGGCGCCCAGGTGTCGGTGTCAACGCCATTCGGGATCACGGCAAGGCGGTTGCGGGGAACGCCGAGCCGTTCCAGCAGATCCGCCTGCAGCTCGGAGAAGACGATCACCCGGTCATGGCGCGCCAGCGACGGCGCATAGAGCTGATAGGTGAGTTGCTGCGTGCCGGCGGTGATGTTGCGCAGGTTGGCGTCAAACGGAGGGTGGAAGGTGGCCACCAGGGGCACCCCCAGTTGCTGGCAAAGATCGGGGAGGCGGAAATCGAGGGGGGAGAGGGTGAGGCTGGCGTGCACCACATCGGGGCGCAGCCGCTCCAGGGATTCGCGCAGCTCCCGCAGGGCCCCGGGGGAGGGGATGGTGTAAACCTGCGACTTCACCAAATAGGGGAGCGTCACCTCCGGCGTGCTCGCCCCGGCATCGCGCCGCGCGACACTGGCGGCCCGCACGCCGGACACAAGGGTCTCGGGGCGATTCAGGGTCGGGCCGGTCGGGGTGTCGAAATGGATGAAACTCACCTGGTGCCCCCGCTGTCGCAGGGCGGCGGTGGTGGTCAGGCTGTAGGTGACGTTGCCGCAAAAGGGTGATTTTTTTCCCAGCCAGGCGATGTGCGTCACCGCTTGCAGTCAACCTGCCCGAAGCTAGCAGCCCCCTCAGGAGGGTCGCCAGGGTTGTTCGCTCAGGGCGGCGATCAGGGCGATGGCCGCCAGGCCCCAGAGCACAGGCAGCAGGCCGTAACGGCTCACCACAGTGCCGGCCAGGGCGAGGGGCAGGCTGAGGGCGATGTTGATCAGATTGTTCTGCAGGCCGAACACCTTGCCCCGTTGGGCTTCCGGGGTGTCCACCTGGATCGTGGTCTGGGCGGGAATGGCCAGCAGGGCGGCTCCCAGGCCCAGCAGCACGCACAGAAACAGGGTGAGCACGAGATTGCCGCGCAACTGGCCGAGGAGCACCAGGGAGAAGGCGATGGTGCCCAGGCCGGTGGTGGCCAGCAGCCGACGGCTGAAGCGCTCCCCCAATTGGGCCATGGTCAGGGCGCCGAGGGCCAGGCCGATGCCGCTCATGGCCAGCAGGGTGCCGAAACCGGTGGGTCCGAGGGCCTGAATGGCCGCCGCCAGGCTGATGGCCAGCACGTAGAGCGCTGCCAGCAGGCTGTAGAGCAACACCAGCTGCAGCATGGCGGTGCGCACGCTGGCCCGCTCCCGCAACACCTCCACGCCCTCGCCGATCTCCTGCCAGAGGGAGATCCGGCGCACCTCGCGGGGGGGTTCCTCCAGGCGGATGCCCAGGATGGCGAAGGCGGCCAGGCCGTAGCAGAGGGGCAGGAGCACGAATTCCCCGTTCGGCAGGCCGACGAACGCCAGGCCGGCCCGCAGCAGCCGCAGGATCGGGTCGCCGAGGGCAAAGCCCAAGATGGTGGCCGCCATGCTCGTGGCCTGATACAACGAATTGGCCGCCAGCAGCTGGTGGGAGGGCACCAGCAGGGGAATGGCGGCCTGTTCCGCCGGGGCGAAGAACTGGGTGAGCACCGATTCGGCGAAGGTCATCAAAACCAGGGCCCAGTAGCCCCAGCTCAATCCCAGCCATTCGGGGCCGGGCAGGAGGGCCAGGGGAGCGAACAACACAAGAATGGCGCGCAGCCCGTTGGAGGCCACCATCACCGATCGCTTGGGCCAGCGATCCGCCCACACCCCCGCCACGGTGCCCATCAGCACCGCTGGAATCGTGTTGGCCACATAGATCCCCGTGGCCAGAAGGGTGATCACCTGGGCGCGGCTCTCCAGGTTGATGCGGATCGCTGCCGCCGCTTCCGCCAGCGGCGTGCCACCCGCCAGATTTTCCGGCACCCAGTATTGGGCGATCAGGAAAACCATCAACACGATGTAGAACTTGTCGGCCAGCTGGGAGAAGATCTGGCCAAGCCAGAGCCGGCGAAAATCCGGGCGGGCCAGCACGGCGGCCAGGCCTGTCTCCTGCGGGGGCGATGGCGGTGACGCCCGGGGTGGTTCGATGCCTTGGCTGACGCCCGGATCGCTCATCGGTCCGTCGCGGGGCGGGGGGCGGAACGGGGTTGGGGCATGGCTTCCGCGCTGGCTCGCAGCAGTCTGAAGGCTCGCGGGCGGCGGCCCAGATGTTCGTCACACCAGTGCTCCAGCAAGGTCAGCAGATGGAGCCACACCCGCTCGGGACCCAGCAGGGCGCCACTGCGGGCCCGGGGAAGGGCGGGGCGGGGCAGCCGTTGCAGCAGGGCCAGTTCCGAGGCGTTCAACACCACCGGGGCCCCCGCCACCGCACCGATGGCCAGGCCCTCACCGGGCAGCAGGCTGCAGCGCCAGGTCGTGTCCCCCGGGGGGGGAGTGAGTGGATCGCCCGTGCGGGCGCAGTGCCCCAGGGGGATGGCGTAGCCCCCGAGGGCCAGCAGATGGGCCGTGCCCTGCACGGCGATGGCCACGGCCTCCGCCCGTTCGCTGGCCTCCAGCACCACCTCCTCCAAGCGGCCCAGATGGACGAGCACCACGGAGGGCCATCCCGGCGACGGGGCGCCGGTGGGCACCAGCCGCAGGCAGAGCTCCGCCAGGCCCTGGGCGGCCGCCAGGGTTTCCAGCCGCTCGCCGAGGCCGCTGAAGCTGCGCACCAGGGTGAGCTGCCGCACCCGAGGCAGGTCGCGCCCTCCCACCTGCAGGCGCAGGTGGGCCAAGGGGAGGGCCGCCGCCAGGCGGCTGCGGGGCTTGCGCGCGCCCGGCACCGCCACGCGGATCAGGCCCTCCTCCTCGCAGAGCAGGGTCAACAGCCGATCGCTTTCCCCCAGGGCTGAGCCGCGCAGCGCCACGCCCTCCACCAACCGCTCAGGCGCCATGGGGCATCAGCGGGAGCGGGCGACGAGCTCGCCCATCAGGGCCACGCCATGGCTGGTGCCCAGCCGTCCGGCGCCGGCCTCCACCAGGGCCAGGGCGCCATCGAGGCTGTGGATGCCGCCGGCGGCCTTGATGATGGCCCGGCCCCGGCTGACCTCCCGCAACTGCCGCACCAGGGCGGGGGTGGCCGGCGGGCCGAAGCCGCTGCCGGTTTTCAAGAAACGGGCGCCCGCATCGAGGCTCACCTCCACCAGCAGCGCCAGGGCCTCGGCGTTCAACCGGGCCTGCTCCAGGATCACCTTCACGGGAAGCCCCAGTTCCATGATCGGCGCCAGGTCGTCCAGCAGGGCGCGGCTGTCGCCATCGGCGAGGGCGCCGAAATCCGGCACCACGTCCAGCTCATCCGCGCCAGCCTCCAGGGCGGCCTCCGCCTCGGCCCGTTTCACGGCGGCGGGCACGGCGCCGAAGGGAAAGCCGATCACCGAGACGATCCGCACCTGGCCGCGGCGGGGCAGGCGCTCCCGGGCGGCGGCCACCCAGCGGGAGGCCACGCAGAGGCCGGCGAAGCCGAAATGGCTGGCTTCATCACAGCCGCGCCGCAGGCCCTCCAGCCCGTGGTGAGGGTCGAGGAGGGCATGGTCGATCAGGGGGGCCAGATCCGGCAGCGCCTCGCTCACGCGTCCTTGGCCTGAATCACGCCGAAGCCGCCGTGGTTGCGCCGATAGACCACCTGGATCTGCTGGGTGTCGGCATCGCGAAAGACATAGAAGTCGTGATCGATGATCTCCAGCTGGTGCAGGGCTTCCTCCAGCGCCATGGGGGCCATGGCGTAATACTTCCGCCGCACCCCGCGATGGGGGAGGTTGGCCTCCAGTCCCTCGGTGAGGGGTTGGCCGGGTTTGGGCAGGTGGGCGGCGCCGGCCTCCTCGGCGGCGGCGGAGCGGTGCACGGGACCCTGCTCGCGCTCCTGCAGCCGGTCTTTGTGGCGGTTGAGCTGGCGCGCCAGCTTGCTGGCCACCATGTCGATGCTGGCGTAGAGGTTTTCGCTGCGTTCCTGGGCGCGGATCACGACGCCATTGGCAAACATGGTCACTTCCGCCGTCTGCTGGGGCACCCGCGGGTTGCGGGCGACGGACAGATGAACGTCAGCCTCCTTCACCAGATCCTCGAAGTGGCTGATCGCTCGGCTGAGCTTGGTCTCGGTGTAGTCGCGAATCGCGTCGGTGATCTCCAGGGTCCGTCCGTGGAGCAGAAGTTTCATGGCGTTCCGTTCCACCGGGTGGGCTCGCCCCGAGGGGGGCTGTCGCCACAGTAGAGAGAGGAAGCCATGACCCTCAACGGCAGCGCAATTCTTTTTGAAGCCCGCCGGCCCGTGCCCTTCCCCCGGGGGTGGGCCTGGCAGCGGCAGTTGCGGGAGCGGCTCCTGGGGGAACCCGAAGGGCCGGACGCCGTTCTCCTGCTGGAACACGATCCCTGCTACACCCTCGGGCGCGGCGCCAGCGAGGCGCACCTCCGCTTTGATCCCCAGGCGCCGCCCCTGCCCCTCCATCGCATTGATCGCGGCGGCGAGGTGACGCACCACCTCCCGGGCCAGCTCGTGCTCTATCCGGTGTTGAATCTGCGGCGCCACGGCACCGACCTCCACCGCTATCTGCGGGCCCTGGAGGCCGTGGTGATCCGCACCCTGGCGGAACTGGGGCTGGAGGGGGAACGGATCGACGGGCTGACCGGCGTTTGGCTGGACGGGGTGAAGGTGGCCGCGATCGGCGTGGGGGCCAAGCGCTGGATCAGCCAGCACGGCCTGGCCCTGAATGTCTGCTGCGGGCTGGAGGGCTTCGAGGCGATCGTGCCCTGCGGGTTGGCCGACCGGCGGGTGGGTCGCCTCAGCGACTGGCGACCGGGCCTGGCGAGCGCGGCCCTGCGGCGGCCCCTGCTGGCGGCCTTCAGCGCGGAATTCGGCCTGCCCCTGCGGCCCCCGACCCCCCCCGAAACCCTCGCAGGCCTGTAACCATGGGCGGGCTTTCCGCTCCCTCCATGTCGAACGCCCCCGCCGAGATTCTCTGGACCAGCACGGCGCAGGACGCCGCCGCCCTGGCCCGGCGGGACGACTGGCGGGGGGTGGAGGGTCTGGAGCGGCTCTGGCCTGTGCTGGCCGAGCGGCACGGGGAGGCCATCGCCCTGGAGGACCCCCACGCCACCCCCCCCGTTCGCCTCAGTTACCGCGCCCTGGGGGAGGGGATCGAACGGGCGGCGGCGGCCTTCGCGGCCCTGGGAGTGGAGCCCGGCGACGTGGTGGCGCTGTTCGCGGAAAACAGCACCCGCTGGCTGCTCTGCGACCAGGGGCTGATGCGCGCCGGCGCGGCGGATGCCGTGCGGGGCAGCGGCGCCCCCGCGGAGGAGCTGCGTTACATCCTTGCGGACTGCGGCGCCGTGGGGCTGGTGGTGGAGTCGGCCGCCCTGTTCCGCAAGCTGGAGGTCGGGCCGGAACAGTTGGAGCGGCTGCGGTTCGTGCTCTGCCTGGAGGGGGAGCCGGCCATGCGGGCCGATGGCGGCGTCAGCCTCGACTGGGAGGGCCTGCTGAGCGGCGGCGCGGCGGCGGCGACCCCCCCCCTTCCCGCGGGAGGGGAGGCACGGCTGGCCACCCTGCTCTACACCTCCGGCACCACCGGCCAGCCGAAGGGCGTTCCCCTGAGCCACGCCAACCTGCTCCACCAGATCCGCCACCTCGGCGTGGCGGTGGCCCCCTCCCCGGGCGATCGGGTGCTGAGCGTGCTGCCCATCTGGCATGCCTATGAGCGCACCGCCGAATACTTCCTCCTCTCCTGCGGCTGTCGGCAGACCTACACCAGCCTGCGGCACCTCAAGGCCGATCTGCGCAGCGTGCGGCCCCAGTACATGATCAGCGTGCCCCGGTTGTGGGAAGCGCTGCTTTCGGGTTTTGAGGATGCCCTGGCCGCCATGCCCGCCCCCCGCCAGCGGTTGTTGGGTGCCGCCCTGGCCAACAGCCGGGCCTGTCAGCGGGCCCGCCGCACCGCCCGCGACCTCACCCTGGCGCCGGTGTCCGCTCCCCGTCGCCTGGCGGCGGCCTTGGAGGCGCTCCTGCGGGCACCGCTCCACGGGCTGGCCTCGGCGCTGCTCTGGCCGAAGGTGCGGCAGCAGCTGGTGGGAGGAGAGCTGCGCACGGCCATCAGCGGCGGGGGCGCCCTGGCGATCCACGTGGATGGCTTCTTCGAGGCGATCGGCATCGAGCTGCTGGTGGGCTACGGGCTGACGGAAACCAGCCCCGTGCTCACCTGCCGCCGCTCCTGGAGCAACCGGCGCGGCAGCGCCGGCCAGCCCCTGCCAGGCACGGCCCTGCGGGTGGTGCAACCCGAGAGCCGCGCCACCTTGACCATCGGCGAGCCGGGGCTGGTGCTGGCCCGAGGTCCCCAGGTGATGGGGGGCTACCACGGCAAGCCGGAGGCCACCGCCAAGGTGCTCGATGGGGAGGGCTGGTTTGACACGGGCGATCTGGGCCGCCTGCTGGCGGATGGCTCCCTGGTGCTCACCGGCCGCGCCAAGGACACGATCGTTCTCAGCAGCGGGGAGAACATCGAGCCGGGCCCCCTGGAGGAGGCCCTGGTGGAGTGTCCGCTGATCGAGCAGGTGATGCTGGTGGGTCAGGACCGCAAGCAGCTCGGGGCGCTGCTGGTGCCCAAGGCCGAGCTCCTGACGCAGTGGGCCCGGGAGCGGGATCTCCCGGAGCCGGCGCTGTCGGCGGAGGGGGGGGTGGCCAGGCTGGAGCCGGCCCTGGCGAAGGCGCTCACCCGCGAAGGCAACCGGCTGCTGGCGGAGCGGCCGGGCTCCCGGCCCGATGAACGGCTGGGGGGCGTGGCGGCGGTGGAGCCGTTCACCATCGACAACGGCCTGCTCACCCAGACCCTCAAGCAGCGGCGGGATCGGATCGCGGCGCGGGATGCCGCGGCGATCGCCTCCCTCTACGGTGAGGAATGATTCCCTTTCCACGCCCAACCGTTCCCATGGCCGAGTCCTTCACGATCAAACGTGCCATCACCATCCGCGCCGTGGTCACCCCCCGCTGGAAGGAGGATGCGGAACGGGAGCTGAGCACGGCGCTGGGCCACCTGGATGGCCAGCTGGCCCAGCTGGAGCAGGAGGGGCAGCGGGTGATCACGGAGGTGCGCAGCCAGAGCGCCAATCCCTTGGATCCGCGGGTGCAGGAGCAGGTGGCGTCGATCCAGCAGCAAGTGGCCGCCAAGCGGTCCGAGCTGGAGGAGCAGAAGCGCCAGGTGCTGGAGCAGCAGCAGCAGGTGCGCAGCCTCGATTTTGAACAGGTGGTCGACCAGGGTCAGCTGGAGAGCCTGTGTGAGGTGCGCCTCGGCGACAACCTGGTGGAGAAGATGCAGGCGTCGATCCTGGTGCGCGACGGCGTCGTCGAAGCCCTGGACGGCCTCGACTGAGGGACGCAGGGCTTCCGGGTTGGCCCTGAGCTGTGGTCGGTCCGCCGTGCTGCGTAAGATCGCTCTTTCCGCGCGGCAGAACGACCGGTGGCCACCCACGACATCTTCATGCCCGCCCTCAGCTCCACCATGACCGAGGGCAAGATCGTGCAGTGGTTGAAAAAACCGGGAGACCGGGTGGAGCGCGGGGAGTCGGTGCTTGTGGTGGAGTCCGACAAGGCCGACATGGATGTGGAGTCCTTCCAGGAGGGATTTCTGGCTGTGGTGTTGGTGGAGGCCGGGGGCACGGCGCCCGTGGGCGACACGATCGGCTTGATCGCGGAGAGCGAGGCGGAGATCGAGGAGGTGCAGGCGAAGGCCCGCGCCGCCGCCCCGGCCGCGGCGGCGCCCGCAGCCCCGGTGGCCCCGGTGGCGACACCCGCCCCCGCCCCGGCGGCCCCCCCAGCCCCGGCTCCGGTGCCCGCCGCCCCGGCTCCGGTGCCCGCGCCGGTGGCAGCGGCCCCCGCCCCCGCTGCGGCTCCGGCCGATGGCCGCGTGGTGGCGACCCCCCGGGCCCGCAAGCTGGCCACCCAACTGGGTGTGGCCCTGGCCGGGCTGCGGGGGAGCGGCCCCAACGGCCGCATTCAAGCGGAGGATGTGGAACGGGCCGCCGGTCAACCGGTGAGCCTGCCCCGGGTGGCGGAGGGTTCGGCGCCAGCGGTGGCCAGCAATGGCAGCGCCGCTCCCGGTCCCGCCCCCGGGGGCGACGCCTTCGGCCGCCCCGGTGAGACCGTGGCCTTCAACACCCTGCAGCAGGCGGTGAACCGCAACATGATCGCCAGCCTGGCGGTCCCCTGCTTCCACGTGGGCTACACGATCACCACTGACAAGCTGGACGCCCTCTACAAGCAGGTGAAGGGCAAGGGGGTGACGATGACGGCCCTGCTGGCCAAGGCGGTGGGCGTGGCCCTGGCCCGCCATCCCCAGGTCAACGCCGCCTGCGGTGAAGGCGGCATGGCCTATCCCGAGGCGGTGAATGTGGCCGTGGCGGTGGCGATGGAAGACGGTGGCCTGATCACTCCCGTGTTGCCTCAGGCGGATCGCACAGACCTCTACAGCCTTTCGCGCACCTGGGCGGATCTGGTGAAGCGGGCCCGCGCCAAGCAGCTCAAGCCGGAGGAATACAGCACCGGCACCTTCACCCTCTCCAATCTGGGCATGTTCGGCGTGGATCGCTTCGACGCGATCCTCCCCCCCGGCACAGGCGCCATCCTGGCGGTGGCGGCCTCCCGGCCAACGGTGGTCGCCGGCAAGGATGGCTCGATCCGTGTGGCCTCCCAGATGCAGGTCAACCTCACCTGCGACCACCGGGTGATCTATGGCGCCCATGCGGCGGCCTTCTTGAAGGATCTGGCCCAGCTGATCGAAACCAACCCCGAGAGCCTGGCCCTCTGATGGTCTGTGGTCGCTGACGCCAACGATCGGCTGCTCTCCAGCTACGACTTCGCCCTGCCCCGAGAGGCCATCGCCCAGCAGCCTGTGGAGCCTCGCCACAGCGCCCGGCTGCTCATGGTGCAGCCGGGGGAGGGGGCGCACCACCGCACGGTGTGGGACTGGGCGGAGGCCTTGCGGCCCGGCGATCTGATCGTGGTGAATGACACGCGGGTGCTGCAGGCCCGCCTGCGGGCCCGCCGCGCCAGTGGGGGAGTGGTGGAGGTGTTGGTGTTGCGGCCCTGGGCGGGGCCGGTGGAGGTGGCGGAGGGAGCGGGCGGCAGTGATTGGCTCTGCCTGTTGAAGCCGGCCAAGCGGGTGCGGATCGGGGAGGCGTTGCTGTTGGACACACCGGAGGGGTTCCCTGGCGACCCGCCGGTGCGGCTGAAGGTGGTGGGCCGGGAGGAGGCCTCTGGCGGGAGGGTGGTGCGCTTTCCGGAGGGCCTGGCGGACGCGGGCACGATCGAACCCTTCCTGCGGCGGCACGGCACCATGCCCCTGCCGCCTTACATCCATGACGGCGGCGCCGTGGCCGGGGAGCGCTACCAGACGCGCTTTGCCGCCCGGCCCGGTGCCGTCGCCGCCCCCACCGCTGGTCTCCATCTGAGTGACGCGCTGCTGGAGCGGCTGCGGGAGCGGGGGGTGGAGCGGGCCACGGTGACGCTGCACGTGGGGCTGGGAACGTTTCGCCCGCTGGAGCGGGAGCGGCTGGAGGGGCTGACGTTGCACAGCGAGTGGGTGGAGGTGCGGGAGGAGCTGGTGGCGGCGGTGGCGGCGGCCCGGGCGCGGGGCGGGCGGGTGGTGGCGGTGGGCACCACCTGCGTGCGCAGCCTGGAGGGGGTGGCGGCGCTCCATGGGGGGGTGTTGCGGCCCCATGCCGGAGCGATTGATCTGGTGATCCAGCCCGGCCATCGCTTTGCGGTGGTGGAGGGCCTGCTCACCAACTTCCACCTGCCCCGCAGCTCCCTGCTGCTGCTGGTGAGCGCCCTGATCGGACGGGAGCGGTTGCTGGCGCTCTATGGGGAGGCGATCCGGGAGGGCTATCGCTTCTTCTCCTTCGGGGATGCGATGTGGATTCCGCCGGAGGCGGTGGTGGTCGCCGGCTGAACAGGCCTTACGCTCACCCCTTGCCCCGGATCCCCACGGCCCGATGACCGCTTCCCTCAAGACCCTGTCCCTCAAGGCGGATGGCTATGTCGTCTTGCGGCAGGTGATCCCCGGGCCGTGGATCGACAGCCTGCTGGAGCGCCTGGAGCGGGTGAAACACTCCCGCCGCTTCCGGTTTCGCGCCCAGGGCACCAATTCGTTCGAGGGGCCCCTGCTGGATGGGCAGGGCAACCTGCGCAATTCCATTCAGAATCCCCACCTGCTCGGCGCCGTGCCGGCCTTTCGGCAGGCGGTGGAGCGGATCATCTTTTCCGAGCCGATCCATCAGGCCCTCTGCGCTGAGGCCGGCGAGGGAACGTTCGTGAACTGGCAGACGATGTTGTTTGACCGGAGCGTGGGCACCAAGGTGCATCAGGACAGCTGGTATCTCGACACCCAGCCCGCAGGCGGTGTGGTGGGGGCCTGGATTGCCCTGGAGGACATCAGCCGCGACTGCGGACCGTTCAAGATTTATGAGCGCACCCAGGGCCGACGGGTGGAGCCGACGGACTACAACTTCGACGCTCTGGAAGAGGATGGGGCCTTTCAGCGGGATTTTCCGGGATCACGCTGTCAGCGGCTGCTGCTCAACAAAGGCGATGTGATTCTGTGGAATTCGTTCCTGTTTCATGGCGCCGACCTGCCGGATTCCAACGCCCGCACCCGCAAATCGCTCACGGCCCATTTCTACAAGCATGGTTTGGCCGTGCAGGATCAGCCGATCCAGCGGGCGTTTTCCATCTACGACCATGGGCACCCCCAGCGCACGGCGGTGCCTGGCCTGCTGAAGGCGGCCACCATCCATCCGCTGGTGTACAGCGCCCTGTCCATCGGCCTGGCGACCGTCAAAGCGCGCAATCTCACCGGCCGTGGCAGCAACATGACGGAGATTCGTTCCCTGAGTTGAGGGGATCGTTGGGGAGGTTCGATCTGATTGTCTTGTGCAAAAAAGGATTAATATTTTTGTTGAGCCTTCGTCATGGCTTTCATAACTTCTACCTCAAGACCAGGCATGACATCCACCATGTATTTGCTGAAGTTCTTCATGGCTGACTTACCAGCGGGGGATCCGTAGAAATCTGCGAGGGCTTTTAGCTCATCCGCGCTGAAATTCTTGATCATCGCCTGCCGCATCACCTGCGTCACCGCGTCGATGTCGACGAGCGCGAGCAAGGATTGGAAGGGTGCACGCTGATCGGACGGCATGGTCTTGGCCATCTCCTCTGTGATGCTGGCCATCATCTCTCGCGGAGGAGAGGCCAGCAGATAGCGATCCGCTTCCCGCTGCCGATTGGCTGGCGTGTCTTCCAGGGCAACGGCGGGCAGTGTCAGCAGGGTGAAGAGCAGCGCCAGAGCGATGGGTTTCATGGGGGGTGTTGGTGATCTGGATAAACGGGTTCTCAAGAAGCTAGCGGAAGGATGTTGTCGCACGGGAAGGCCGCCAACCGGGCGAGAAGCCACGGATTCCAGGCTCCCGACATCGGCGACCCTGCAGTACAGGTGTATTATATCAAAGGTTGCCGCTCGCCTCCTTGCCCAGCGAGCCACTTCCCGCAGGAACTCCTCCCGTCGCGCCAGAATCAGAACCAGTTCCTCACGTCCGCCGCCCCGCCGCTCTCCTTGACACGCGAGGCCTGCAGGAGGCCACGGGCGCCAGCGTGATCGCCCTGATTGCTCTCTTCTCCTCCGATGACCACATCACCCTCCCCGGCCGCGTCCTCCTCCTCCAACAGCAATGGGGTGTCTGGCTCATCGTTGACTCGCTGGCGCTTGTGGTTGTCGATGCTCAACTGGCGACGCGATCCCGACGACGAGAACAGGATGGCCTGGATCAAGAGAGACATCGCCATCAGCGAGCAGAGGATTCAAGACAGCGAGAGGCGCACGAAGCAAATCGAGAGCGAGATCGAGCAGCTGAGAGAGCAGAACGCCAGAGGCAGGCAACAGCTCGCCTCCATGCATCAACAGCTCGCCTTCATGCGTGCGCTCTGCTTTCCGGACGATTCCAACTCGACCCCAGCCGAGCCAACCGCGAGCGCTTCCAATCCATCCTTGCCTTGATGGCGGCGGATGCGTTCGAGGGTTGAAAGGGGGGGGTGGTTGGTGATGGGTGGTATGGCAGGTGAACGCTGGGTTGTTGCGCTACTGTTTAACCATGCATGAATGATGAGATGGCTGATCGGAGATCACGAAGCGCAGGAGGAGCTAAAATCTGTTGAATAACCTCTAAAAGAAGATCAACATCCATCAGAATGTAGTCATCGTTCGAGAGTGAAGCTGTGGCTAATCTGCCCCATCGGATTCCATTGTTAATCTTGACAAGTAGGCCTCATAATTGATGGCTGGAGCGGTGCCAAGCGGCTGAAGTTGTTTCAGCAAGCGAAGCAGGAACTGAAGTAAAGGCCATCTGTCTTCGATGATGATGGCGGCGGATGCTGAGAGGTCTGGATACCCTGTGGCTTTGACTGGATAAGGCACTTCAAAGGTTCCATGTCGCAGTACACAGCCGATGTTGAGCTGATGCACGCCGCTGAGATCGGAGAGATGTTTTTGGAATGGCCCTCCGAAGGGTGGAGTCCACTCACTTTCGTAACAGAGAATGCCGGCCAAGATTGGTTTGCACTCGGAATCACTTCTGCCTTGAATATGACGGACTTCGCCTGTTGATCGTGTCAGCTGGCGCACGGAAGCGGCTTTGTCGGCGGCGTAGCGAAGGTGTTTGGCCGTGAGGCTTTGCTTCACTTCGAGAACGGCATAGACACTCTCTGCTGGCACATAGCGCTGCTTGCTTTGATTGTAGAGCAAAGGAGAGTATTGACGGTCATAGATCACTATGTCGATTTGTTGGCTGCAGCCTCCGTGAGCATCAATGACGAAGGCGCGATCAGCCTGATAACGGTTGGGCAAATGCGCTTGCAGGAGGTTGATCCACTCCTCCTCGGCCGCTTCTCCCTGGGAGGAGGGGTGCTTATGGGCTTGGCGATGGCCCTTGAGCTCCCCCTCCAGGCGCGATTGGAGACCATCAAAGATGCTCTTCAATTTGTTGCTGGATTCGGCTGATTCCATGGTCAACTCCAGTTCACGGGATGAAAGTCAACCCCGGCTCCCAGATTCATTTCGGCAATGAAGCGCTGGTGGTGTTGTATCGCCTCGGGGGTTGGGTTGTTGGGAAGCGCATGAAGCACAAGGATTTCGAGATACTCCCCTTGATGGGCAGCGATGGAGACGTCTCCCTGCGATTGGCCCGCAGGATGGCGCCTGGCCGAAGGCCGGCCCCGGGCCACACTGGGCGGTCTGGCCATCGGGTTGGCGGGCCTGGCGGTGGGATTGACTGGGCGTGCCAAGGGGTTCGCCGGCTGTGCAGCCTTGGCTGGGGTCGTGACCTGGCCAGGTGTCAGCAGAGGCAGCAGTCGATTCCAGATCAAGCCAACCTGATTCATCCGGCCTGCCAGATCCGATCCCTTGAGATGGCATGGGTCGGTGGGTTGGCCCGTTTCCCTGTCGGCTTCCATTGCGCTGTGGAACCAGGCCACGGCTTCGGCATCCTTGGGACCTGTTGCCTTTCGGGTCCAGATGTTCATTCGCGCGGGATGAATCACCTCGCGCCATGGGGCTGGCCCGCCACGGGTTGGCCTCGTGGTGGCGTCCAGCCAGCGACGCGCCAACCGCTGGGCGGTCTGAAGCAAACGGGCCAGATCGGCCGGGCTCTGAACATGGATGAAGGGGGGAAGGGAGGCCGCGTCTCGCCATTGCCAGTGGCAGCCGATTTGTCTCTTGTCATAACCCGGATAAAAGATGCGGTGGTCGGGCCGGCGCCATCCGCGACCAAAGCCGCCCAGGCTCATGGTGAGCCCATGCAAGGCACCGAGAAGCTTTGCCAACAGGGCTTTGTCCTCACCTGTTTCGCAGCGGCGTGTCAGCCGCCATTGCAACCTGCCGGATGTGGCGTAGGTGGGTTGCCTGTACTTGTCCCAACCAAAGCTTCCAAGCTCCGAACTCGCGTCCGTGTAGGCCGTGGCCATGAGACCGACGTTGACGTCTTTGTCATCGTCAGGGCTGATGGATCCAAAGAGACGGCCCACAACTTGGCGTGCAGTCCTTTCGTCCGTGACACCTCCAAAGAGTCGGAGTGCCATGCCACGAATGGCGGCTCGGAACATGGTTGGGCGGAACTCCGGAGTGCCATCGAGCAGCTTGGCGGCGGGCCCTTGCCCCTCCAGTCCACACTCAAACAACAGATCACCTTTCGCCGGACCACTACTTCCATAGCCGACACAGGTGCGCCCACCGATCCCCATCTCAAGGGCGGCGCGAAGCGTGGCCATGATGTCTCCCCACTCCTTGTCATCGAATTGGTCTTTGCTCCCAAGAGGTGCAACACAGCTAAGGCCAATCTGCAGCCTGGGCTGGTATAGGCTCACGACCCCAAAGGCACCTTGTTGCTTCTTTGAGGGATCTTCTTTCTTTTCGAAGGCATCATCACGCTTTTTCGCTGGGATCCCCACCTGCCATTCCTGTTGCGGATGGACCACATCAAGGAGATTCTTCATCCACTTGTCATCGACCGGCCAAGCGCCATGAAATCTGAGCAGGCCAGGTTGTAGCGTATTTTCCGTTCCCGTTGAGACCATCCCTCCGCACCAGCGGATCAAGCGATCTGGCGCATGTTTGAGACAAGCACGACG
>JBKDTB010000080.1:0-2765 GCA_046340515.1 Cyanobacteriota bacterium | reverse complement strand
AGGATTTCTTCTCCCAGGCTCAGTTGAGACTGCAGGCCGCTGGCTGCCGCTACCGCATCAAGCGGGTTCCCCGGAGCCCTTACGTGCAGGTCTATGAGGTCTGTCCGCCCCGTCGTCAGCAGTCGGCGCGAGGCTACCGGGCGGAGGACGAGGCGGCGTGTTGGAGCCTGGTGGAGGTGCTGCTGAGGGCGGATGAGCACTCGCGGAACGGCAGGCCAGGGTTGGACTGGGAGGTGCTTGCCAGTGCCCATCCCCTGGGGTTGGAGCATTCGCCCACTGTGCGTTGGGGCGACTTGCGGGCCCAGGTGTGCGCCTGGATTGCGCCGGGAGGCCCCAAGGCCCGTGACCGCAACCCGTTTGTCTGCTTCCGCGATGGTGGCTACTTCGGCAAGGCCTTCGCCGATGGGGATCTGGCGACCACCCGCCACCTGGAGGAGTTCTGTCTTTACACCCCGGAGTCCTTGTTGGCCAACAGGGCTGATCCCAGGCTGCAACTGATTCGCAGGGAGTACAACAGCCGGGGCTTTTATGGGGTGGTGCAAATGGTGAACTACCTCGCCCAACAGGAGATCCCGATCGCCACGGCGGAGTTGCGGCAGAAGCTGGAGCGCCTGAAAAAAGCCGCCGGGAAATTGCGCTCACCCGCGCCGCGCCACATACCCCGCACTGAGGACCTGCAGGTTTGGTTGGATCGGCTTGTGGAGATGGATCCGTTGCGGGGTTGGGTGATGGCGATGATTGCCACCTATGGCCTGCGGGGCCACGAGGTGTGGCACATCGACCGGCTACCGGGCGAGGTTGAGGCGGATGGGGGTGTGATCGAGGTGGGGAGCTTTCAAAGCCAGGGGGATGGCAGCGAGACCAAAACGGGCCATCGGTTTGCCCTGCCTTTGCCGGCTGAGTGGTTGGAGCGGTATCAGTTGAATGATCTGTCGAACGCCCGCACGATGCTCGCGGAGCTACGCCGCCGCCATCCGATCAAGACGGCGGAACGGGCAGATGGCACGGTTCAGTTTTTCAACAACGGCGATCTGGCGATTGTTCTTGCCCACTGGCTGAGGAACAAAGGACGTGAGGATCGAGAAATCCCCGTGAAGCTGTTTGGCTACCACCAGCCACGCCCGTTACCTGGCAAACCAAAGCCAAAGCCCAAGCGTGACCGTTGCAAGCTCTATGACCTGCGGCATGCCTGGGCCCTTCGGGCGAAGTCCACCACCACCTGGTCCACCGGGGTGAAGGCCGCCTCCATGGGCCACAGCGAGGCCGTGCAGGCCAGCCGCTACCTGGCAGAGGACCAAGCGGAGCACAGGCTGGCGCACCTGCTCCAGCGCCGGGCCCTTGACGAGGGTCGCCGACCCGAGGAGGTCACCTTGGCGCCCGTGGTCCGAGAGGTGACGCGATTGCCGGAGGGTGTCACGCCGGAACTGATCGAATTGGCGCGGAAACTGCGTGTTGCAGGGCTGGGTTAGGGAGGAAGGCGCCGCAGGGCCAGTTCACAGCTGCTGCGGTGCCAGAGGAGATCCGAGCGAGGGCATCCGGGCGTTTTGCGGGTCCAGTGGTGCCCTTCCCGCAGGATGCGCAACCGCCTTAGACGCCAGAGTGTTTGGCGGCTAAGGCAGAGGTGGCTGCCGATGGCGTTGGTGTCCAGCCAGGGGGTCGGGATGCCGTTCGACACGAGGAATCCACAGGTGGGAAAGGCTACCCAAAGTTGCTCACGGTTCTGGTTTGCTAACACCGCCCACCGACCCCCCAAGGGCCAACCCCGCGAGGATGGTGAGGCCCTGCTGAACGGAGTCGTCTACACGGTGGCGCGGACGGCTGCAGAAGACGTCGGTGGGGTCGAGGGGCACCGACCGAGGGGACGGCTGCGGGGGAGTCGGCTGGGGGGCTGACGATGCAGGCCGGGAGGAGGCTGAGGAGGGGCCTGCGGCAGGGGCTGGAGCGAGCGATTCGGGTTGGGCCGGTGCCAAGGAGAAAGGCTGGCCCTCAACCCCTCCCGCGACCGATCCCTGGGGTCCAGCCCCAAGCCCCTCCATACCGGCCAGCCCCTCTGGAGGCCTTTGCTCCACTCCCGTCGCCGGCACCACCTGCTCCAGGCCATGGCGGCGCACGTAGAGCCAGGAGAGGACGCTGCAGTGGATGAGATCAAGCACCAGGGTGCCGCCCTGGAAGGCGAGGAGGCCAGCCGAAAGCCAAACCACCAGGCGTCGGGTGTCCATGGGGCAAGCAGCGCGGCGTACCCCTGAGGGTTCCGGGCTTGGGTGGACGTGGTCTGGAGGATGACCGGACCGAGCGGTGGTTGGAACGGGGGAGGTTGGGGTGCTTGGCCGTGCGATGCCGCACCTGTGGTGAGGCTGATGGATGGGAGGGATGGCTGAACCTGCCTCAGAGCCAACCCCCACCCACGCAAAGGTCGCACCAACGGTTAGGTGAGCCGCTCCCAGGTGATCCGGCGCCGGCCCCGATCAGAGCGCATATCCAACCGGAAGGACCCACCAGCGCAGCGACGGATGGAGCCCGAGGCATGGCTGGCTGCCCAGGCACTCCAGCCGGAAGGGTTGGTGCCTGTGGCGCGGGCGATGGCGGAGCTGGTTAGGCGGGCACCGATGGCGGGAAGGTCTGGGGCGGGCTCAGCCGCTGGTGGGGTTGAGGTTGGAGTTGGAGCCGAGCCCGGAGCAGGGGTTGGGGCCGAGGGTGAGCTTGAGGATGGGGCTGATGGTGGAGACGTGGCAGATGCCGGGGCCAAGGTTGGGACCGGGGTGCCG
>JBKDTB010000079.1:0-12120 GCA_046340515.1 Cyanobacteriota bacterium | reverse complement strand
GGCCAACCGAACCGTTCGTGACCTGGTGGAGGAGGCCCTCCGTCATTGGGCTGGCCAATGGGAAGACCACAGTGATCCCAACAGCCCCCATGAAGCCAGCCTTCTGCACCTGGTGATTGACAAGGCTCACCATGAACTCGGTTGGTCGCCCCGCTGGCCCTTCACCACCACGGTGGAGCGCACGGTCAACTGGTACAAACAGGTGCACGAAGGAAAAGCTTCCGCGCTTGAACTATGCTTGAGGGATCTTGACGTTTTTCAGCGGGAGCCAACCCCATCTGATGTTCTCTAAACACTCTGAAAGATGAAAGACGTCAACTCATTACGCCAGGAGATTCTGGCCCTGACGCGCGAATACTCCAAACGCGTGCACGCCAATTTCCGGCCTGCCGCTGATCCTGATCGGAGCCCATGGCAGGAGGGTACACCCATTCCCTATGCCGGAAGGGTGTTCACGGAAGATGAGGTGGAAGCGGCGGTCTCCTCCACCCTGGATTTCTGGCTGACCCTTGGCTCCGAAGGTGCGGCCATGGAACAGGAGCTGGCGGCCTTCCTGGGGGTTCGCCACAGCCTTCTGGTCAATTCCGGCTCCAGCGCCAACCTGGTGGCCATTTCAGCTCTGACCTCTCCGAAGCTCCCAGAGGCTCGGCGCATCAAGCCTGGCGATGAAGTGATCACCGTGGCCGCGGGGTTCCCCACCACCGTGGCCCCCATCGTGCAGGTCGGGGCGGTGCCGGTCTTCATCGACGCCGATCCTGTCACCGGCAATGCCCGCTGTGACCAACTGGAGGCGGCCTACAGCCCGGGGAAAACCAAGGCCGTGATGATGGCTCACGCCCTGGGCAATCCCTTTGACCTGGCCACCACCCTGGCCTTTTGTCGGGCGCATGACCTCTGGTTGGTGGAGGACAACTGCGATGCCCTCGGCTGCAGTTACTCCATGCCTCGACCCCTCGCCGAAAGCCTCGGGTTCACGGAGAACAGCCCTGGTCTCGACGAGGGCCCCGACCGTGTGATCCGTTGGACAGGGACCTGGGGAGATCTGAGCACCCAGAGTTTCTATCCGCCCCATCACCTCACCATGGGAGAAGGAGGGGCTGTCAATATTGTGCGCGATGCGAAGCTCAAGGTCATCGCTGAAAGCTTCCGGGATTGGGGACGCGACTGCTGGTGCCCCAGCGGTGTTGACAACACGTGCAACAAACGATTCGGTTGGCAACTGGGAGAACTTCCTGCTGGTTACGACCACAAGTACACCTACAGCCATCTGGGCTTCAACCTCAAGCCCCTCGATCCCCAAGCCGCCATCGGCAGGGTCCAGCTTCGGCGCTTGCCTGAGTTCATTGAGGCTCGCAAGCGGAACTGGGAGCGTCTCCGTCAGGGTTTGGCGGCTCTCGACGACATGCTCGAATTTGCTTTGCCCACCCACGCAACCTCTTGGGACCCTGGCACGGGATACCAATGGGATCCAAGCGGATGCCGCTCTGACTGCTCATGGTTTGGCTTCAAGTTGGCCGTGCGTTCCAGTTGCTCCTTTACCCGAACCGATCTAGCCCGTGAATTAGACCGTCACAACATCGGCAATCGGATGCTCTTTGGCGGAAACCTGCTCCGCCAGCCTGCCTTTGTCCAACTCCTGAAAGATCGGGCCGACTCCCTGAGGATCGCGGGGGAAATGGTGGGTTCAGACGAAATCATGAATAACACCCTTTTTCTTGGAACTTATCCAGGGTTGACCAATGAGCAAATAGACAGGGAAATTAGCGTGATTACCAGTTTCTCCAGGCAATATCATCCAGAACAATGAAACACGTTGCGATTTTGGGATCTGGAAATATTGGCTGCGATTTATTGGTCAAGTGCCAAGAGGCAGATGGTATCGAGGTCGTCTCTTTCGCGGGACGCCACGCCAGTTCCAAGGGCTTGGAGTTTGCAGCACGTCGTGGCGTGCCTATAACCGATCGCAGCATTGAGGGCGTTCTTGATAACAGAATAAAGCCAGATGTATTGATTGACTGCACTAGCGCGGCGCATCACAGTCATAATTACGAGTTGTGTCGCCAGCACAGTATTCGGGTGATTGATATGACACCAGCGAAATTAGGGCTGACTTGCTGCCCCGTCGTTAATCTAGACAGTTGTCTTGATGCAGACAACATAAATATGATTTCCTGCGGTGGTCAAGCATCAATGCCGATCTGTTTCGCCCTGAAAAGAGTCAATCCCCATTTACAGTATATTGAGATCGTTTCCACCATATCTTCGGCGTCCGCAGGGCCTGGCACCCGAAGAAATATTTCTCAATATATCACCTCGACCCAAGAATCCATCAGAGCCATGTTGGACATTGAAACAGTCAAAGTCATAATTAATATTACTCCAGCCATACCACCCATTCACATGAAAACGTCTATTCTTGTTAATTCTGATGACATCGGTAATGAGAACGAATCTAGGCAATCAATCGAAATGATGGCAGCCACTACAAGGTCATACGCTCCCGGTTATGTATCATCTGTAGAACTGAAGCGTCTTGGCCCCAAAATGATGTGTCAAGTGCAGGTCACTGGAAGCGGCCATTACCTGCCAGCTTACGCAGGAAATCTTGATATTATCAATTGCGCGGCCCTTGAGGTTTTACAACGCCTATGAACACGCCTCTTCTTTATGATGTCACTCTTCGCGATGGTTCCCACGCGAATCAGCATGGCTTCACATCTGATTTTTGTTCAACCTATATTGATAACGCATACTCAGCAGGGATTCGTTACCTTGAAATCGGCCACGGCAACGGTCTTGGCGGTAGTAGTTTGCATATTGGCCGATTGAAGGATCCGGATTTATGGCAGGCCGTGTCTGACAAAGCCTGTCTTTACGATGATTTAAGGATTGGAGTCCATGTGATTCCCGGGTTAGCCACCTTTGCAGACCTTGACATTGCTGTGGAAAAAGGTGTCCAGGTTTTCCGAATGGCCTGTCACTGCACTGAGGCAGATACAACTGAGACCTATATTGAATATGCTGCTCAACGCGGCCAAGAAGTCTGGGGTCTCTTGATGATGGCTCATATGATTCGACCTGACCATTTAGCCAGAGAAGCTAAAAAAATGGAAAGTTATGGCGCATCTCGTATCGTCTTTCTTGATTCAGCGGGAGCACTTACGCCGTCTCTAGTCCGTAACATTACAGAAGAGTTGAAAAGTGTTGTCGAAGTTCCCATTGGATTTCATGCCCATAATAATTTACATGCAGCCGTTGCCAATTCTCTTGCAGCTCTCGCAGCTGGTTGTGATTCTATTGATGCATGTGCGAGAGGATATGGGGCTGGGGCTGGGAATCTTTCCCTTGAGGCATTTGTCGCTCTACTGGAGAAAGATGGGCGTCCAACAGGGCTTGATGTTAGGAAACTGACTGACCTAGCGGCATTAATTGAAGTCAATCATCCCTCTACCTTGCCCAAGGTTGACAGCCTTTCCACTGCAACTGGATTCCACGGCGTCTTTTCAGGATTTAAACCAAAGATTGTTGACGCTGCCAATGCATTTTCAGTGAATCCTATGGATATTATCGCGGCGCTCGGAAAAGCCCAAGTCATCGCTGGACAAGAGGATCAAATCATTGCAACTGCTTCGCAATTGGCCAACACAGAACACCAGCCATGAACATGCACCTACATCTTCTGGGGGGAGCTGGACGGATAGGCTCAGCACTTGTGGAATCTCTTGTAACAGATCCCCTTGATGAGCTGAAGAATTTATGGATCTATTGTGATAGCACCAAAACGATTTCCATCAAAAACATCCAGACACAGACCAATGGCCCCGTGGTTCAATCTAGGGGATATTCAGCATTCTCACGCACGCCTATACTTGACACCCAAGACGTAGAGCATAGAGATCGTCACATTGTCATCAATCTTCGCGGAGTCAATAGTAAACTCCAATGGCTTAATCAACCTTTGGAGGCTATTGAGATACAGCTTCAAGCTTGTCGTTGCCTGATTGATTCCGATCTTTGGATGCATCCCGGAGTTGAGATCATTCACTTCAGTTCACAACTATGTGATTTGATCGAAAGTTCCGTCTCTCTTGAGGAAATGTGTGAAGGACAAGAGAGTTATAGACGCCCTTATATGATTAGCAGACTGCATCAGGAATCAATGCTGTCAGCCCATGCTTTTCAACATAGCATTCCAACAAGTTTTCTTAGATTACCAGCCGTCTATGGCTTTTCTGACGACAGAAAAAGCCCTTGGGTTCTAAATTCCTTGTGCCGACAGTTGCGCAAATTTAACGATGTAAAACCACGCAACCCTGAAAGACTAGTTTATCTTACTCATAAGAAACCTCTGATCAGCTATCTTCGCTTCTTAATCGGCGGTTGTAATACAGAAGCAGTCAATTCTACAGTTCGGTATTTACGACCTCCCATGCTGCAGATGTCTGTCGAAACCCTTGCTTGTCTGGTCCGAAAATCACGCCATGGTGGTTCTCCCAGAGATGCAGAAGAAGCTGACATAAAACTGATCCATGACCACGTTTTCCCAGCTGACGACCCATCAGTTCATCTCCAACTTTTACAATCATCAATTGAGGACTTATTACTTCATGGCTGAGATTAAAGTCTCCGAAGCTATTGCAAATCTTCTTGCTCAACACAATATCTCACACGTATTTGGAATTATTGGTTCTGCCAATGCGCATCTCTTTGATGCAATTTATCATCATCCAGACCTTCAGTTGGTCTGTTTGCATCACGAGCAAGCCTGTGTCATGGCGGCTCATGGATACTATATGCAGACCGGACGGATGGCTGCTGTACTTGTCACTGCAGGCGCAGGGACGACAAACGCACTCACTGGGGTTGTAGGCGCTTGGGCAGATAGTGTTCCTG
This sequence comes from Cyanobacteriota bacterium, assembly GCA_046340515.1. Classification (GTDB taxonomy): domain Bacteria; phylum Cyanobacteriota; class Cyanobacteriia; order PCC-6307; family Cyanobiaceae; genus Cyanobium. The sequence continues at coordinate 7,227 of JBKDTB010000079.1, read as the reverse complement.
TCCTGATTCTGAGTGGCCAAGAAGCCACCAAACAATTTAAGGGCAACAATCTGGCCCGTATGATTGGCATCCAAGGTGTTTACACCGATTCCATTTTTAGCACTTGTACAAAGAGTGTAGTAACTTGTCAGGATGCTGATCAAGTAATCTCAGAAGTGGTGGCCGCTCTGATTAAATCAACAACAGCACGGTTTGGACCATGCATCGTAGATATCCCAATTGATCTTCAAGGTGGCCGAATTGATATCCATAAACTTGAGCAACTTGTCACTCGTTCGATTCAGCAGCATTCGGAATCGCCATCTTTAGGGTTAGATCAAGATTCTTTGGATACCTTGGTCAATGCTTTGCAAGTCGCCGAGGCACCTCTTCTCTGGTTGGGGAATGGCCTTCGTAATGCGCCTAGGGATACGCTAAGAAAGATGATTAATGATTTGGGGATTCCGTACTTAACATCTTGGACGGCGACTGATCTCATTGATCCTATTGATCATCTCTATGCCGGCCACGCCGGTACCTATGGAAGTCGCGCCGGCAATCTCATTCTCCAATCCTGTGATGTGTTGATTACGCTTGGTACACGACTCGCAATTCCACAAAAAGGGTATGTTGACGACGAACTGGCTCGGCGTGCCAAAGTTTTTGTCGTGGATTGTGACTTGATTGAATTGGATAAGTTAGGCCCACGCTTTCAGTACAAACACTGCGCAGATGCCCCTACAGTTCTAAACCAATTGCATCAACTACTGCAGTTGAAAGGAGATCTTAATCTTCAATCATGGTTGAACCACCTAAGCACAGTGCGACAATCTCTCCCCCTCGTAGAAGCTTGCCACCAAAATGATACCTGGATTAATTCTTACTCCTTCATGGCTGAGCTTGGAGAAATTGCCCCCTCTAATACAACCTATGTTACAGACATGGGAACGGCCCTGATTAGTGGCTTTCAAGTCTTAACTCCTCACGGTGAACAACGACTCTTCACCAGTCAGGGACTTGGGGAAATGGGTTATGGCTTACCTGGTGCAATTGGAGCCTGGTTTGGCGATCCAAAAAGACATATTATTTGCTTGAATTGCGATGGTGGTCTAATGATGAATCTCCAAGAGATGCATTCTGTAATTAGCCATTCAATACCAATGAAGATTGTGATCTTCAACAATGATGGTTATCTGATGATAAAACACACTCAAAATGCAATTGTAGGCGGCCGCCGTGCGGGAACTGATGCTTCAAGCGGATTAAGCTGTCCTGATTACGCACCACTTGTCAAAGCATTCGGCTTTGATTATCTGAGTTTGAGAAAGGAAGATGATTCTTCTGATGTGATCCGCAACTTTCTTGCCTGCATCAAACCAGTTGTTCTTGAGGTCTTCATGGATCCAGACCAATTATTGGTTCCCAAATTGTCTGTAAGCATTACTTCGGAAGGAAGACTTGTTTCACCGCCATTGGAGGATCTCAGTCCCTTGATTCCAATGCAGAAATTGCAGACATTTCTTTTGACATCTGTTCACCCCAACTCTGTCACTTTAGATCGAGGCATTGAAGAAGCAACCGGTGACGCAATATACTGATGATTTCCAAACGAAACTTGTCAATCTCAACCAAACACTCCCCACAAGAAGCCAATGCATATTCAACTTTGTGCATGATAACATTTCTCATCACATCTGTGAGGAAGATATTGTTACTCAGTCCTCAATTACTTGACCTCCAGGCATGAATATACTTATTTCAGGAGGGACAGGTTTTGTGGGTCGATCCTTTATGGACCACTTGGCAACATTAGTCGACTTCCAAACAAAGCCATTTCAATTAACGGTCTTATCAAGAAATCCCGCTAAATTCCTTGGTGAATTCAAACGATTTTCCAAATATGATTGGATTAATTTCATAGAGGCTGATGTATTGGCACCAAAGACACTGCCTTTCCAAAAAAAGTTTACCCATATCATTCATGCCGCAACGGAAGCCACTATCTCCAGCTGCATAGGGTACAAGGAGCAATTTATCCAGATTGTCGAAGGGGCTCGAAACATGCTAGATCTTGCTGTTGAAACAGGTGCGCAGCGTTTTTTGCTCACTAGCTCTGGCGCGGCCTATGGACCTCAGCCAGCCGAGGTCACCAATCTCTGCGAAGATTGGTTGGGAAGTCCATCCCTTGAGCAACCCCAACATGCTTATGGCTTAGGAAAGCGGGCTGCGGAACACCTCTGCGCCCTTTATCAAGATGCCCACGGACTGGAAACCGTGGTCTGCCGCTGTTTTGCATTCGTGGGACCAGATTTGCCATTAAATGCACACTACGCTATTGGAAACTTTATCCGTGACGCTCTCAACGGGAAGCCGATCACCGTGGCTGGGAACGGAACTCCACTACGCTCCTACATGGACCAGAGAGACATGGCCCAATGGTTATTGAAGCTACTTCTTGAGGGAAAATCCGGAAATCTCTACAACGTGGGATCCGATGAAGCTGTCACTATTCAGGAGCTTGCTTACCTCGTACGTGAGATTATTGCACCTCAGCTACCAGTAAACATACTTGGCGAATCACAAGTTTTATCGAGCCGGAACCGTTACATCCCTAGCATCGAGAAGGCGCGACGGCTTCATGGGCTGAAGATCACAATCCCCTTGATTAAAGCTATTGAATATACGGCGCTTGCTCATCAAAAATCATGAGTCTAGGCTTTTTCTAGCACAGGTCTCTTAAGCAGCTTAGAGAGCTCTCGTTCATCCCTGTAATTTCGCAAATACCATTCAGCATCGGGGATGCCCTCCTTGGAAGAGCATCATTAGGATCAATTTCCTCCATCACCAAATGAGATGTCAGAATTCCTACAATTTAAGACTTGTTAGGGTCCTCTTGATAGCCCAGAAATCAACGTGATCTCATTCTGATCAGACAGGCTACCTCGTAACTCAATCTAGTTAGGCAACAACGATGACTTCACTAACTATTCTTATACCCACTTGGGACAGACCTGATGAGGTCAATTGCAGACTTCAAGAAATCGATTCCCTATGGAAAGGATCCTCAACAGTAATTATTCAGGTAAATCCTGGGCGTTTTGACGCTGGCCAGATTGATCCAAGCCTCTGCCGCGGCAGGGTGCTATTGCGACAGAACTACAGTAACTTAGGCATGGTTGCCAACATCATCCATGGTATTTCAGACGTAGATACAGAATGGCTCTGGATTCTAGGCGATGATGATAAAATCCGTAACGATGCAAAATTGCATCTAGATGCTGGAATCGAGTTTGCAGAGGCAAATCAAGCTGCGGGCATTTTATTCAATCAATGGCCAACAGACAACCCTGGCGGTCGAATTCTAAGCCGCTCATTGGACACGTTCTTAGCAGCAACGAGCTTTTCTGATATTCTATTTGTAACAAGTTTTGTTTGGCGTCTTTCTTTCTTCCAGAAGAATGTGGCCACATTCATTGATTATTCCTATTCTCGTGCCTCTCACGCTCTCATCCTTCTTGTCTCTCAAGTCGAGGGAACATCGAGCATACTTATAGAAAATAGTCCCTTGGTTCACTATGAGTATGTCGTACGCTGGTCCCGACTAGACTATCTTCAGCGGATCACTACTATTTTTATGCATCCATCGATAAGTTTGAGAACTACCAAGTCAAAAATCACCGAGCTGCTTTGGCCCCAGTGCAGATGGGCTCTTCTTTCAGCCGCTCACGAGCAACTCAAATCTGGGGAAATTACCATGGTCGAATGGTTCAGTGTTGCATGTTCATTTTCATTCCATTTACTGTCTTCATCTCGCCTTAAGGTTTCCCTGAAAAGAGCTATCTATATTTTTACCATTCCACTGCAGATTTATCATCCTCTTTATTTTCTGCAGATAGTTTTTGATAAGCTATTCGGGAAAGTCTTTGGCTGGTTAAGAACAGGAAAAACGGACCGCCTAAATCGGTTGCGTTAACAAATGCCCAGGCTGGCCTGAATTCTTTAATGTGGCTTTGTATATACATAGCGGCTCCAAGCAAAGCCAACTCCTACTGAGATTATTGCCCCAATAGCTGTTAAGGATGTGCGATCTAATCGGTTTCTCAACAAGACGACTGTAAAAAATGCCGTCAATGAAACGGGCAGCGCTGAAATCACGTAACGCTGTATATTGACATTATAACCCTTGCTGGCAGGAAAAACCAACAGGCGAAATGTGAAGTAACGCACGCTATGAACGATTATTTCCGCCATAACGATGGCAATCAGAGGGCCCAAAGGATAAGCGAACCAAAACAATAATGGCCCTAAGATAGTAAAAACCACACCAGAGAGGCCGAATCGCAAAAAGGCTTCTATTGCATGATTAAATTGCTTCAATTTGTCTTTGATTAAATCCACCAACTTGATCTGCAGCATAACCAAAAGGGAGGTTGTCTGAATTGGAGATTGTCTTGACTTGTGCCCTCAGAACAAGGGTAAGAATTACGCCACGGAGGGCTTCAAAACCAGTGCTCTTTAAAGCTTTAGCAGATCAAAATAGCACTGAGAGTCGAGTCGATCTGAAACCAGTGATCATGATTCATATCAATGTCAGCTTTCGTCACTTGTTTCTGCGATCAGACGACGAAAGCGAACTCTCGGTCGTAATCCTCCCATCCGTAATGCCTCAATCTGACGAGAAAGAACGGCAAACATAAACATTTGAAGAGCAAAGCTAATCAAGACCAACCCCATCAGCGTAGGGACCCCGCCACCATACCCGCTATTACCACGTAAGAAATTTGCGAGAATCAGTATCCCCAAAACGACCGCTACGATGAGGCCACCACAGCCAACCATCATCGCCATGCGGCTGGCAGCTGCATCCCCAGAAATAATCGCACGCAATGCTTCCGGCCAATAACCCCAGCCCCGATAGGATGAAACCCCGCGCAATCTCTCCGGTTGGACATAAACCATCTGAACAGGAGATTGGCATGCGTTGGCCAAGCATTGGCGAAGATTCAAATCAGTAGTATTCCAATACCGCAGTGCATCCTTCAATGCAGCCCTTCGATAACAACCGAATCCATGGAATCCGCTCGGTACCAACTGCAGGCGAGTAAATGAGTCTAGAACTTTATAATAGCTTCGTCTGGCGAGTCGAAGGGCGGGGCCACCGGCCGAAACAGACTTGACTGCCAGTACCGCATCCAGCTCAGGTTGTTGCAATAAGGTGCGCCCCATGGCCACAGCCATCTCAGGAGGATCCTGTAGATCGGAGCAGAGCATCACAATAAGATCACAATCAGAGGCCTGCTCCAAAGCATTTGCTATGGAAGCTTCCGGACCGTAATTTGATTGATTCGCCAGCGCAACAACATCCATGTCCTGGTGTCTAATTGCGTTCAATACAGCTAACGTTTGATCAGTACTACTGTTGTCTGCGACGATCAACCGAAACTTCAGCTGCGTCTGATGGGCAACCTCATGTTGCAAAATTGTGAAGGCTTCCCGACAACGACGATGCAGCTCTTCCAGATTCTCGGCCTCGTTGTAGGCACTGCTCACAAAAGCCATGGTCAAGAGCTGAAGATTAGTCATCATGTAAAATGCACAAATCCTAGCACCTTTATGGAATGACATCTACGTTGCGGCTGGGGACGTGACATGCCTCGCTTGATGTATACCTTTCTTCGGGAAGAAGGGCTCTCCGTAGCCGACTTCCAGATGCTCTAAGGGACTGAAGCCCAGTGTGAAGAAGCCTTGGCCCCTCACGGGCTCGTTTACGGAGGCAGGCTCAAGCGCTATGAGTGCCGTCACGGCCACCAAGCGACCGTAACAGCAGGCACGATCATGGAGGCAAGCAAACTACCGCTGATCATCTGATTCCTTGAATTGAATCTGATTGGCCAAGCAAGAATCAGCATTTTCTCATTACAACTCAGCCGGCAACTTGGCGTGGCGTACAACGCGGCATGGATGTTCCACGGCAAGATTCTGCTGGGGATGTGCGAGTGGAATGCGTGTGATGTTCTGCAGGGAAAGCTCCAGATGGATGATGCCTATTTGGCGGTGAACGCCCAAGAGGCATGGCAGGTCGTGCTTCGAAAAACAAGGTGCCGATCGTCGCTGCCATCTCTTTGCACGCAGCAGGGCATCTAATTCATGCCAAGATTTCTCCAGTCTCTGGGTTCACATCTGAGGCACTTGCTGACTGGGCACGGCAGAACCTGTTGAGTTGCTGCTCTGTGCGCTCGGATGGTCTCGCCTGCTTCCGCTCGGTTGTCGAAGCAGGCTGCAGCCACACTGCAGTGGTCGCCGATGGGAGTCATCCAAATGAGCTGTCCCAGTTTCGCTGAGTCGACATCCTATTGGGCACTCTAAAAACAAGTTTCAGAGGTACTTCTCATGCCTACAACTTTGCCAAATATGCCAAGCACGATCTGGGATGGCTTCTGTTTTCTCTTCAACAGGCATTTGAAGATCATGACAATTACGGAGACGATTGCGAACGCTGTCTGCATAGGTAAGCATGGCCCAAGGAAGGCCCTGATGGTCGCGGGGCTTTATGCATAATCGGCACTGATTTTAATTCAGAATTGGAACTCGCTGGCGGTTAAAAAAGTCCTCTATCTCAAATTTTTGGCCGTCCCGCGACCAACACCCATGCCTTACACCAGTCCAGGCAAGGCGTTGAGGGCCACCGCCACCACCCGATGATCGGCATCCCGCTGGAGCGCCGCCATGGCCTCCCGTGCTTCCAAGGTGGTGGCATCTCCAGGTTCATTGGCTTCGTGGAGAATGCGGCCCAGCAGCTCCGCGCCCCCCACCCTGACCGTGCCATCGGCATCCGCCAGGGCCAGGCGGGCCAACTCCAGGAGTCGGGGAGGAGTCATCTCCGGCTGTTCCGCAAGGGCCGCGAGGATGCTGCAGCGCACCAGCCAATGGCCATCCGCCTCGAACAGCGCCCTCAACACCGGCCAAGACGACTCCACTCCATAGCTGGCCAGGGCATTGGCCGCCTCCGCCCGCACGTTCGCATCCCCATCCTCCCGGAGGACCCGCTCCAGAGCCCGTTGTCCCTCCGCACTGCGCTTCACGCCCAAGCCCGCGCAGCTCATGGAACGAATCACAAATGGCGTCTGTTCCAGCCCCAGGAGCAACAATGGGGTGGCCTCCTCGTTGCTCCACTCCCGCAGGCTCACCAGGGCAGGCATGGCGAGGGCGGGATCGGCGGAAGCGATGGCCTGCCGGATGGCTGCATGA
>JBKDTB010000078.1:0-3471 GCA_046340515.1 Cyanobacteriota bacterium | reverse complement strand
CTCGATGGTGGCTTGGAGGAGTTTCTGGAGCTGCGGCCCTTTTGCTCCTCCAGCTGGGCGACACGAGCGGATAACGCCTCCAGCTGATCCATCAGCCGCATCACCAGGGCTTTGACCGCTGGCAACGTCGCCTCCCAGTCGTGATCGGTGATACCAGCAGGGGTCAGGGCATCTCAGGCTGTCTCGTGCTGAGATCAAAGCTGTTTTCAGGGGGCTGTCAAGGGCGACGCTGGCCAGGAGCTGCCACACCCCCCTGAACGCTTACGATCACCCCACCAGCTCTCATAAGGACTGGACAACTGATGGGGGTCACGTCAGCCTGGCAAAGGCCTCCAGATCGCGGGAACGGCGGCAACCGCTCAGGATCCCGAGCACCGCCACGTGCAGCAGGAATCACTGGGGATAGCGAACCTGCGGCGGTAGCGCCCATCGGGAATGGCTTTGAGGAAGCTGATCAGGTCATCCGGTAGAGCTTGATCGACTGCGGCGGAGCGGGTTTCGGCCATTGGCAGGGAGAAATCCCGCTGACGAAACCCAATGCTGACAGACTCGCCAAGACCTACGCAGACAGATTTTTGAGGCGACCCTGCACCCCAGGCCGTCAAGGTGGCAGCTCAACATTTGCCCCAGGCACGGCAGCTATCCCCATGCTGACCTCCCGTTGTGCTCTGCTTAAGCCCAAGTCGATCAAGAAGCCCCCCAAGTTATCCGGTATTCCGCTCCTTCCCCTTTCAAAATCGTGTCGGCACCTGCCTTTGCCACGCCAATCAGCTCATCATTGGAGATAAATTTCTCGATGCCTTTGCGGAAGAGGCTTTTTGCCTCTTCGGAAGTCATGCTGGACTGATACTTTTCATCCAAGTATTTTTCGAGTTCGTTTGTTTCAGCCGAACTTAAGGTGAAGTCATGTCCGAAATCCTTCTCAATTAGTGCCACGAAGACAGTCCCAGCGCCAAGAGTAAAGCTGGAGGGATAGACTTCACGATCATTGGTCCGGACATCACCCGAATCAAAATCCTCCCAATTGGAGTCATTATTCGGGCCTGGAACTATATGGACAGTGAGCGTATTCCATACAATGTTTGGACCACCTGGCGCCCAGGCAGCCGTGTACACTTCATCAGAGCCAGCCCCTGAAGTTTCTTTTTTGCAATACAACCTGGAAATAACAGTCATGACCCCAAGCGCTGAATTGACATATCAACTCTAATCAGAGCTTTTTTGAGTGTGGCTACAGGCAATAGATGGCAACAAAGCTTTAGGGAACTTCATGCTTTTTTGGGCTGATGCGCTCATGCTTGTCTTGCCTTGCTCAACCCTGCCGCTAGCGTCCCCAGCAGTGTAAACCCCGAGGCCCGAATGCCCTGATCAGAGAGTGAACAGGGTGGAATGACGAGCTGTCATTCCGGAGGTGCAGATGCGCCTCCTGCGGCCACGATGAATCGGGACGATTGACTTGTCAAGTCTTTCCTCCGATCGCGGATGTGTTGTTGACTGGAATTTTCTATGTCGCCCGAGGGTGGCGCACCGGCCCCCGGGCGGCGATCAAGGCCGCTGAGCCCTGTGGGAGCGCTGCAGCCTTGATCACCCGGGGCCTGCGTCCTGCCTCTCTCAGGCGCTGAGGGCTTGCAGGGCAGGGGTGTCGCCCAGTTCCGGGATGGTTGCCATGCTCTCGGCGGAGAACATGCATCGGCCCTCCAGCTGCCAGTGCTCGTGCTGCTCCAGCAACACCGCCCCCACCAGGCGAGTGATCGCGGCGTCGTTGAGGAAGATGCCCACGACGCGGGAGCGGCGCTTGATGAACTGGATTGGCCCAGCGCACCTCTCGGTGCGACGTTGACCCGCTCGCTCCAGCAGGTTGGTGCTCCAGATCTTGCGCCAGTGGTCCTTGGGGAAGTGACGGAAAGCCAGTACGTCCTCCTTGGCCTCGTGCATGAGCGCAGCGGCCTTGGGGAAGCGCTCGGCCAGCGAGGCGGCCAGATCATCCCAGCGTGTCTCGATCTCCTCAGCGGTTTCCCGGGCGAACACGCTGCGCCAGTCAGCCGTCACCATGCCCTGGTGTGCTTGGGGACGCACTGCGGCAGGTTGCGGGCCAAATGGACGCGGCAGCGCTGCCACACACAACCTTGGAGCTGGCGTCGGATGGCCTTGGTGAGCCCCGCGTGGGCGTCGGAGATCACAAGCTTGACGCCATCGAGGCCTCGCTCTACTGCTTCGCAGAAGCCTGCGGCTATCAGGTGGGAGATGAACTCCGCCCAGAAGGCCTCGGTCTCACTGTTATCCACCTTGAGACCCAAAAGTTCACGGCGGCCATCGGCATTCACCCCCATCGCCACCACCGCGGCGCACGAGGTGACCTGCTGGGCCTTGCCCTGGCGGCTATTGAGACAGGTGGCATCCAAGTCCACAGAGGCGGAGCCGCTGCCCTCCAGTGGGCGATTCAGAAACGCCTGCACCTGCTCTTGGCAGACGCGACTCACCTGCGACTTGGAGATGCCGCTCTGGGAGCCAAGGGGCGGCAACCAGGGCATCGACCTTGCGGGTGGAGACCCCACCGATGCAGACCTCCATCCATGATCAACGGCTCATTGCCCAAGACGCGCTCGGCGATGACCAACGGACGGGTTTGGAGAGCCTGCGGCACGGATGTGATCCGGTTGTGTTGTTGGAGACAATCCGGCGCACACTGTTTGCCGAGCATCAAGGGCAGATTGAGCAGTGGTGGGAGAGCGTGGACAGCTTGAGCGCCGCCGAGGGCCTCAAAGGTCTCATGGCGTTGGCTCCAGGCCACTACCACGAGGGACAAGCACGGTCGATGGAGCGGCGGGTCAGGGAATGGCGAGCAGCCCGTTCGGATCGGCTGTTGGGGACGATGCGATCAACGGAAATGGTGGATGCGACTGAGGAAACAGCTCATGGTGTCGCGACACCGATAGGCGGTAACATTTAATGATGCAAAGCGGTGAGGACTTTCTTCATGTCGGTTGACACCCGTCAGCACCCGAAAGGCCAAATCCTCGTAACAGGCCCGCTCGATTTTTCGGGAGGAGGCGATGCCGATGCAGTACGCGTACAGCAACAACAGCGTCATCATCCTGGGGTCAAACCCCTTCCATCCTCATGGGTCCTTGGCCAGCGAAGGAGCCATGATCGCCAAGAAGTCCAGTTCGTTCGGCAGATTCAGCATGAAAAACACCAGGTGATCGCCCGGCAGCCACTCGATCAGCGACGGTGGCAGGAGGTGGGTCTGCCCTGGCAGCCAAGGGCGGAAAGTTTTGGGTTTGATCATGCCCTGTTATCGCTCAGATCGATTGCTGTCACTGGGATCTGGGGGAATTCTTGGGCGGATCTCGAGAGGGTTGGGCGATCTATGCGCAATGGGCTTCTAGCGTTGGATGGCGCCGCTCCTAATCCAGATTGATGCACAAAGAGAACGTAGCCAGGCGAACTTCTTTCAGGAATGTGACAAGA
>JBKDTB010000077.1:0-43778 GCA_046340515.1 Cyanobacteriota bacterium | reverse complement strand
CCCCTGAGGGCCCTCCCCCGCCGGTGGTCGCCGAGCCAGCCCCTGCCCCGGCGGTCGATGGGGTGGTCGCGGCCCGGGATGAGGAGGCGGTGATCGGCTCGCTGGTGGAGCGTGTGTTGCGCCTGCGCTGGCCAGCCGATCAGTTGCGGCTCTGGGTGGTGGATGACGGGAGCGAGGACCGCACCCCGCAACGCCTGGCCGACTTGCAGAGCCGCCATCCGCAGCTGCGGGTGTTGCGGCGCAGCCGCGATTCGGGCGGCGGCAAGCCGGGAGCCCTCAACGCGGTCCTCGGCCAGTTGCAGGGACGTTGGAGGCTGGTTTTGGATGCGGACGCCGCTCTGCCGGCTGACTTCCTGGAACGGGTGATTCCCTTTGCTGAGAGCGGGGGCTGGGGGGCGGTTCAGGTGCGCAAGGCGGAAGCCAACGCGACCCACAACTGGCTCACCCGGGCTCAGGCGATGGAGATGGCGTTTGACGCTTACATCCAAGCGGCCAGGCTGGCCCGGGGCGGGGTGGCGGAACTGCGGGGCAACGGCCAGTTGTTGCGGCGCGACGCTGTGCAGACCGCGGGTGGCTTCAACGAAGAAACGATCACGGACGACCTCGACCTCAGTTTCCGCTTTCTTCTGGCTGGACTGCCGATCGGTGTGCTTTGGGATCCGCCTGTGAGCGAGGAGGCTGTGGCCACCCTGCCTGCGCTCTGGCGCCAGCGTCAGCGTTGGGCGGAAGGGGGCTTGCAGCGGTTTCTCGATTACGCCGGTCCGTTGTTGTCTGCCCGTTTCACCGACGCGCAACGGTGGGATCTTGCATCCTTCTTCATCCTGCAATATCTGCTCCCCGTGATGGTCGTCGCCGACCTGTTCGGGTCATTGCTCACCACAACCCTGCCGGGAATGTGGCTGTTTCCGCTGATCATGTTGACCCTGTCAGGTACCTCCATCACCGCCGGTTGCCGACGGGGGGGCGAAGGGCCTGCTCTGCCGCCGCCGACGCCGGCCAATGTTTTTCTGGCGATGGTCTACTTGCTGCATTGGTTTGTGGTGATTCCCTGGGTGATGCTGAAAATGGCCCTGTTGCCAAAGACATTGGTTTGGCAGAAAACCATGCATGCCGGTTCCTCCTCTGGATCCAGTGGTCAGGGCTCGGCTATCGCGGCTCGTCCTGAGTTCGTCAGAGGTTCTTCGGGCCCGTCTCTCGATTTGGATGAAGATGATGTGGCCATATCGACGGAAGGATGATTCTCTTTTGCTCATGCTGACCACAGGCCTATAGTTTGCCCCATGAAGCAATCTTGTGTTGTCGTCATTCCTGTTTACACACTTGATTTGAGTCGGGCCGAGAAAGCTTCGCTGATAAACTGTATGTTCAGATTGCGTGATCACGATCTTTTGTTTCTGCATAAAAAATCTCTGGATATGAAAGCATTTTTCCAGGGCATCAATTCTCCATCTGTCTCCTCTTCTGCGGTTCAGGTGGAAGGTGTTGACGATCGCTGGTTGCAATCTGTTGAGTCTTATAATAAGCTGTTGTTTCAGGGTTGGTTTTATCGCCTCTTCCGGGCTTGGGACTATATTTTGATTCATCAGTTGGATGCTTGGGTTCTGCGCTCAGACCTGGATCATTGGATCGGGAAGGGATTCACCTATGTCGGCGCTCCCTGGACGCGGCATCTGGGACCAGACACACCGGACATTGGAGTTGGTAATGGAGGCTTCTCCCTGCGATGCGTCGCTGAAATGATTCGCATCTGTGACTCTTTTCAGACTTCCCATGTTCCTGTTTTCCGCTGGGGAGAACTGGCCTATCGAGTCACCCTTTTTCGTCGCTACAATGGTTATCCTTTAACTCAATGGCCGTCCTTATTCTGCAAACGATTGATCCTTTTTCTGCTGATGTCTTTTGGATGGCGCAATACGTTGTCCTATTACGCCAAAGTAGGAATTCAGGAAGATCATTTGTTTTCTATTTATGCGCCATGGGTGTTTCCCTGGATGCGCATCCCTTCCCTCGCGGAAGCTGCTGATTTCGCTGTGGAAACCAATCCGAGGCAAACATTTGCCTTTTATCATATTCGTTGCCCTTTTGGCTGTCATGCATGGGAAAAGCACGATCTCAACTTTTGGCTGAATGCTTTCCCTGAGGAGTTCGGCCATGCCATTGGGTGAGGCCCTCGTCAAACTTGGCCGTATCCGCAAGCAGCGGAATTCCTCCTCCCCTTTGCTCACGGTGGTCATGGCCACCCTGAATGCCGCTCCAGATCTTCCGGGCTCCCTTGGATCGCTCGCGGCTCAGGATTTCAGGGATTTTGAGGTGGTCCTGGTGGATGGTGGCTCCAGTGATGCAACCTGTCAAACGGCGGTCAGCCTCCTCCAAGCGGCTCGCATCTCCCATCGCCTTGTGGAACTGCCGGGTTCGGGAATTTATGAGGCTCTCAACCGTGGCATCGCGGAGGCAAAAGGGGAATGGCTCTATGTGATGGGCGCGGATGATCGCCTGATCACAGAAAGAATCCTCAAGGCCGCTGCGGAAGTTCTTTGTCAGGCGAAGCCGCAGATCCTGGTCGTGCATGGAGATGTCTGGATTGATAAGCCTGGCTATCGTTATGGCCAGCCCTGGGATTGGCCGCGATTTTTGGAACGCAACATCAGCCATCAATCGGCATTTTACCGGCGTCGCCCGATCCAACGCCTGGGAATAACATATAATCAATCCTACAGTCTCTATGCCGACTGGGATTACAATCTCAAGCTTTTTGCCAAGGGTCCATTTCAGTATGTGCCGCTGCTCATTGCTGTGTATGCGTGCACAGGGTTGTCTTCCCGTCGCGTCGATCAGCTTTTCCTTGCCGAGAAGGAACGGAATGCCAGACGCTATCTCGGTTGGCGTTCCATCGGCTTGATGCCTCCCCATCATTTCTCCCTGGCCGCAGAAGCCTGCTCAGGGCCTGGCTATCGGGTTCAGTTGCTGCTCAACCGTTCGTTTTGGGCCATGAAACGCTGCTTCCGCAAGGATCAGGGGTCCTCCTGAGGATCCATGACGATCACCTGACCATTGAAGAAATCAGCCAACAGCGTTGAGGATTCCTCCAGCAAATGGTTTTCCGGTCGTGTGGCAGGCTGGGCCGCCGGGCTCCGATCCCGGGTTTGGTTTTCTTGCTGGGGCGTGACCACGGTCTGCTCCAGTTGGTCTGGTTGGGTTGTGGTGGTTGCTTGAGCTGGGGCGACAGCGTTGGCCTGCCCTCCTGAGCGAGCCGGCGCCACGGGTTCCGGTTGACGCTCCGGTGGAGGCGACGGGCTTGGCGTCGCGGGGGCGCGGACGTCTGGCCCGGGCACGGGAGGCGAGGCGAGCACCTCCGCGGGACGCTCCTTGGGGTCGCTGGCCTCCAAAGTGATCTGCCGGGGAGTGCCGAGGGCGGCCTCCATGGCTTTCTCCAGAAGGGGCAACCGGCTTTGGACCATGGTGATCCACGTGCTGGACACACACACCACCGCCAGGCGCTCATCCAGACGCTTGAGGCGAGCCTGTTGCGAGAGGAGCATGCGGGTGGAGGGAAGCTGAAGCCCCGCAAGGATCTGCTGCCAGATCTCATCCAATCCCACCGCTGCCCTCGCGGCTGTGGGTCCCGTGCGTGCCGTCTCCGTGGTCGCCGTTGCGGATTCCCGAGGGGGGGCGACAGGGGTGGGGGGGCGCATCGGTGGATGGGGCTCAGGGGTGGGGCCCGGTTGCGAACGAGGCGCGCCAGAGCTGGATTCCCTTGCTGCGGACGGCGCGCCGGAAGGCCAAGCGGTCCGGGGCTCAAGCAGTCCCAGCAGGATCACCTCCAGCCAAAGGCGAGGTTGCATGCTGTGGCGCAACTGCTGCTCCCCACCCTTCAAGGCGGCATGCCAATGGAGCAAGCGATCCTTGCCGATCTCCAAAGCCAGGGGCGGCAGCTGACTGCGCAACGCGGGAGACACACTGGTCAGCTCCAACCGTTCTGGAGCCACGCCCGCCAGGAGAAGATCTCGCAACATGGCGACGAATCCCTGAAGCACAGCATTGGGTTCCCGACCACGCTCCAGAAGTTGCCGCGTGGTTTCCACCACGCCCAGGGGATCAGCTGCGGCCATGGCTTGCGCCAGGGTCAGCAATTCCTCTTCTGGCACGGCGCCAATCAGGTCCCAGACCGCCTCGGCTTCGATGGGGGGAGGCAGCAGGCTGAGCTGGTCGAGGAGGCTTTCCGCATCCCGAAGTCCTCCCTGGGCCCTCTGGGCCACGAGGTGCAGCGCTTCGGGTGAGATGGCGATCCCCTCACGCTCCGCAATCCAGGCAAGGTGCTTTTTCAGCGCTTCCAGAGGGATGCGGCGAAAGTCAAAGCGCTGGCAGCGGGAGAGGATCGTTGGCAGCACCCGTTGGGGATCGGTGGTGGCCAGGACGAACACGACCCGGGGTGGGGGTTCCTCCAGGGTTTTCAACAGAGCGTTGAAGGCCGCGGTGGAAAGCATGTGACACTCATCCACCACATACACTTTCCAGCGGGCTTGCACTGGCGCGAAGCGGGAGCGTTCGATCAACTCGCGGATGTTGTCCACTCCCGTATTGGAAGCGGCATCAATCTCAATCACATCGAGGGCGTTGCCGGAGGCAATTGAGATGCAGAGTTCACAGCGGCCGCAAGGGTCAGGGGTGGGTCCCTCGCTGGCCACGCAGTTGAGCGAGCGGGCCAGGATGCGGGCACTGGAGGTTTTGCCCGTGCCCCGGGGACCGCTGAACAGATAGGCAGGGGCAATCCGAGCGCTGCGGAAGGCGTTGGCCAGGGTTGTGGCGATGGCCTCCTGACCCACCAGATCCGCGAGCCGCTGAGGACGGTATTTGTGGTGGAGGGGCTGGTATGCCGCGGTCATGAAGCCATTGTCGGACATGGCGGGCTGCCCGGGGCCCGCGCCTCCGGGGGGACGCGAAACCCGAAGTCGCGATGGTGCTGGCCATGGGAGGTCCAGCTCTGAGGTCTTTGGCGTCAAGGGTGTGTGGTTTTTTCGGTCTTCACGCAGGCCGTAAGGGGCTATGACGCGCGGCACAGAACAACAACACTTTGGCGCTTCCAGGGAGCCTCAAGAACACTCTCTGGTTCAGCTATGATGTGTGAAGACATCCTGGGCGGGAAACATTCTGGCTCCCGCTAGTGATTGGGCCATCCAGAGCTTTCCGGGAAGTTCCTTGCGAATCCCTTCAGGGTGCATGCAGCGGTTGATGATGGGTCCAAGGCTCAAAGGTTCTACAGAGGATGTCAGATAAGGACTTGAGAGGTCTTCGACAGTGCTGAGATCTGTGGCGGAACTGCGGGACGAATCAAATTGACGTGAACCAGTGAAAAAGCCTGGAAGAATAATTTATTTTCCTGGGATCTAAGGCCTCGATTCTTGTTGTTGGCTGCAACCTCGTTCTGGCGGGCATTTATGTTTTGGTTCTGGCGAGCTGGGGAATAAAGCCAAAAGCAGCCCTGTGACTCGCGGCTGGAGAGTCAGTGCCCGTTCCCTGAAGAAAGCCTGGCTCCGACCCAGATCTGGGCGCCTTCTCCTCCGCGTCCCCAGCGCCGCTGTTGTCCATCTACATCAGCCAACGATGAAGCCAGCAGCCAGAATGCTCCGCCAGCTCTGGCAGGCCTTCCTTTCCCCCCCTCACTGGAGACGGAGGAGTGGTGAACCAAGATAGGGCCTCCAGATCGACGATGACGTTCAGGTTCTCTAAAGGTGTGATTGGATGGCATCCCGCCGATCCCACAATTCTTCGAGGCGACTTCGGAAAAGCAGGCCAATCCGCTCGGCAGAAAAGTTAGCTTTGTAAGCTTGAATCACCCGTGCATCCGCTTGCGGCATCGCCTGACGTCTGGAGACGACCTCACGCATCATGCTGGCCGCTTGGCCAATATCAGGATCGGCCCATCGCAATCCTTGATAGTATGGATACTCACCTTCTTGAACTGCAATCATGGTGTAAGGGACGGGGTGGGCCAAGGGGCCATGGCAAAAATCAGCATTTCCGCCATAATCCGTTGCGATCACTTCCAATCCAAGCTGAAGGGCTTCTGCTGGTCCCAGCCCTAGTCCTTCACTGCGATGCAAGGAAAGGAAGCAATCACAACCGGAGAAGAGTGACAAGATCTCATCACGACTGAGACTGGCCTCTATGATTGTGATCCTAGTGTCTGCGGCGGCCAACTCTTTTAATTGATCCCAACGTGAATCTGGCTTTGCGGGCGGGAAGCATTTGATCACCAAGCCCACAAGGTTTTCATCCCCAACTTGCCCCTGGGATCCGAAGGCAAGTTGAAAAGCGTCGATGGCAGCCTGGGGATTTTTGCGGTGGATGGATGAATTCAGATCAAAGCTAAAAACAAAGAGGACTGCTTCCTGATTTAGTTGATACAAGCTACGGCTCACAGCTCGTGATGGAAGCCGTTCCATGATGTCGCCCAATTCAACGACCGGAGGAATAAGCACGATGGGCTTTCCTGGATTTGTATCGACCGTCTTCAGTGCCGTCTCGATAATTCGTGTGCAAGGCCAGAACTCATCCACCAATTCCAAGGTCATTCGCAGGGAGTCTGGCCAACGCTCCATTTCCCAAAACCAACAGGCGATCGCGTAGGTGTGAGGCCCGCGGGCAAGTCCAAGCTTAACCGCTATTTCAAGTTGTTTGATTGCCGTGGTGCAGTAAATTGTGAAGGCGTATGGCAAAGGCTCATCACTGGGGTGCAGCCATGGTTCCAGAGAGCGATCATCATCAGCAGCCCCATTCTCGCTGGGGATATCTCTTACGCAGAAGGGAATTGAAGCTGCTTGCAAGGCTTTGGCCATCATGCGCAGATATTCGCCTACTCCAAAGACATTGAATGCATGGCCAACAAGATTTACACCAAAAATATGATCGCTAAAGCATGGTAAATGCGCAGGGACGTCCCTGGTCTGCTCCAGAATGTCACTGGCTTTGAGGTAATGTTCTGGCCCCTTTCGCGCCCACCAAGCCAGGTATTCCTTATGCCGTAGTGGCAAGGGGAATTGAATTTGCAGCCGGATCGACTCCAGCCAATGCAGGCAGGCCATCAATGGCATCCCGTGCTCAGTGAATGCCTGGCCAGATAGGCTTGCAACAACGGAATCGGTTTGGAGATAGGGAAACCTGGGGATCAGGTATGCCAGTTCCGATGTGCTCAATGGAGAGGCTGCCTCAGGGTTGTCAATATCCTTGCCGACTTGCACTTGCAAGTTTGACATTCGCACCGACGGAGCCTGGAATAATTGCCTGTGCAGACGGCTGAACTCCTGTCGCTTTCTGCCGAGAAAGGGGGCTGTAATCTTGGTCAGGAATCTTTTCTTATGCACGTGATTTGTTCATTAGCATAATCTCCCCGCACCTTAGCATGTGTCAGCCGTTGCGATCTGCACCCCGTCAGAGGAGGGGGCTGGCCTGGAGGCTTTCAGACTGCCATCAGCCCCTCTCCCATTGGCGCACGCAAGACACTTTTCGATGTGCTGTCCGTTTGCAGGGGCAGATCATGTGCGGTTTTGGCCTTTAGGATTCCAAAACCAGCCGCCCGCAGAACGATGCCTTTTCCTGTGCTATACTATTGCAGATTGACCCTAAAATCGCCTCTCATTGCAAGGCGAATTTGTTGCATCATTAAGGCTGATTATGAGGATTGTCCAGCAGCAGCTTGATTCCCCGTCGCGATGGGCCTGTGAGAATGTTGAGATCCCTTTCCTGACCCCTGATTGGCCATCATTTGATGGCTCCTCGCCCCCAGTCTTCCTGGCGCCACTGCATTCAAATAGGTTTCATATCTTTGTCTTTGTGCATTGTTATTATGTCCATGATTTGCCCCGGCTTCTTGCAAGGTTGCGTCATCTCGGTTCCATCCATCACTTGTACCTCACCACATGTACGGCAGCAGATGCTGATCTGATCTGGAAATATCTACAGGGGCAAGATCATTGGATGGATGACATCACTGTCGAGGTTGTTGAAAACAGAGGTCGGGATCAGTTGCCTTTCTGGTCTTCACTCGCAAAAGCGGCACAGGGATGTGACTACTTTATAAAATTACACCTAAAGCAATCAGCTCAACATCCTTCACAAACTGATGGACGGACAGCGGCCGAAGCCTGGATGGATCATATCTTTTCTTCCATGCTCCCAGGTCAGGATGAAGATCTACAGATCCTTCTCTCCTTGATGAAGAGTCTTGAGCTGGGAGCTGTCTTCCCATTGCCATGGCCGCCTGTTGCAGGCCATGGCTGGGGTTCCATGGAACTTGTCGAACATGCAGCGCGTATTTGTCGTGACTTGGGAGTCGATCCATTTCGTCTTTACGCTCCGCTCGTTTTTCCTGCTGGCAATATGTTTATTGGTTCTGTTCCAGTATTTATGTCTTGGGCGGATTACTTCGGGCGTGCCGATCTCTATTCTGAAGAGCCAATCCCCCATGATGGAACTGTTCTGCATGCGATGGAAAGAATTTATGGAACCCTTCTTCATGGTCGTCAACTTTCTTTTGCTGTTCTCTCCCCACCCACGACAATCCCTGCGAACCTCGCCACTCCTTCCGCTTCGGTGAGGCCTTTCATACTCTTCCCAGCGATTGCGGATCAGATGGATGTTAGCCATTTGGCGGCGGACTCGATCTCTTCTGCGACGTTTGACTTTTACCGGGCAACCTCTGTGTTGTGGCATGAGAAAACGGCTCTAGAATCGGAGGTCTTCAATCTTAAGGAGGAACTCAGTGCTTATCGATCGAGCTCCGTCCTGATGGCGTTTAAAGTCCTGAAGGATAAGCTTCGCCAGCTCACCAAAGGTTTTTAGGGCGAGCAACAATGATCCGGATTTGTTTGGTTCCTTCCATCTCGCGATGAAAACGGCTCTAATCCTCGGTGTGACCGGTCAAGACGGGGCTTACTTGTCCCATCACCTGTTGGGATGCGGGTACAGGGTGGTCGGCACGAGTCGCGATGCTCAAATGGCGAACACCAGTCGCCTTGAGCGGCTTGGTGTCAGGGAAGATGTCGAACTTGTTTCGCTGGCTCCTAACGATTTCCGTAGCGTCCTCAAGGTGGTGAGTGGGGTCGCACCGGATGAGATTTACAACCTCGCCGGGCAGACAAGCGTCAGCCTCTCCTTTGAACAGCCGGTGGAGTGCATGGAATCCATTGCTGGCGGCACACTCAACCTGCTCGAGGTGATCCGCTATCTGGCTGCTCCGGTCCGGCTGTTCAATGCCGGGAGTTCCGAATGCTTTGGTGAAACGGGTTCAGAGCCGGCCAATGAAGATACTCCCTTCCGACCGCGCAGCCCCTATGGTGTTGCCAAAGCCACGGCTTTTTGGCAAGTGGCAAATTATCGCGAAGCCTATGGACTCTTTGCTTGTACCGGCATTTTGGCCAACCATGAATCACCCCTCCGTCCCAGCCGCTTTGTGACCCAAAAGATCATTAAGGCCGTGAAGGTGATCGCCGCAGGGCAGAGGCAAAAGTTGCAACTGGGAAATCTGGCGATTTGGCGTGATTGGGGTTGGGCGCCGGAGTATGTGGTGGCGATGCACCGAATCCTTGGGCAGCAGATTCCCGACGATTTCTTGGTGGCCTCAGGAAAAACACATTCGTTGAGGGAGTTTGTGGATGCTGCTTTCCGGGTCGCCGGCTTGGTGGCGGAGGATTGGGTTGAGGTGTCCGACAGCCTCTTGCGACCAGCGGATATTTCACACTCTTGTCTTGATCCGGGGCGATTGGCCAAGTGTTGCGGCTGGAGATCGACCCATGGATTGGAGAACATTGTCGATAAGATGTACCATGGAACCATCCTTTGACCTGAATAAGGCAGTGGCCCATCGGCCGCCTGGGCTTGGTCTATCTGCTGTCCCCGGAATCCCCGCGTCCGACAGGCTGCCTGAATCTCCATGACGTTGTCAGGCCGTGGCAGAAGATAATCCTCCGATTCGGCGAGGCTCTCAGCCGTTGATCAGTTCAACGGCGAGGAGCTGATGCGTTTCACCTTCGCCTCCAACCGGGCTTCCAGATCCTCGACTTCGCTGAGTTGATCGGCCAGCTTTTGGGCGGCCAGCCGGAGTTGCACGAAATGATCGGGTGGGGCGTCGTTCCCGCCCCAGCGCTGGGCGGCCTTGTCCAATTCCTGCTCCAGCCGCACTTGCAGGCCGGCCCGCAGGCCATTGAGCTGTTGCAGGGTTCTCAAGGCCAGATCGCGGCCCTTTTCCAAATGATCCGGCTGCACCGTCAGGCCGTTTCGCAGCAGCATGCCAGCCGCCGTCAACACCGCCGCTGGGATGAACTGGCCAATGGCCAACGCCCCCAGACTTCCTGTGTGCAACCAATCCTCCACTTGGTTGCTGCGATGACGTCCGGTCTTGCACCAGTGAGCAAAATGTTCGCAGTTGTTGAACAGCAAGTTGTAGTTCTGTTCTCCCAGGCGAGCCATCGCCCGCCGCACCGTCACCCCGGCAGGGGAGCAATCTTCGGATGGGTAGTCCACCACGGTCATCACCAGGCCCCGGCTGAAGTCCTCCTTCGCACTGCGCAAAATCTCCCGTCCTTCCAGGTAATGGGCCACCGTGCCGTCTCCCAGGTCGATGCCATGGTGGTTGAAGAGGCCGTGTTGCCGGGGAACTTGCAGATGGTCAGCGGCGGCCATGGCAACACATGGAGGACTCTCCAAGCATCGCCCCAGCGGTTTCTCTCCAAAACCAGCGCTCAGGTGGGGATTGCCGCTCAGGCGCTGGCCTGCTTGCCGTGATCCCGATGATCTGTTCGGCCGTTGGCACTGGGAATGGGAAGCACATTGGAGCGGCTGCGTTGCTCCACCAGATCCCGCGTGACGGTGAAGGTTTTCACATCACGCCTGGAGGGAAGGTCGTACATCACCTCCAGCATCAACTCCTCCACGATGCCACGCAGGGCCCGAGCCCCGGTTTTGCGGCGATGCGCTTCGGCAGCGATGGCCTCCACAGCCCCTGGCTCAAAATCCAACCGCACGTTGTCCATGCTCAACAGCGTCTGGAACTGTTTCACGAGGGCATCCCGGGGTTCCGTGAGGATGGCTTCCAAAGCGGAAGCATCCAGGGGCTCCAGTACGGCCGTGACCGGCAGCCGACCGATGAATTCCGGGATCAGTCCATAACGCACCAGATCGTCCGGTTCGAGATGGTGAAGCGCTTCGGCGGCGTGACGGTCTTTGCCTGTTTTCGGACGGCTCTGGCCATCCGCCGGCACGAAACCGATGGCATTGCGCCCCATGCGCTTCTGCACCACATCCTCCAGACCGACAAAGGCTCCCCCACAGATGAAGAGGATTTGACTGGTGTCAATCTGAATGCAGTCTTGATAGGGATGCTTGCGGCCTCCTTGGGGAGGCACATTGGCCACTGTGCCTTCCAACATCTTGAGCAGCGCCTGTTGAACCCCTTCGCCAGACACGTCGCGGGTGATGGAGGGATTCTCGCTTTTCCGGGCAATCTTATCGATCTCGTCGATGTAGACAATGCCCCGTTGCGCCTGATCCACATCCAGCTCGGACTTTTGCAACAGGCGCAGCAGGATGTTCTCGACGTCTTCGCCGACGTAACCCGCCTCCGTGAGGGTTGTGGCGTCGGCCACAGCGAAGGGCACATCGAGAAGTTCAGCCAGGGACTGAGCGAGCAAGGTTTTGCCGCAGCCCGTCGGGCCGATCAGCAGGATGTTGGACTTGTGGAGCCGCGTGGCGCTGCGATCGGTTTCGCCCTGGCCATCCCCCTGCCAGGCCAGACGCTTGTAATGGTTGTAGACCGCCACGGCCAGAACTTTTTTGGCTTCGTCCTGCCCCACCACCTGCTGATCGAGAAAGGCCTTGATCTGTTGCGGCTTGGGGATCGAGGCCAGGGTGGGTGCCGGTTTTGGCGTCTTCCTCTGGGCAGCCTTGCGGTTGGCCTCCGCCGACGGGCGACCACTCCCGTGGCTTTGGCCTTCCACCAGCTCTTCATCCAGGATCTCGTTGCAGAGATCAATGCATTCGTCGCAGATGTAGACGCCGGGTCCTGCAATCAATTTGCGGACCTGGTCCTGCGACTTGCCGCAAAAGGAGCACTTGAGATGGGCGTCAAACTTGGCCATGGACGTGGTCGGGGGAGGGGAACGTACGGGGCGGCCCCGCTTTCAGGATGCCCTCAGGCGTCCGCTGGTCGGCGGTCCTTAAGGATCAAACCGGAGTGGGTGAGGGAATCGATTCCACGACCCTGTCAATCAAGCCATATTCAACCGCCTCTGGCGGGGAAAGGAAGTAGTCGCGGTCGGTATCTTCAGCGATCTTTGCCAGGGCCTGGCCGGTGTGCTCGGCCATCAGGGTGTTGAGGGTGTCCTTGAGATACAAGATCTCCTTGGCCTGGATTTCAATGTCCACCGCTTGTCCCTGGGCGCCTCCGAGGGGCTGGTGGATCATGATCCGCGCGTTGGGCAGGGCCAGGCGCTTGCCCTTGGTCCCCCCGGAAAGCAGAAAAGCGCCCATGCTGGCGGCCAAGCCGTAGCAAATCGTAACAATATCGGGGCTGACCTGCTGCATCGTGTCGTAGATCGCCAGTCCGGCTGTCACAGAGCCACCCGGGGAATTGATGTAGATCTGGATGTCTTTCTCTGGGTCCTCCGCTTCCAGGAACAGCAGTTGGGCCACGAGTGAGTCGGCCACTTGGTCGTCAATGCCGGTGCCGAGGAAGATGATCCGCTCGCGCAACAGCCGCGAATAAATGTCAAAAGCCCGTTCCCCGCGGCCCGACTGTTCCACGACAGTCGGCAACACGCCCGGCGAGGCGCCGGGCGGCGTGAGGGCGGCCCAGGGAAGGGGGCCTTGCCAGAGATTGCTCACGGGATGGGGGAGGACTCCGTCAGGTCCAAAGCCGGAGGGGACGGAATCAGGATGGGCCAGGGTCACACGCGGGGATCTGGTAAGGAACAGGGATAACGCAATCTATGGGGTGCGACGGGGTGTCGCCGCTGGTCAACCGTCCGCCTGGCCAGCTGCCTTCGCGGTCGCGGCGGCGCTCCCCGTCGACGGACCCTCCTCGGCCTTGGCCCCTTTTCCGGGCTTGCCCTCCTGGCTGTCCCCATCCGGACCCGCCAGATCGCTGTCTTCCGGAGCCTTTTCGGTGACAGTGGCATTCGCCTCCAGCCAGTCCAGGAGTTTTTCCCGCAGCAGGTCGTCACTGACGAAGAGGCGGAGTCGCTCCTCATCAATGTCGGAGCGGCGACCCAGCTCCCGCCGCACCTCTTCCGCCCTGGCCTTGATCTCCTCCTCGCTCACCGCGATCGTTTCGGCATCGGCCAGGGCCCGCAGGGCGAGGCTCCGTCGCAACCGTTTCTCCGCCTCCGGCCGGGAGGTGTCCATCAGGCTGCGCACCACATCGTCCGTGAAGACTTTCTTCACATCCATTCCCTGCTGGGCCATCTGGGTGGCCGTCTGCTCCACGATCTGGCGCATCTCCTGGCGCACCATGGTTTCGGGGAGTTCCACCTCCAGCTCGGCCACCAGGGCCTCCAACAGGGCCTCGTGTCGATTGGAGCGGTGGCGCTGTTCCGCCTCGGCCATCAGCCGTTCCTCCAGGTCGGTTTTCAGTTCCGCCAGGCTGGTCTTGTCGCTGGACTGCTGGGCAAAAGCATCATCCAGGGCGGGGAGTTCACGGGTCTTCAGATCCAGCAGGGTGATCGCGAAGGTGGCCTCGCGGCCGGCGGCCTCCTGCCGCGGATAGCTGTCGGGGAAGGTGCAGGCGACGTCCCGGCTGGCGCCCACCTCCAGGCCCACAATCCCCTCGATGAAGCCGGCAATCATCCGTCCCTCCTCCAGTTCCACGTCCATGCCCTCGCTGGTGCCCCCCTCAATGGGGGTTCCGCTGTCGGTGAACATCCCACTGAAGCGGACTCGCGCCACATCGCCCATGGCGGCGGGCCGCCCTTCCACCGGCACGACCGCGGCCAGCTGCCGACGCGACTGCTCCAGGATCTCGTCCACCCTTGCCGGATCGAAGGCCACGGGAACGGCTTCCGCCGTCAGCCCTTTTGTGGTCCGGAGCGTCGGGGTGGGTTCCACGTCCATCTCCAGGGTCAGCACCAGATCGGCCCCGGGGGTGAAGCGATCCAGAATGGCCTCGAATCCCTCCTTCAGTTCCGGTTGTCCCAGGGCGGCGATCTGCTCCTGCTCCAGGGCGTCGCGGCAGACGCTTTCGACGAGGTCTTCCAGGGCGGTGGCCCGGATGCGCAGGGGCCCCAACTGCTGGATCAGGATCGACCGCGGCACCTTCCCCTTGCGGAAACCGGGCAGTTTCACGCTGCGGCTCAGCTTGTCCAAGGCGGCGTCGTAGCTGGCCTGACAGCGGCCCCCGGGGATGGCCACTTCCAGGGCCACACGGCAGCCGGGGCGGGATTGGCTGCTCACTTTCAGGCCGGAGGCCTGACCGGAGGAGGGGCTGGCGGCTGGGGTCATGGACGGGTCCGGACGGCGGGCAATCCCTGATCCTAGAAAGTGGCCCTTGACCTCCCGAGAGCGTATTGTTGGTCTGACGCTCAGTCGAGTCGATATACCCAGCTGTCCTTGCCGGCTGTTTTGCTGCCCGGTCAGCTGTCTTTGGGCCTGCCGTCTCTCGAACGACATTCCCGCCGTTGGTTGTTCCGGCCCCTGCCGGCCCTTCCTCCGGCGCATCCGCCCACTCCCCGTGCCCGCCCGCGTTCAGCCCACCCCTTGTCCCTGCCCTCCAGGCCCCTCTCCCGTCTCCCCCTTCGGTGACCACCCTCTTCAGTTCCGCCCCTGATTCCCAGTCCAACAGCGCCTGTCCGGGCGGTCTCCCCTCCCGCCCCCTGCGGATCGGCCTTCTCGGCGCCACGGGGGCTGTCGGCCAGGAAATTCTCCACCTTCTTCAGGAACGCCGGTTCCCGGTGCGGGAGTTGCGTCCCCTGGCCTCCGCCCGCTCCGCCGGGCAGAAGCTGATCTGGGGAGAGGAGTCCCTGACCGTGCGGGAGGTGGACGAGGCCAGCCTTGAGGATCTCGACCTTGTGCTGGCGTCCGCCGGTGGGTCGGTGTCCCGCCAGTGGGCGCCGCGGGCAGTGGCCCATGGGGCGGTGGTGATCGACAACTCCAGCGCCTTCCGCATGGATCCCGATGTGCCCCTGGTGGTGCCGGAAGTCAATCCCGGCGCGGCCTTCACCCACCAGGGCATCATCGCCAACCCCAATTGCACCACGATCCTGCTCTGCCTGGCGCTGGCCCCTCTGGAAGCCCGCCGCCGCATTCGGCGGGTGGTGGTGAGCACTTATCAATCGGCCAGTGGTGCCGGCGCCCGGGCCATGGAGGAGTTGCGCCAGCTCACGCAGGTCGTGCTCGAAGGGGGCACCGCCCGGAGTGAGGTGTTGCCGTATTCCCTGGCCTTCAACCTGTTTCTGCACAACTCCCCCCTGGAGGCCAACGGCTACTGCGAAGAGGAGTTGAAGATGGTGCGGGAGACCCGCAAGAGCATGGGACGTCCCGACCTGCTGCTCAGTGCCACCTGTGTGCGGGTGCCGGTGTTGCGGGCCCATTCGGAGGCGGTGAACATCGAGTTTGAGGCCCCACTGGCGGTGGAGGAGGCCAGAGCCCTGCTGGCCGAAGCCCCGGGCGTGACGATCATCGACGACCCGGCGGCCAATCGCTTTCCCATGCCGACGGACGTGACAGGACAAGATCCCGTGGCCATCGGGCGCCTTCGGCAGGACATCAGCCACCCTTGCGCCCTCGAGCTCTGGCTATGTGGCGACCAGATCCGCAAGGGCGCGGCTCTCAACGCGATTCAGATTGCCGAACTGCTGATTCGGGGCCAGGGAGGTGCGGCTTGATCGGCCTCCCCTCGATCCCGCCCCCGCGTTTCGGTCGCGTGCTGACGGCCATGGTCACCCCCTTCGGCCCGGATGGCACCCCGGATCTGACCCTGGCTGAGCGCCTGGCGGACCATCTGGTGCGCCATGGCTCGGATGGATTGGTGGTGTGCGGCACCACGGGGGAATCTCCGACCCTCAGTTGGGACGAGCAGCATGCCCTCTTCAAGGCCGTGAAGAGTGCGGTGGCCGGGCGGGCCGTGATCCTGGCGGGCAGTGGCAGCAACTGCACGGCGGAGGCTGTGGAGGCCACCTGTGCCGCCGCCGCCCTGGGTGCCGATGGTGCTCTGGTGGTGGTGCCTTACTACACCAAACCTCCCCAATCGGGCCTGGAAGCCCATTTCCGCGCCATCGCCCGGGCAGCTCCGGATTTGCCGCTGATGCTCTACAACATCCCTGGACGGACGGCCTGTCATCTGGAGCCGGAAACCGTCAAGCGCCTGCTGGATTGCCCCAACGTGTTGGCCTTCAAGGCCGCCAGCGGAACCACGGACGAGGTCCAGCAACTGCGAGCTCTCTGCGGCGACCGCTTGGCCGTCTACAGCGGCGATGATTCCCTCACCCTGCCCATGCTCTCCGTGGGGGCCGTCGGGGTGGTGAGCGTGGCCAGCCACCTGGTGGGCGAGACCATTCAGGCGATGGTGCAGGCCTTCTTGGCTGGACATCACGAGGAAGCCCTGGCGCTCCATCTGCAGCTGCTCCCCCTCTTCAAGGCGTTGTTCTGCACCACCAATCCCATTCCCGTCAAAGCTGCGCTCGAACTTCGAGGCTGGGCCGTCGGAGCCCCGCGCCTGCCGCTTCTGCCCGCTGATAGCCAAGTGCGTGAACGCCTTTCCTCCATTCTTGCTGCCGTGCGTCCCACCTGACGCCAAGGCTTCGCATCGATCAAGTCTTTACCTGATTTCTTCTTTTTCATGACCAGTCCAAACGGCAACATGTCCAAGTCGGTCTCCATGGATGGCAAACCGCCAGTCCTGCGCGTGATTCCCCTGGGGGGATTGCATGAGATCGGCAAAAATACCTGTGTTTTTGAATATGGCGACGACCTCATGCTCGTGGATGCGGGTCTGGCTTTTCCGAGTGATGGGATGCATGGTGTCAATGTGGTGCTGCCGGATACCAGTTACCTGCGGGAAAACCACAAGCGCATTCGCGGCATGATTGTCACCCATGGCCATGAGGACCATATCGGTGGCATCCCCTATCACCTGAAGAACTTTAATATCCCGGTCATTTATGGACCCAGGCTTGCCCTTTCCATGCTGACGGGCCAGATGGAAGAGGCCGGCGTGATGGATCGCACCATCCTGCAGACCGTCTCTCCCAGGGAGGTGGTGCAGGTTGGCCAACATTTCAAGGTGGAATTCATCCGCAATACCCACTCGATCGCGGACAGCTTCAGTCTGGCTATCACCACGCCAGCTGGTGTTGTGGTGTTCACGGGAGATTTCAAGTTTGACCATACACCTGTTGATGGGGAGGTGTTTGACATGCAGCGGATGGCCCACTATGGCGAGCAGGGCGTCCTTTGCCTCTTCAGTGATTCCACCAACGCTGAGTTGCCTGGCTTCACGCCGCCTGAGCGTGCGGTTTTCCCGAATCTCGATCGTCATTTCGCCAAGGCGGAAGGACGGGTGATTGTGACCACCTTTGCCAGTTCCGTGCATCGGGTGTCGATGGTGCTCGAATTGGCCATGAAGCATGGTCGCAAGGTCGGTCTGCTGGGCCGCTCCATGCTCAATGTGATCGCCAAAGCCCGCGAGCTGGGCTACATGCGCTGCCCGGATGAGCTTTTCGTGCCCATCAAGCAAATCCGCGATTTGCCGGATCGAGAGATTGTTCTCCTCATGACAGGAAGTCAGGGGGAACCCCTGGCCGCTCTGAGCCGAATCTCTCGCGGTGACCATCCACAGGTGCAGGTCAAATCAAGCGACACGATCATTTTCTCTGCCAGCCCCATACCCGGCAACACGATCTCGGTGGTCAACACCATTGATCGCCTGATGATGCTCGGCGCCAAAGTGGTGTACGGAAAGGGCGAAGGCATCCATGTCTCTGGCCATGGCAGCCAGGAGGATCAGAAGCTCATGCTTGCCCTGACGCGTCCCAAGTTCTTCGTGCCCGTTCATGGGGAGCATCGCATGCTCGTTTGCCACTCCAAGACCGCCCAGTCCATGGGCGTGCCGGCCGACAACATTCTCATCATTGACAATGGAGATGTTGTTGAACTCACGCCCGATTCGATCCGGCGCGGTGATGCCGTCAAGGCGGGCATCGAACTTCTGGATGCTTCCCGCAATGGCATTGTTGACGCCCGGGTGCTCAAGGAGCGCCAGCAACTGGCGGAGGATGGGGTGATCACCCTTCTGGCCGTCATCAGCACTGATGGCGTGATGGCGGCTCCTCCGCGAGTGAACCTGCGGGGGGTTGTGACCACCGCCGACCCGCGCAAACTTTCGATCTGGGCGGAACGGGAAATTCGCTGGGTGCTCGAAAACCGCTGGAACCAGCTCTGTCGCCAAAGTGGCGGCAAAGCGCCGGATGTGGATTGGGTTGGTGTGCAGCGGGAGGTGGAGGTGGGGCTCCAGCGGCGCCTGCGGCGGGAGCTGCAGGTGGATCCTTTGAGCATCTGTCTGGTGCAACCAGCGCCTGCCGGGAGCCCGGCCTACAAGGGATCGTCGGAGGCGGAGCCGGACAATCGCCCCGCGCCAAAAGGGCGCCAGGGCTCCCGCGATCGGGGTCGGGACGTGGGAGCTTCCGAAGCTCGTCCCCGGCCGGAGCCGGCCATCAACACAGCCAAGCCCGCCGCCGCTCCTGAAGAGCCCGAACTGGAGAGCGGCCGCACACGCCGCCGTCGCTCAGCCGCCCTGGCGGGCTGATCGCCCCTCAGCCCAGCCGCACCACGAGCAGGGAGGACCTCAGATCGTTCAGGTCCTCCTCGGCGGACGCCTCAGGTGGGTGGTCCGCCGCAGGGGCCTCTCCCGTGGGAGGGACCTCTTCCATGAGGGGGTGATCTCCGTTGCTGGCCACCAGATCCACCTCCTCCGCCAGGAAGGGGGTGGCTTGGTGGATTTCGATCAGCTCGGGTTCTTCCACCACCTCCGGGATCAAGGGCTGGATGGTGAGCGGGCCGACGTGAGCGCCATTGCCATTGCCATGCGGCGGCGACGGTTCCTCCTCCGGTGCTGACTCCCCTGGCGTCAGCCAAGGCATCACCGGCAGACCGATGGTCAGGGTCTCGGGCCGGCGGCGCGAGCCCCGTGCGGGCTGGAAGGGATCCGCCGCCAGGCCCGGATCGGTGGTTGCCTCCTCCACCTCCTGCCGGGCGGCTGCGGAGATGGCGGGAGCCTTTTCCAGGGTCTTGGGTTCAGGTTCTGGATTGGATTCGGATGAAGGCGCGGCGAGCGGATGCAGGGCGATGACAGGGTCAGGCTTGTCCCGTTCCGCTGGCCTGGCGGTGTTGGCCACCGCCTCATCTTCGCTCTCGGGAAGAAACAACCTCGGGCGGTCGTCGCTGTCCGCGTCATCCTCCGACTCCTCGGCCACGAAGGTCGAGGAAAGGGGCCTATGGCATTGGTCCAGGCCGTCTTCCGCCATCTGACGCAAGGAAGATTCCGCGCCCCTTTGATGGACCAGTGTGTAAAGGTCTTCCGCCGCATCCCGATCTCCGTAGCCATGGAGCAGGGTGTGGGCCATCAGCAAGTGCATGCGGTGGCGCAGCCCCTGGATCTCTGGCTGATCCCTGCTGTCCGGCAGCTCCCGCAGGAGAACGGTTCCGTTCTCCAGCACCGTGTCCCAGCGACCATCGCAGTAGGCCTTTTCGATCACCTCGTAGCGACGGTATGGATCACCGCCGGTGGTGGAACTCTCCATGATCAGAGGGACAAGGCACAGGACGTGAAAGGGTCAGGCTGCACCCATTCCAGCTCAGATGCCAGCCATGTGCCAGATCTTGCCTGCCCGGCCCCCGTTTCATCCGTAGCCGAGCGATCAAACGCTCGAGGTTGTCGTTGTCTAAAGTTGGGGCTTTGTGGACTCGCAGCCAGAGCTGCAAGATTCGACGCTGGTTGGCCGGATGCAACGCCAGCAGTCCACGACAGGCCAGGCTCAGCCCCATCTCCCCGGATCCATCAGATGCCGACACCGAGGCGCCTGGCGGGGCGGAGAGAGCCTTCAGGGCCATGGACACCAGCTCGTCAACCTGGTCTTCGTCTTCCGCCAGCCGCTCGGCCGTGGCCGCGATGCGGACCGTGGCGCCCGGGTGCAGGTCTTCCAGAACGGGCAGCACCTCCGCCCGCAGCCGATTGCGGCTGTAACGGAGATCGGCGTTGCTGGTGTCGATCCAGACCGGCAGGGCCCGCGTCCGGCAGATCCGCTCCGTGTCCTGCCGGCTGAAGAGGAGCAGGGGACGCACCAGCCAACAGTCTCCAGCCAACGGCCGTGACGCTCGCATGGAGGCCAGGCCCCGGCGATGGCTGCCCCGGGCGAGGTGGAGCAGGAGGGTTTCGGCCCTGTCGCTGGCGGTGTGCCCCGTGAGCACGTGGCGGCTGCCCAGCCCCGCCGCCTGCCGCCGCAGGCAGCCGTAACGCCACTGGCGCGCCGCCGCCTCCGAGGTCGGAACCGGGTCCGCTCGTTCCAGGTGGAGGGGCCGCCCCGGGCCCGCCGCCCCGAGGGCCAGGGCCTGCCCCTGGACGGCGGACTCGGCGCGCCACCCATGGTCGCCGTGCCAGAGGCTGAGCTCCCAGCCATGGAGGGCGGACAGGTCGCGCAGGAGGGCTGTGAGGGCCATGGAGTCCTGGCCGCCCGAGACGGCCAGCAGCAGGCGGGCTCCCCCCGGCAGCAGGGAGGGATGGCGCAGCAGGTGCCTGTGGAGGCGATCCTGGTCGGGGCCCCAGGGACGGGAGGCGCCTGAGGCTTCGGATGGGAGAATCACGCTCATTCCTTCCAACCCTTCCGATGGCGCGTCACTCCAGCCTGCCTGCCCCCCTTCGGGAGGGGATCCGACAGCGGCGGCTGCTGAAGGTGATCGCCGGCCTCACCAATCGCGATCCGATCGCGGTGGCGCGGATCGCCCGGGCCGCCGCGGCGGGGGGGGCCGATCTTCTCGATCTGGCCTGTGATCCTTCTTTGGTGGAGGCCGTTCTCGCCATCGTTCCCGGACTGCCGCTGTGTGTTTCCGCAGTGGATCCCGATCTCTTCCCCGCCGCTGTGGCGGCGGGAGCCACGATGGTGGAGATCGGCAACTTTGATGCCTTTTATCCCCTGGGCCTGCGCTTTGAGGCGGACGACGTGCTGCGCCTGACCCATCGCACCCGGGAGCTGCTGCCGGATGTGGTGCTCTCGGTCACCGTTCCCCACGTGTTGCCCCTTGACCAACAGGAGCAGTTGGCCGTGGCCCTGGCCCATGCCGGAGCCGACTGGATCCAGACCGAAGGCGGAACCAGCGCACGGCCGGTGAGCGCGGGGGTGTTGGGATTGATCGAGAAAGCGGCTCCGACCCTGGCCGCCACCCACGCCATCAGCCGAGCCCTGGCGGCGGCGGAGGTGCCCCTGCCCGTGCTCTGTGCTTCCGGTCTGTCCGCGGTCACGGTGCCCATGGCCCTGGCGGCCGGAGCTGCGGGCGTTGGCGTGGGCTCCGCCGTGAATCGCCTGCGGGATGAAGTGGCCATGGTGGCCGTGGTGCGGGCCCTGCGGGAGGCCACCGTTCCCGCCGTTGCCCCTGCGGAAGGCTCTACCTATGGTATCGACAGCAACGGCTGAACCTGATGGTTGGTTCTCTCATCTGGCTGCTCCAGTGGCCCATTCGTGCGCTCATCCTGTTGCTGGTGGCCAAGCTGCCGCTGGGTGTGGAGATGGCCAGTTTCCAGGTCGCCCTGCTGTCGGCCGTGGTGATCGGCCTGCTCGGAACCCTGTTGATGATCCCTCTCAAGCTCATCCTTGGTCCTTTCTGGGCGATCACCTCCCTCGGCGGCTTCATCAGCCCGGTGAGCTTCCTGTTTGAGTGGCTGATCGCCGTCATCCTGTTCGGGCTGGCGGCCTGGTTGATCCAGGGCTTTCGTCTGCGCAACGGACTCCTCAGCGCCGTGTTGGGAGCTTTGGCCTACAGCCTGATCAGTTATTTCGTGCTCCGGGCCCTCGGCCTGGAGGTGCCCCTGACCCGTGCCATGGCGCTGATCACAGGCCTGCCCATCGTCTGAAGGCTTGGTGCGCCGCGGCGCGGAGAGGGCCGGCTGTTGGCCTGACACGACGCGGTGCCCGTCACCGCGGGCCAGAATGGCGCGATGGCGTTTCATCTTCAGGCCCCGTACACCCCCCGGGGGGATCAACCCACCGCCATTGAGGCGCTGGTCAAAGGGGTGGACGCTGGCCGTCGCTATCAAACCTTGCTCGGGGCCACGGGTACGGGCAAGACCTTCACGATTGCCAATGTCATTGCCCGCACAGGACGTCCCGCCCTTGTTCTGGCCCATAACAAGACCCTCGCTGCCCAGCTCTGTAATGAACTGCGGGAATTCTTCCCCCGCAACGCCGTAGAATACTTCATCTCGTACTATGATTATTATCAGCCCGAGGCCTATGTGCCCGTATCTGATACTTACATTGCCAAGACGGCTTCGATCAATGAAGAGATTGATATGCTGCGCCATTCGGCGACGCGCTCTTTGTTTGAGCGGCGGGATGTCATTGTTGTGGCGTCCATTAGTTGCATCTATGGCTTGGGCATCCCTTCCGAATATTTGAAAGCTGCGGTGAAGTTTGAAGTGGGAGCCACCATTAACCTGCGGGGTTCTCTGCGGGAGCTGGTGAATAATCAATATGCACGCAATGACATCGAAATCAGTCGCGGGCGCTTCCGGGTTCGTGGGGATGTGCTGGAAATTGGCCCCGCGTATGAAGATCGGCTGGTGCGGGTGGAACTTTTCGGCGATCAGGTTGACGCCATCCGTTATGTCGATCCCACCACTGGTGAGATTCTTCAAAGCCTGGACGCCATCAGCATCTACCCCGCCAAGCACTTCGTCACTCCCAAGGAGCGGCTTCAAACGGCCATCCAGGCCATACGCCTTGAGCTGGCGGAACGGCTCGCGGAACTTCATGGTCAGGGACGATTGCTGGAGGCCCAGAGGCTGGAGCAGCGCACCGCCTATGACCTGGAGATGCTGGAGCAGGTGGGCTATTGCAATGGGGTGGAAAATTATGCACGCCATCTGGCTGGGCGGCCCGCCGGTTCTCCTCCGGAGTGCCTGATCGATTATTTCCCCCGCGACTGGCTGCTGGTGGTGGATGAGAGCCACGTCACCTGCAGTCAGCTCCAGGCGATGTACAACGGCGACCAGAGCCGCAAGCAGGTGCTCATCGAGCATGGCTTTCGCCTTCCCAGCGCGGCGGACAACCGGCCCCTGAAGGGAGAGGAGTTCTGGCAGAAGGCCAATCAGACGATTTTTGTCAGCGCCACACCCGGTAACTGGGAGCTCACGCAGAGCGATTCTGACATTGTGGAGCAGGTGATTCGCCCCACTGGCGTTCTCGATCCCGTCGTGGAGGTGCGGCCCACCGAGGGTCAGGTGGAT
This sequence comes from Cyanobacteriota bacterium, assembly GCA_046340515.1. Classification (GTDB taxonomy): domain Bacteria; phylum Cyanobacteriota; class Cyanobacteriia; order PCC-6307; family Cyanobiaceae; genus Cyanobium. The sequence goes on along the minus strand of JBKDTB010000077.1, from coordinate 20,299 downwards.
GACCTGCTCGGGGAAATTCGCGTGCGGGCCGCCAAACAGGAGCGGGTGCTCGTGACCACCCTCACCAAACGCATGGCCGAGGATCTCACGGACTACCTGGCGGAGCATGGCGTGAGGGTGCGCTATCTCCACTCCGAGATTCACTCCATCGAGCGGATCGAGATCATCCAGGATTTGCGCAATGGGGAGTATGACGTGCTCGTGGGGGTGAACCTCCTGCGGGAGGGCCTTGACCTGCCGGAAGTGTCCCTGGTGGCCATCCTGGATGCCGACAAGGAGGGCTTCTTGAGGGCCGAGCGTTCCCTGATTCAGACCATCGGCCGCGCTGCTCGCCACGTGGAGGGCGTCGCCCTTCTTTATGCCGACAACCTCACCGAAAGCATGGAGAAGGCCATCTCCGAGACCGCCCGGCGTCGGGCCATCCAGGAGGCCTACAACACACGCCACGGCATCACGCCGCAACCCGCCGGCAAGCGGGCGGGCAATGCGATCCTCGCCTTCTTGGAGGTGTCGCGGCGGCTCAACGACGAGCAGCTTGAAGAGGCCACGGAACAGGCGGAGCTCAACGCGGTGCCCCTGGATTCCCTTCCTGAATTGATCCAGCAGCTCGAGGACAAAATGAAGGCTGCGGCGAAAAATCTCGACTTTGAGGAAGCGGCCACCCTGCGGGACCGCATCAAAGGCCTGCGGCAAAAGCTTGTGGGCAAAGACTGAGGGGCCGAAGCCCTCATGGTGGGTCGGGCGCCTCTGTTCCCTCCACCGGATGACTCGTTGCGCCACCCAGGCCGAAGGCCTCATGCACCACCCGCAACGCCCGCACGCCGTCCGCCTCCGCCACCACGCAGCTCGTGCGGATTTCACTGGTGGCGATCATCTCGATGTTGATGGACGCGTCGGCCAGGGCCCGAAACATCCGGGCGGCCGTGCCGGCGGTGCAGGCCATGCCCGTGCCCACGGCGCTGACCCGGGCGATGGCCGCACCCTCCTCGAAGCTGGCCCCGGGCCATTGCCGCAACAGGTGCGTCAGGGCCCCCTGAGCACCGGGACGGTCGCCGCGACGCAGGACAAAGCTCATGTCTCGGCTGCCGGTGGTCGCCCCGGCCCCGGGGGGGTGCAGTCGCTCGGACTGCACGATGGCATCCAGGCTGATGCCCGCGTCGGCCAGCGCCCGGCAGATGGCGGCCGCCGAGCCCGGCAGATCCGGCACTCCCTTCACGGTCACCTGCACTTGATTGAGGTCCAGAGCCACGCCTCGCACGGCGGGAGCGTCGGGATCGGCGGGGAGGGGGCCCTCCCGCAGCTGGTTCTCCCCCAACTCGAACGCTTCCGCAGCGGCGCGCAGGGCTTTGCTGCCCTGGCGGCCATCCACCACGCAGCTCACCTTCACCTCGCTGGTGGCGATCAGCCGCAGGTTGATCCCCAGGCGGGCCCGGGTGTCGAACAGGCGGGCCGCCACGGAAGGGCGCCCCAGGATGCCCGCCCCGGAGATGCTGATCTTGGCCATCCCCCCCTCCATCGCCAATCGGGCCCCCTCGGCGTCCAGATCCTGCAGCAGGTGGCGACAGATCTGGCTGGCGCTTTCCCGTTCCGCCTCCGCCACGGTGAAGGCGATGTCATTGCTGCTTCCCTCGTGGGTGGATTGCACGATGAGATCCACGTTCAGCCCGGCGGCGCCGAGGGCCTCGAACAGCCGGGCCGCCACGCCCGGTCGATCAGGAATGTCCGACAAGGCCAGGACGGCCTGATCCCGCTCCAGTTCAGCCCCATCCACGGGCTTGCCCAGCTCCAGCCCTTCACTGCCCACGGGCCGGCTGACGCCGCTGGTGAGGGACGTGCCTGGATCGTTCGTCCAGCTGGAGCGCACCAGGAGGCGAACGCCATAGGTGCGGGCAATCTCCACGGCGCGGGGATGGAGCACGGAGGCTCCCAGGCTCGCCAGCTCCAGCATCTCGTCGCAGGAGACCTGCTCCATCAACGGGGCATCGGGCACCTTGCGCGGATCCGTGGTGAGCACGCCCGGCACATCGGTGTAGATCTCACAGGCCGCGGCGCCAAGGGCGGCGGCCAGGGCCACGGCGGAGGTGTCCGATCCTCCACGCCCCAGGGTGGTGATCTCCGGAATGCCCGATGGACCGCCGCTGGTGCCCTGAAATCCGGCCACGATCACCACATGGCCCTCCTCCAGCCGTCGCCACAACCGCTCCGTGCGGATCTCGAGGATGCGGGCCCGGCCATGGGCGGATTCCGTGATGATGCCCGCCTGCGTGCCTGTGAGCGACACCGCCGGCACGCCCAGCCGATGGAGCGCCATGGCCAGCAGAGCGATGGACACCTGTTCGCCGGTGGCGAGCAGCATGTCCATCTCCCGCTGGGGGGGATCCGTGTTGATGGCCCGCGCCATCGCCGTCAGGGTGTCGGTGGTGTGCCCCATGGCGGAGACCACCACCACCAGGTCGTGGCCCACCTCGCGGCTGCTGGCGATGCGTCGGGCGACGGCCTGGATCCGCTCCACGTCGGCGACGGAGGTGCCTCCGAATTTCTGGACGAGGAGGGTCATCCGCGCGCGGGTGCAGGTGAGAGCCAACTTATCGAGGAGGGCTCGACGGGAGCAGCCAGGCCTCGCGGAAGGTGTCCGCCGGGTCTCCGCCGCGCTTCAACGACGCCTCCGCCTCCAGGAGCTGCCGCAACAGGGCGAGGAGATGGTCCTCGCTGCGCCCGCGAATTTGCTTGCGCAACACATAGACCCGCTTCGGATTGCCGATGCCCGCCGCCTTGGCGATCGTGTTGACGTCCTGCTCCCCGCGGGCCTCCAGCAGGGCCACCCACAACCAGCCCCGGATCTGGCTGGAGAGGGAGGCGACGATCCGCAGGGCCGGCTCGCCGGCCTCCAGAAGCCCATCCGCCAGGGCGATCGCCTCCGCCGGTCGACCGGCCAACAGGGCCTCCCCCACCGCCAGGGCCGTGCTGCTGCGGCCCCCCACCAGCGCGTTGACGGCGGCCTCCGTGATCCGTTCCCCCCCGTAGACCCGCAGTTTTTCCAGCTCGCTGGCCAGCCGGGCGCTGTCGCTGCCGATGGCTTGGGCCAGGGCTTCGGCCGCCCGATCCTCCAGGGTCAACCCCAGGTCCCGGGCCGCGCTGCGCACCAGTTCCAGCTGGCCTGCCCCGTCCCAGCTGGCGGGAAGGGGGAAGCTTCGCTCCTCGGCCACCGCGCGCAGGGCCTTTGTGGTGCGCAGCCGGGCGTCGGGCTTGCCACTGCTCACCAGCACCAGATGGGTGTGGGGGGCGATCGCGGGCAGACAGGCCTCCAGGGCTTCCGCGAGGGCCGGGGCGCAGGCCCCGCAGAAGGGGCTCCGTTGCACCACGACCACCCGATCTCCCGCCCCCAGGGGTGGGGTGCGGGCTTCCTCCAGGGCACGGCGGGCCTGCTCCCCGTCCTGGCCATCGAGCCGGCTCAGATTCATGGCGGCCCAGGTCGGATCCAGGACGTTTTCCACAAGCTGCTCCAAGGCCCGAGCCCGGGCGGCCTCGTCGTCGCCCCAGTAGAGGTGGATCGGCATCAGGGCCTGTCTTGAACGACTTCGACCATCCGATCTTCTCGGAAAGCCTGCGGCGCATCCGCGCCTGGCTGGGGGAGACAGGCCTCCACGGCCTCGAGCGGGACGTCTTGGAGCGCCTGGTGCACAGTGGCGGCGACCTCAGCCTGGCCCCGGACCTTCGCTTCAGCCCGGGGGCCTGTGCCCTCGGGGCCCGGGCCCTCGCCAGCGGCGCGCCGATCCTCACCGACACGGCCATGGCCGCGGCGGCCGTTCGCCCCATGGCCCGCCGCACCTTCGGCAACCCGGTGTGGTCGGTCTTGGACTGGGCTCCCGCGGTGGCTCCCCCCGGCGGCACCCGGGCGGCGGAAGGCATGGCCATCGCCCTGGAGCGCCATTCCGGCGCCGTGGTGTTGATCGGCAGTGCTCCCACGGCGCTGGAGCGCCTGCTGACGCTCACGGCCCGGGGCGGACTGCTCCCCCCGGCCCTGGTGATCGGCATGCCGGTGGGTTTTGTGGGGGTGATGGAGAGCAAGCGGCGCCTGGCCGCCCGCGCCCTGCCCCAGATTCGCCTGGAGGGCAGTCGCGGTGGCGCCGCCCTGGCGGCCGCGGCGGCCAACGCCCTGCTGCGGGGGGCTTGGCGGGCCGGGAGCCCTTAGCCCCCGCTGCCCACGGCCACGTGGCTGTTGGCCTCGATGCGGCCCAGCACCTGCCGCGCCCGGCGCACCACGGAGGGGGGAACCCCGGCCAGCCGGGCCGCCTCAATGCCGTAGCTGCGGCTGGCGCCGCCTGGCACCACCTGATGCAGGAAGAGCAGGTCGTCGCCGGTTTCCTCCACCAACACCTGGGCATTGGCCACATTCGGCAGCAGACCGGCCAATTCGTTGAGCTCGTGATAGTGGGTGGCGAACACCGTGCGGGCCCCCACATCGTCCGCCAGGGCCTCGGCCACGGCCCAGGCGATCGCACGACCGTCGAAGGTGGCCGTGCCCCGCCCGATCTCGTCCAGCAGCACCAGGGAGCGGGGGGTGGCGTGGTGGAGGATGTTGGCCGTCTCGGCCATCTCCACCATGAAGGTGGATTGGCCTGTGGCCAGGTCGTCCACGGCGCCGACGCGGGTGAAGATGCGATCCGCCAGGCCCAGGCGGGCCGATCGGGCCGGCACCCAGCTGCCCACCTGGGCCAGGAGTTGCAGCAGGCCGGTCTGGCGGAGATAGCAGCTTTTGCCGCTGGCGTTGGGGCCGGTGAGCACGAGCAGGTCGGGGGCCTCGGCATGACCTCCGCCCAGGGTGATGGGATTGGGGGTGAAGGGCTCGTCCACCAGGAGTTGCTCCACCACCGGATGGCGGCCGGCCTCGATGGCCAACTCCCGGCTGTCGACGATCTCCGGACGGCACCAGCGCTCAGTGGCGGCCACCTCCGCCAGGGAAGCCAGGGCATCCAGCGCGGCCACCTCGCGGGCGGCGGCGCGGATCGGCTCGGCCCCCAGCCCCACCCGCTGGCGCAGGGCCGAGAACAGCTCCAGTTCCCGCTGGGCGGCGCGGGTGCGCAGGCGGAGGATGCGTCCCTCCCGCTCCTTGAGGGCCGGGGTGACGAAACGCTCCTCGTTGGCCAGGGTCTGCCGGCGGATCCAATGGTCGGGCACCGCCGCCGCCTTCGCCCGGCTCACCGCCAGGAAGTAACCGAAGGTGCGGTGATACTGCAGCCGCACGTTGGCGTGGCCGCTCAGCTGGCGCTCCTGGCGCTCCTGGTCGGCCAGCCAGCGGTCCTGGTCATCCAGCTGGTTGCGCAGGCCATCCAGCCGGGCGTCCACCCCGTCATGGATCAAGCCCCCCTCACTCAGGCTCAGGGGGGGACTCTCCACCAGGGTGTGGCGCAGTTCGGCGGCCAGCTCCTCCAGCTCGGGCCGAGGGGCGGCGAGGGCCCGCAGGGGGGCGCTGCCGGCGACCTGGAGCAGCTCCGCCAGGCGGGGCAGGCGCTCCAGGCCATCGGCCAGGGCCACGAGGTCGCGGGCGGAGGCGGTGCCGGCCCCCGCCCGACCCGCCAGCCGCTCCAGATCAGCCATCGGCCGCAGCAGGCGGCGCACGGACTGGCGCAGGGCCCGGTGGTGGACCAGCTCGCTCACCGCCTCCTGGCGCTCCAGGATCGGGGCGGCCTCCACGAGAGGAGCCTCCACCCAGCGCCGCAGACAACGGGCGCCCATGGCGGTGACGGTGCGATCCAGGGCCCAGAGCAGGGATCCCTCGAAGCGTCCTCCCATCTGGGTGCGGGTCAGTTCCAGATTGCGGCGGGTCTGGGCATCGAGCACCAGGGTGTCTCCCGCATGCCAGAGCCGGGGCCGCTCCAGGGGGATCGCGGCTCCTCCGTCGTCCCGGGCGTTCGGGTCGGGCTGGGTGCTGTCGAGATAGGCCAACAGGCCGCCGGCGGCCCGCAGGGCCAGGGGCGTTTCCGCCAGGCCCAGCCCTTCCAGACGGGCCAGGCCATAGCGCTCGAGCAGCCGCTGTTTCGCCTGGGGGGCTTCAAACGGGGCGCGGGGCTGGGGGGTGTGCCGCAGGCCCCCGGGGCACCACGACGGGGCTGCCTCCTCGCCCCCGTCCCCTCCCTCCGGCTGGGCCCAGACCACCTCCGCCGCCTCCTGGCGCAGCAGTTCCTGGTGCAGGGCGGCAAGTCCCTCCTGTTCGCTGACGCGGAACTCCCCCGTGCTCACGTCCGCCACGGCCAACCCCCAGCGGGCCCCCGCGAGGACCACGGCGCAGAGCCAGTTGTTTCGGCGCGCGGCCAGCATCCCCTCCTCCAGAACGGTGCCGGGGGTGAGCACGCGGGTGATGTCGCGCCGCAGGAGCTGGCCGTTGGAAGGGGTGGTTTCCAGCTGGTCGCAGAGGGCCACGCAGAGGCCGCGCTGCACCAGCTCGCCGCAATACCGTTCCGCGGCGTGGTGGGGGATGCCTGCCATGGGCACCCGGCCGATGGCCTTGCCTCCCTCCTTGCCGGTGAGGGCGAGGTCGAGCAGGCGGGAGACGGTGATGGCGTCTTCAAAGAAGCATTCGAAGAAGTCGCCCAGGCGGTAAAGCAGCACCCGGTCCGGGTGGGCGGCCTTGAGGGTCACGTAGTGGCGCAGCATCGGCGTGAGCGCCTCGGGGGCGATCAGGCTGTGGTGATGCCAGCGGGGCAGGTCCTCCGCGGGGGAGGCCTCCCTGTCTGCCGTGGACGGGGAATCGGCGGCGTCCTCGGGGGGCGGCGGGGTCGCGGCTCGGTCCTGCCGATGGCGGGGGCGGGCGGCGGCGGCGGCCAGGGGGTCGTCGTCCTCGGGGTCCGGGATGGCGGGAGGGCCACCGGGTGGGGGCTGGGGGGGATCGTGGGCGCCGCCCGGGGCGGCGAACAGATCACCCTGCAGGTCGGCTGCCGTCACCAGAAGGAGTTGCTGGCTGCTCGCCCCGCCCATGACGCTGAGGGTAGTGGGGAGTTGATGCTAACGGCCCCCAGCGGTGGGGCCCCGCCGGCCGCCTTCGACAACATGTGAAGGAAGCCCGGAGTGGGGGCCCGGGCGGCGGGGGCCACGTGTGAGAATCCGCCCGATGCCCGAATCGGCCGGCGCGCCTCTCACTCCATGCAGATCATCAACACGCTCACCGTTCTGGCCCTTGTGGTGCTGTCCTTTGCGTTGATCGTGGCGGTGCCTGTCCTCTATGCCAGCAGCGAGGACATCGGTCGCTCCAACCGCCTGATCCTCATTGGCGGGGTGGTCTGGGTGGGGTTGGTGCTGCTGAACTGGGGCATGAGCTATTTCGTGGTCTGAGTCCCCTTGACCCATTTCGAAGGCACCTTCACCCAGGCGGCCCACCTGCGCATCGCCGTTGTGGTGGCCCGCTTCAACGATCTGGTCACGGGCAAGCTGCTCAGTGCTTGCCTCGACTGCCTGGGTCGCCATGGCATTGACACCACGACGGCCAGTGGAAAGCTGGATGTGGCTTGGGTGCCCGGAAGTTTTGAGATTCCCCTGGTCGCCCAGCGGCTGGCGGCCAGTGGCCGCTATCAGGTGGTGATCACCCTCGGAGCTGTGATCCGTGGCGACACCCCCCATTTTGATGTGGTGGTCGCTGAGGTGAGCAAGGGGGTGGCCGCCGTGGCGCGGGAAACGGGGGTGCCCGTGATCTTTGGCGTGCTCACCACCGACACCCTGCAGCAGGCCCTGGAGCGGGCAGGCATCAAGAGCAACCTCGGCTGGAGCTATGCCCTGCAGGCTCTGGAGATGGGCAGCTTGATGGCCCAGCTCCCTCCGCCCGGCTGACCCGGCCAGATGTCGTCACCAGACGATTGACGGCCGGCACGGCGATGGGGCATTCTGGCAAAGGTCGCGAAAGCGACGTGACACGCGGATGTAGCTCAGTGGTAGAGCATCTCCTTGCCAAGGAGAGGGTCGAGAGTTCGAATCTCTTCATCCGCTTTTTGTTCTGATCATCAAAACCTGGGAAGGATTCGTTTCAAATCCTAATTTTTTGTAAAAACCGGCGCTGTTTGTTGTCATCAGGTAGACCCTCTCGCAGGCTGCCAGGGCCCCACTGCCCAGGAGGGTGTTCACGATCGTTGTGCCGATCCCTTTCCCGATCTCTTCGGCGTCCACCACCACATCCCAGATGGTTCCGCGGAAGACGCTGTCGCTGGTGGCCCGTCCGAACCCGATCAGGTGCCGTCCCTTCCAGGCCGTGACACAGACCGCGCTGTTGCTCACCATTCGTCGCAGATCTTCCCTGGAGCGACCTTGACCCCAGAAGGCATTGCTGTTCAACAGGCGTTGCAGTTGCTGGATCGCCGAGGCCGGACGGAGATGGGGATCCAAGCCGAGTTGGAGGGCGGGCGCGGAGCGTCCATGGCAGACGATCCGAACGGAGTTCAGACCGCCCCGACCAGCCTCCGCTGGTTGTTCTGCGTTGGTCATCAAGACAAACGGCCATGACGATGAGGAACCATAGACTCTGCCTTCCGTCGTCAACCACCCTCTCCCCGCCCCCGCTGGCCCTCAGGGGCGGGGAGAGGGGCAACAGCGGCTGAAGGCGCGGAAATCCATTCTCCCGCCTCACATCTGTCTCGCAGGGTCGACTGTTGCGGTGTTAAGATGAAAGTGAAAAGTAGTCTGTTCACCATGCTCAAGCTGTTGCTGGGTGATCCAAACGCTCGCAAGCTGAAGCGCTACCAGCCCCTGGTTTCAGACATCAACCTCTGGGAGGAGGAAATCAGCGCACTCTCTGATGATGAGCTGCGCGGACGGACGGCAAACTTTCGGCAACAGCTCGATAAAGTGGATGGTCTGCCCCGCAAGAAGGCCCTCCTGGATGACCTGCTGCCCGAAGCCTTCGCCGTTGTGCGCGAGGCAGGGAAACGGGTGTTGGGAATGCGGCATTTTGATGTGCAACTCATCGGCGGCATGGTGCTCCACGATGGTCAGATTGCCGAAATGAAAACTGGTGAGGGCAAGACACTTGTGGCCACCTTGCCCGCCTATCTCAACGCCTTGACAGGTAAGGGCGTTCATGTGGTTACCGTGAATGATTATCTGGCCCGGCGCGATGCTGAGTGGATGGGGCAAATTCACCGTTTTCTTGGGTTGAGCGTAGGCTTGATTCAGCAGGATATGTTGCCTGTGGATCGCAAACGCAACTACGCTTGCGACATTACTTATGCAACCAACTCGGAGCTGGGCTTTGATTATCTACGCGATAATATGGCTACCGATCTCTCGGATATTGTTCAGCGAGAGTTTCAGTATTGCGTCATCGATGAAGTCGACTCCATCCTGATTGACGAGGCGCGCACGCCGTTGATCATCTCCGGACAGGTTGAGCGTCCCCAGGAAAAATACCGGTTGGCCACGGAGGTGGCTTCCCAATTGATCCGGGCTCCGGAGCTTGGCAAGGATGGCATCGATCCTGAGGGCGACTATGAAGTGGATGAAAAGCGGCGTAACGTCACACTCACCGACCAAGGCTATGCCCATGCAGCCGATATTCTGGGGGTTCAAGATCTCTATGATTCGGCAGATCCCTGGGCTCATTTCGTCAATAATGCCTTGAAAGCGAAGGAGCTTTTCGCAAAAGATGTCAATTATATTGTCCGAAACAATGATGTTGTGATCGTTGATGAGTTCACAGGGCGTGTGATGCCTGGGCGGCGTTGGAGCGATGGGTTGCACCAAGCCATCGAATCCAAGGAGCGATTGCCGATTCAACCCGAGACGCAAACCCTCGCAAGCATAACTTATCAGAATTTCTTCTTGCTCTATCCCCGCCTGGCGGGCATGACGGGCACGGCAAAAACGGAAGAGTTGGAATTTGAAAAAACCTACAAGTTGGAAGTCACCACGGTTCCCACCAACCGCACCAGCTCCAGGGCGGATTGGACCGATCAGGTGTATAAAACCGAGCCGGCCAAGTGGCGGGCGGTGGCCAATGAAACGGCGGAAATTCACGGACGCGGTCGCCCCGTGCTGGTGGGCACAACAAGCGTGGAAAAATCGGAAGTGCTCTCTGCCCTGCTGTCCGAACTCTCCATCCCCCACAACCTGCTCAACGCCAAGCCGGAAAATGTGGAACGAGAGGCTGAAATCATCGCCCAGGCGGGCCGGGCTGGCGCGGTCACCATCGCCACCAACATGGCGGGGCGCGGCACAGACATCATCCTCGGTGGCAACAGTGATTACATGGCGCGCTTGAAGGTGCGGGAAGTGCTCCTGCCCCGCCTGGTGCGGCCTGAAGAGGGCCATGGCCCTCCCCTCCCCCCACAGCGCTCCTCCGCCGCCAGGGGAGGTGGTTTCGCCGGCGACGGCTCCTCCACCCCTGGCCTGGCGCGGGATGGGCGTTCCCTCGGCACCACCCTCTATCCCTGCGACCTCTCGCCAGACACGGAACAGGCGCTGGTGGCCCTGGCACGGGAATTGGTGCAGGTGTGGGGGGATCGGGAGCTCAGCCTGCTGGAGCTGGAGGATCGCATCGCGCTTGCGGCGGAAAAAGCTCCCACGCCCGATCCACAGATTCAAAAGATGCGTGATCTGATCCATCGTGTGAAGGCCGAATATGATGGTGTTGTCAAACAGGAAGAGACACAGGTTCGAGAGGCTGGTGGTTTGCATGTCATCGGCACCGAGAGACACGAGTCCCGCCGGATTGACAATCAGTTGAGAGGCCGCTCAGGTCGCCAGGGAGATCCTGGTACCACCCGTTTCTTTCTTTCGCTGGATGACAACCTCCTGCGCATCTTCGGGGGGGATCGGGTGGCCGGCTTGATGAATGCCTTCCGGGTGGAAGAGGACATGCCCATCGAGTCCAATTTGCTCACCCGCTCCCTGGAGGGAGCGCAGAAAAAGGTGGAAACCTATTACTACGATCAGCGCAAAGATGTGTTTGAGTATGATGAGGTGATGAACAATCAGCGTCGCGCCATCTATGCCGAGCGCAGGCGGGTTCTGGAGGGACGGGAGTTGAAGCTGCAGGTTTTGGGCTACGGCGAGCGAACCATTGACGATATTGTCGAGGCCTATGTGAATCCCGATCTACCACCGGAGGAATGGGATTTGCAGCGGCTGTTGGATAAGGTCAAGGAATTCATCTATCTTCTCCAAGACCTCACTCCCGATCAGCTGCAGGGTTTGACCATGGATGATTTGAAGGTCTTCCTGCAGGAGCAGATGCGCAATGCCTACGACATCAAGGAAGACCAGGTCAACACTGTGCGTGCTGGACTGATGCGGGAGGCGGAGCGCTTTTTCATCCTGCAGCAAATCGATACTCTCTGGCGAGAGCATCTGCAGTCGATGGAGGCCCTGCGGGAGACGATCAATTTGCGGGCCTATGGCCAGCAGCAGCCGATCATTGAATACAAAAACGAGGCCTACGACATGTTCCGTGAAATGATGACACAGATGCGACGCAATGTCATTTATTCCATGTTCATGTTCCAGCCGCAGGTTCCCGAGCAAGTCACGGCGTAACCTCCCTCCCGGCGGTTATTCCTGATGTTCTGAGAGTCTGCGGACGGCTGGGCCTCAGACCTTGCCATTCTCCTCGTTGTTCGATGCCTGCATCGACTCCCCGAGGAATTCCAAGATCTCCCGGTCGCGGATGTTTTGGGCTGAACCGGCGCAGGCCGCCCTCAGGGGACGGCCGGCAGAGACTTCCCGCAGGCAATCCTGAAGGCGGCTCACCTCAGATTCCAGTTGGTCGATGCGCTCCATCAGGTTGCGGATCACCCGCGCCTCCGCGTCCGGCAGGGCGGAGTGGGCCAAGGGGTCGATGCGCACCCCGGATTGGTGCACCACCCGTCCCGGAACTCCCACCACCGTGCAGTCGGGATCCACATCCCGCAAGACCACCGATCCGGCGCCGATCCGTGTGTTCGATCCCACCGTGATCGCCCCCAGCACCTTTGCCCCAGCCCCCACCACGACGTTGTCTTCCAGGGTGGGATGACGCTTCCCCTCCTGTTTGCCCGTTCCCCCCAGGGTCACGCCCTGGTAGAGCAGACAGTTGTGGCCGATCACGCTGGTTTCCCCGATCACCACGCCCATGCCGTGGTCAATGAACACCCCATGGCCGATCGCGGCCCCGGGATGAATCTCCACCCCGGTGAACAGGCGGGCTCCCTGGCTCATCAGGCGCGGCACCAGGGGAACCCCCCAGCGCCAGAGGCGATGGCTGAACCGGTGGATCACCAGCGCGTGGAAGCCTGGATAACAGAGCAGGATCTCCAGGGTGCTCCTGGCGGCTGGATCCCTGTCCCGGATCATGGCCAGATCCGAGGCCATGGCCTTGAAGATGGCGACGATGGATCGCATCAGACGGCCAGGAGGCCGATTTCCTTGCGCAGCTGATCAATCGTGGCGCTGCCCAGATAACTCTGGGCGCAGTGCACCACCGGCAGGCGCATGAGCTGGGAGCGGTTCTGCCGCAGGGTCTGTTCCACCAAGGGGAGGCTGGGCTTGTCACACAACACATGGCTGGCGGCCCGCAGCAGGGCCAACAGGCGACTGCCGGTGTCAGGATTCGCCGTCATCACAAGCAGCTCGTTGCCACGCATGGAATGGAGGATCACCTCCGCGGCCCGCAGGATTCCGGGGCTGATGCTCACCAGGCCGACACAGCTGCCGGCCCGCAACTCCTTGAGGAGGTCGAGCTCATGGCGGAAATCATTGAGATCCACGGGCACGGCGCGGACCCCATGCTGTTGGGCGATCTCCTCCACCGGTTGCAGGAAGTAGCGGCTGGTGACGACAGTGCCCTTGCTCGAACTCTCCAACACCGCCTCCAGTTCCTCCATCGGCACCACTTCCACGGGCACCTCCAGGTTGGGGCTGAGTTCCTCGGCGATGAGCATCGAGGCGCCGATGTCTTCCCGCGGGGTGCTCACCAACACCCGGGCGCCGCAGCGCAGGCGCCAGTCGACCTCCCGGGTCAGCAGGTCACGGGCCTGTTGGAGGGTGCAGCCGGCGTTGAGCAGGCCATCGATGCTCTGGCGCACCACCCGGTCGATGTCCGGAAGGATCTTGGAGCGCAACCCCGGCGGTGGCTTGAGTTCCCGCGGCTTCTGCTGGTCGCGCACGTAGATGCCGGAACCGGCCATGGCCTCCACGACACCGTCGGTTTCCAGTTGCCGGTAGACCTTGCTGATGGTGTTGCGATGGAGCCCCGTCTGCATGGCCAGCTGACGCGTGCTCGGCAAACGGTGGCCAGGCGGGTAATGGCGGGCGGCGATGGCGAAGCAGATCTGGTTGTAGAGCTGGGTGGAAGCGGGAATATCGCTCTCTTGCTGGATGTGGAATCGCACGCGGCTCAAGCCCTGGTTCTCGCGGCCACCCTAAGGAGCTTTTGCCTCCGTGACAATTCCCCCCCTGGCATAGGACCATGTGCCGGTTGCCTCGGGTCCATGGCGGAGACGGATGATTTGTTCTTCCCTGGCCTCCCCCCCGGCGCACCGATCAGCGCCGATTGGCAGAGCCTGGAGCCGGAGCGGGACGGGGAGGTGCCCCTGCGGGGCTGGTGGGCCCAGCCCCGGCATGGTGCTCCGAGGGCGGGTCTGTTGGTGCTGCCGGAGATCTTCGGGCTGAATCCCTGGGTGTGCGGTGTGGCCAACCGCCTGGCGGGTCTGGGCTACGGGGCGCTGGTGGTGCCCCTCTTCGCGCGCACCGCACCCCGGCTCTGCCTGGGGTATGGCCCGGAGGACGTTCAGGAGGGCCGTTCCCACAAGGACCGCACGACGACGTCCACCTTGCTGCTGGATGTGGCCCGGGCCCAGCGCTGGCTCCAGGGACGCTTGCCCGAAGACGGCTCCGGAGCGATCGGTTGCGTCGGCTTCTGCTTCGGTGGCCACATCGCCCTGCTGGCGTCCAGCCTGGCGGGCATGGCCGCCAGCTGTGTCTGTTACGGGGCCGGGGTGGTTCAGGGGCGACCGGGTGGCGGACCGCCCAGCCTGGACGAATTGTCCAGGGCCGGGGGCCGCTTGCTCCTTGTTTATGGACGTGAGGATCCCTTGGTGCCCCCGGATGACCTGGACGCCATCGCGGCCGCTGTGGATCGTGCCAGGGCCGCCAGGGGGGAGGACGCCGTGGCGCTGCGCACCTTTCCAGCCGGCCATGGCTTCCTCTGCGAGGCCCGGGCGGATTTTCAGCTGGAGCAGGCCCGGGAAGCCTGGCCAGCCATCCTCCACTTCTTCGCCTCCAGCTTTGCCGATCCGACGCCGCTCTGAAGGCCCCTGGATCGTCAGACTTCAGCCTTGGCCAGCCCTCAGGAGTCGCTGGGGGGCGGCGGGCTGGCGGCCGGCCCTGGACCGGCGCCCACCGGGGCGCTGGTTTTGCCGCTGGGCGGCTTGGCGGGCTTGGGGGGAGCTGGCGTCTTGCCGGCCGCCTGGCGACGGGGGGAAAGGAACATGATCATGTTGCGGCCTTCCCGTTTCGGCGCCTGCTGAAGCTCGGCGTTCTCCTCCAGGTCTTTGGCCATCCGAAGCAGGAGGGCCTCCGCCAGGGCGGTGTGTTGGATTTCCCGGCCGCGGAAGATCACGGTGCACTTCACCTTGTCGCCGGCCTTCAGGAAGCGACTGGCCTGGCCGATCCGGACCTGATAGTCGTGGGAATCGATCTTGTAACGCATCTTCACCTCCTTGACCTCGGTCTGATGCGACTTCTTCTTGGCTTCCTTGGCCTTCTTTTCCTGCTCAAACTTGTATTTGCCGTAATCCATCACCCGGCAGACGGGGGGATCGGCTTTCTCGCTCACCAACACCAGGTCGAGCTCTCGCTCGCGGGCAACGGCCAGGGCGGCTTCTCGTGTGATCACCCCAAGCTGACTGCCATCGGCATCAACGACCCGCACGTTGGGGTAGTTGATCCTCTCGTTGATGTTGGGAAGCTCCCGCACGGGAGCACGACGGTCTACGCGGGGGCGGGGAGGCATTCAACAGTGCATATTGCACTTCACCCTAAGCCTTGCCGCGTCGTCCGCAGGGCCGCGACCACGTTTTGCATCAGATCATCACCCCGCAGCCAGAGGGGCTGGTGTTGGCGGCGAAACCAGGTGCGCTGGCGCTTGGCGTACTGCCGCGTGCGCTGCTCCGTGCGGGCGATGGCCCGGGCTTCCCCCCACTGGCCCCGCAGCAGGCCCCTGGCCTCGTCGTAGCCGATCGTGTTCAGGAGCGGGCAGGACTCGCCGTGGCGGGCGATCAGGGCCGCGGTTTCGGCCACCAGCCCCTCCGCGTACATCGCCTGCGTGCGTTGGCGGATGCGCTCCGGCAGATCGACGGGGTCGAGACCCAGTTCCAGCACCGGCCAGGGAGGGGGCACCCGTCCTTGCTGGGCGGAGAGGGGTTGGCCCGTGGCATAGCAGACCTCCAGGGCCCGTTGGGTGCGGCAGGCGTCGGCCGGGGCGATGCGCGCGGCGGCGACGGGGTCGCAGACCGCCAGGACCGCATGGCAGAGCGGCTGGCCCAAGGCCTCGAACTGGGCCCGCAGGTGGGCCTGGGGCGGCACGGCGGGGGGCGTGAGGCCCTGCAGCAGGCCTTGGAGATAAAGGCCACTGCCTCCCACCACCAGGGCCAGACCGCGGCGCCGGAGCTCGCTGGTCACGGCCCCCCGGGCCAGGGGGAGGAACTCCTGCAGCGTCATCGGTTGGTCGGGCGGCCGCAGGTCAAGAAGCTCATGGCGCACCCGTTCGCGCTGCTCCGCCGTCGGCTTGGCTGTGCCGATGTCCATGCCGACATACAGCTGGCGGGCGTCCACGCTGATCACAGCGAGGTCGAGGGTCTCCGCCAGTTCGAGAGCCAGGGCGGTCTTGCCACTGGCTGTGGGCCCCATCAGGGCGATCACCAGCCCGGGTTGATCCGGTTGCTGGCCGGGGGGTGGGGGGATCGAAGTCATGATTGGCACTCTGGGACCGTCCACCCCTTCGCGGAAGGCCTGGCGGAGGGGGGAAGCACCCCCTGTCGGAACGCCCCCGCAGAGGCGGCTGGCTGGGGCGAGGATGGGCCAATGGTAGATTGGGCTTCGGATCCAGCCGAATTTCTTCCCGCGCCTTCTTCCTGGCGCTCCTGCGGCGCTTCCCCGGCGGCAGCCTCCCCTGTCGTTTCTCCCTCCATCCAACCGAGACCCGCCCACGCATGAGCGACTCCACGCGAGTCCAATCCGCCTACGGCGCCGAACAGATCCAAGTTCTGGAAGGTCTGGAACCGGTTCGGAAGCGGCCCGGGATGTACATCGGCACCACCGGTCCACGGGGCCTGCACCATCTCGTCTACGAGGTGGTGGACAATTCGGTGGATGAAGCCCTCGCCGGGCATTGCGACGAGATTTTGGTCGTGCTTCACGGCGATGGGTCCGCCAGTGTCACCGACAACGGTCGCGGCATCCCCACGGACATCCACCCGCGCACCGGGAAAAGCGCCCTGGAGACCGTGCTCACCGTGCTGCACGCGGGGGGAAAGTTCGGTTCCGGGGGCTACAAGGTGTCCGGTGGTCTCCACGGGGTGGGCATCTCGGTGGTCAATGCCCTGAGCGAATGGGTGGAGGTCACCGTCTTCCGCCAGGAGAAGGAACACCATCAACGTTTTGAGCGGGGCAAGCCGATCGGCAGCCTGGCCGCCAAGCCGTCGGCCGATCCCAAGCAAACCGGCACCTCCGTTCGCTTCCTGCCCGATCGCGAGATCTTCAGCGGTGGCATTGAGTTCGACTCTCAGACCCGGTCCGCCCGTTTGCGGGAGTTGGCCTATCTGAATGGTGGTGTGCGCATTGTGTTCCGCGATGAACGGGGCGCCGAGGGGAGCGAAGGGGCGCACGAGGAGATTTACCACTATGAGGGCGGCATCAAGGAGTATGTGGCCTACATGAATGCGGAAAAAGACCCCCTGCACCCAGACATCATTTATGTGAATTCGCAAAAAGATGATGTGCAAGTTGAGGCGGCCCTGCAATGGTGCGTTGATGCTTATTCCGACAATATCTTTGGTTTTGCAAACAACATTCGCACTGTCGATGGCGGCACGCACATTGAAGGCTTGAAAACCGTGCTCACCCGCACGCTGAACGCCTTTGCGAAGAAACGAGGCAAGCGCAAGGAGAGCGATCAAAATCTGGCGGGCGAGAACATTCGCGAAGGCCTCACCGCTGTGCTTTCGGTGAAGGTTCCAGATCCTGAGTTTGAGGGGCAGACCAAAACCAAGTTGGGCAACACCGAAGTTCGCGGCATCGTGGACACCCTGGTGGGTGAGGCCCTGGGGGAATACCTGGAGTTTCATCCCCAGGTGATCGACCTGATCCTTGAAAAAGCCATTCAGGCCTTCAACGCGGCGGAAGCCGCGCGACGGGCCCGCGAATTGGTGCGACGCAAGTCCGTCCTTGAAAGCTCCACCCTGCCGGGCAAGCTGGCGGATTGCAGCTCCCGGGATCCATCGGATTCGGAAATCTACATTGTGGAGGGCGATTCTGCTGGCGGCTCCGCCAAGCAGGGGCGGGACCGTCGCTTTCAGGCCATCTTGCCCTTGCGGGGAAAAATTCTGAACATCGAGAAGACGGACGACGCCAAAATCTATAAAAACACCGAGATACAGGCGCTCATCACGGCTCTGGGGCTGGGCATCAAGGGAGAGGAGTTTGACGAGAAGGGTCTCCGGTATCACCGCATCGTGATCATGACCGACGCGGACGTGGATGGCGCCCACATCCGCACACTGCTCCTCACCTTCTTCTATCGCTACCAGCGGGCCCTGGTGGAAGGTGGCTACATCTATATCGCCTGCCCGCCGCTCTATAAGGTGGAGCGGGGTAAGAACCACACCTATTGCTACAACGAGGTCGATCTCAAGAACACCCTGGCGGGCTTTGGTGAAAAGGCCAACTACACCATCCAGCGGTTCAAGGGCCTGGGCGAAATGATGCCCAAGCAACTCTGGGAAACCACGATGGATCCCGCGACACGCATGATGAAGCGGGTTGAGATTGAGGATGCGGCGGAGGCCGATCGCATCTTCACCATCCTCATGGGTGACAAGGTGGCCCCACGGAGGGAATTCATCGAAACCCACAGCGTTGAGCTGGATTTCGCGCAACTGGACATCTGAATGTCAGGCCGTTCCACCTCCTCCACGCCGCCGCTCATCACCTGGGCCGCCTTGTTGGGAATCGCGTTGTTTGCCCCTGCGGCCTTGCCGGCCGGTGGTGCGGAGCGTCGTCTGCCGGAGCTGAGACGCCGGGAATCCTCCTTGGAACCCCTGCTGAATCCCACCCCTTGCGGCCTTCGGGCCGCTCCCCGTTCCCGGGCTCCCCTGCTGGGTTCCCTGGAGGCCGGCGTGCCCCTTCGGGTGTTGCGCACCTGGATGGAGCCCGGCGGACGACGCTGGTTGCACGTGGTGACGCGGGGAGCCGGAGGGCGCCCGTCCCGGGGATGGCTCCTCGGCTGATCCTCCACCGCTCACCCCATACAATTCGATCGGTCGGCAGGCAGGGACATGGGTGAGGTGTCCGGCGGGGCTGAAGTTTTGGCGCAGCATCTCCAGCTCCTGCTGGAGGCTGGCAATTACGACGGTGCCAAACTTTTGCTCAAGCCCGTCCAGCCCGTGGATGGCGCCGAGGCGATCGGAACTCTGCCCACCACGCTGCAGGCTCTGGCCTTTCGCCTGCTGCCAAAGGATGAGGCCATCGGCGTCTACGAATATCTGGAGCCGAGCGTGCAGCAGAGCCTGTTGGAGCGGCTGCGTTCCGGGGAGGTGCTGGAGCTCGTGGAGGAAATGTCACCCGACGATCGGGTGCGCCTGTTGGATGAGCTCCCCGCGAAGGTGGTGCGCCGCCTGCTGGCGGAGCTGAGCCCCTCCGAACGCCGCATCACGGCCCAGATGCTCGGCTATGAGCCCGGCACCGCCGGCCGTCTGATGACCACGCAGTTCATCGATCTCAAGGAGTTCCACAAGGCCTCCCAGGCCCTGGAGATCGTGCGCCGCCGCGCCCGCGACACCGAAACCATCTACAGCCTTTACATCACCGACGCCTCTCGGCACCTGACGGGCATCCTGTCGTTGCGGGATTTGGTGACGGCGGATCCGGAGGAGCGGTTGGGGGAGGTGATGACCCGGGATGTGGTTTGGGTGACCACGGGCACCGACCAGGAGGAGGTGGCGCGGGCGATCCAGCGTTACGACTTTCTTGCGGTGCCCGTGGTGGATCGAGAGGAGCGCCTGGTGGGCATCGTCACAGTGGATGACGTGATCGACGTGATCCAGCAGGAGGCCACCCGCGACATCTATGCCGCGGGCGCGCTGCAGGCGGGCGATGAGGACGATTACTTCCAGAGCAACCTGTTCACCGTGGCCCGCCGACGGGTGGTGTGGCTTCTGGTGCTGCTGTTGGCCAACACGGGCACCTCCGCCGTGATCGCCTCGGAGGATGAGGTGCTGAAAAAGGTGGTGGTGCTGGCGGCCTTCATCCCCCTGTTGATCGGCACCGGCGGCAACGTGGGCGCCCAGAGCTCCACCGTGGTGATCAGGGGCCTGAGCACCCAGCGCATTCAGTCGCTGGGGGCCCCCCTGGCGGTGGGGCGAGAGGCGGTGGCGGGCGCCCTGCTCGGGTTGCTGATGATGCTCGTGGTGGTGCCCTGGGCCGGTTATGTGTCCCAGAACTGGGTGGTGGCCTGGGCGGCGGGCATCAGCCTGCTGGGGATCACGACCCTGGCGGCCACGGCGGGGGCGGCCCTTCCCCTGCTGTTCCACCACTTGGGGCTGGATCCGGCCCTGATGTCGGCCCCCTTCATCGCCACGGCGACGGACGTGGCCGGGGTGTTCATCTATCTGCAGACCGCCTCCTGGCTGCTGGAGCGCTTCGGACAGGCTTGAGCGCAGCCTGCGTCTCGGAAGACCTGCTGGAAGATGAGAGGCATTCACACTTTGTTAGGTTAGGCTTCACACACCGTAAAGATGAGGGCCATGGCTGCCATCTCTCTTCTCGAACCCCCGCTCTCGGAGATCGCCTCGGTTCCCCTCGCCCCCGTGTCGGTGCGCGAGCTGCCCGCCATGGATGGCGATCTGGTTCGCTCCTACCTGCGCGACATCGGCCGCGTGCCCCTGCTGACCCACGAGCAGGAAATCACCCTTGGCCGTCAGGTGCAGGATCTGGTGGCCCTGGAGGAGCTGGAGGCGGAGCTCACCCTGCGCTCCGGAGGCGAGAAGCCGAGCCTCGAACAGCTCGCGGCGGAAGCCAGCTTGACCGTGCCCCTGTTGAAGCGGCGGATGCAGGTGGGTCGGCGGGC